>NZ_JBEPJZ010000002.1:654960-982441 GCF_040496035.1 Agromyces sp. SYSU T00194 | reverse complement strand
GGGGTTGTGATCCCGGGGTGGGACCCGAGACCACACACCCCCAGGTGCGGGTGTGGCAAGAGTTTCGGCGGCCATAGCGCGAGGGAAACGCCCGGTCCCGTTCCGAACCCGGAAGCTAAGACTCGCAGCGCCGATGGTACTGCAGGGGCCACCCTGTGGGAGAGTAGGACACCGCCGGACATTCATTGAACGAAACCCCCCAGCAGCGATGCTGGGGGGTTTCGTGCATTCCGGGGGCGTCCTAGCATGGGCCGCATGGTGACGCGACGTACGTTCGTGATCCTCGGTGCCGACGGCGACCTCGCCGCGCGGCTGCTGCTGCCCGGACTCGGCGAGCTGCTCATGTTCGACCGCCGCAAGCACCTGCGCGTGGTCGGCGTCGGACGCAGCGCACTCGGCGACGACGAGTGGCGGGCGCGCCTGCGGCGGTCGATGCGGGCGGACGAGGACGATCCGCTCGTCGCCGAGCTCATGGCATCCGCTCGGTACCGCCAGGCGGACGCCACCAGCAGGGACGACCTGCAGGCGCTCTTCGACGACCTGCCCGGCCCCGTGGCCGTGTACTTCGCACTCCCGCCCGCGGTGGCCCATGCCGCGTGCGAGACCCTCGCCGACATGTCGGTGCCCGACGGCACCGTGCTCGCGCTCGAGAAGCCGTTCGGCACCGACCTCGAGAGCGCGCGCGAGTTCAACGGCCTCCTCGCACGACTCCCCGACGGTGTGCAGGTGGTGCGCGTCGACCACTTCCTCGGAAAGACCACCGTGCTGTCCGTGACCGGCCTCCGATTCGCGAACCACATGTTCGAGTCGGTGTGGCACCGCGACCACGTCGAGCGCGTCGAGGTCGTCTTCGACGAATCCCTCGGCCTGGAGGGCCGTGCCGGGTACTACGACCACGCCGGGGCGCTCCTCGACATGGTGCAGAGCCACCTCCTCCAGGTGCTCGCGCTCATCGCCATGGAGCCGCCGCCGTCGGTCGAGCCCGACGCGATGCACCGCGCCATGGCCGACGTCCTCGAGCAGACGCGCGTGTGGGGCAGCGACGCGACGACCGCGACCCGGCGCGCGCGCTACACCGCCGGCTCCATCGGCTCGCGGGTCATGCCCGACTACGCGGCCGAGGACGGCGTCGACCCGGCCAACGAGACGGAGACGCTGACCGAGGTGACGCTGCAGGTCAACTCCGAGCGCTGGCACGGCGTGCCGTTCGTGCTGCGGTCCGGGAAGGCCATCGGCCACGAGCGCGAGGAGATCGTCGTGACGTTCCGCGAGCCGACCGCGCTGCCCGTCGGCTTCGCCGGCGACGTGCGGCGGCGCCTCCGGATCGGCATGAAGCCGGAGCGCATCACGCTCGACGTCGCCGTGAACCGCGCCGACGACCTGCTGGGGCTCCGCACCGTCGAACTGTCGGCGACCACCACCGAGGGGCGGCTCGGTGCTTACGGCGAGGTGCTCGGCGGCATCCTCGACGGCGACGAGCTGCTCTCGGTCAGCGGTGACATGGCGGAGGCGTGCTGGCGCATCGTGACGCCGATCCGGGCCGCGTGGGCGGAGGACCGGGTGCCCCTCGAGGAGTACCCGGCGGGTTCGGGCGGGCCGTCGTCCTGGCCGACCACCCCGCACCGCTGACGATGGCCGACCGACTCGCGGGGGCGCTGAGCCCCTACCTGCGCGCCCATGCGGCCAACCCCGTCGACTGGTGGCCCTGGGGCGACGAGGCGTTCGCCGAGGCGCGTCGCCGCGACGTGCCGGTGCTCGTCTCGATCGGCTACGCCACCTGCCACTGGTGCCACGTCATGGCACGCGAGAGCTTCAGCGACCCGCTGATCGCCGCGCAGCTGCGCGACGGGTTCGTCGCGATCAAGGTCGACCGCGAGGAGCATCCCGACGTCGACGCCGGGTACCTCGCCGCCGCGAGCGCATTCACCCGCAACCTCGGCTGGCCGCTCACGGTGTTCACCACGCCGGAGGGGCGAGCGTTCTATGCCGGCACCTACTTCCCGCCGCGGCCCGCCGGCGGCGTGCCCGGATTCGGCGAGCTGCTCGACGCCGTCGCGCAGGCCTGGACGCAGCGCCGCGACGAGGTCGACGCCACTGCGTCCTCGCTCGCGGGTGCACTGGCCGAGGCATCCGCGCTGCGACCCGACAGTGCCGGCCCGCCCTCCCGCGCAGCGCTCGATGCAGCGGCCGACGCGCTGGTCGCGCTCGAGGACCGCGCATTCGGCGGCTACGGCGGCGCGCCGAAGTTCCCCGTCGCTCCCGTGCTCGGGTTCCTGCTCGCCCACGGCGGCGAAGCGGCCGCGTCGGCGGAGCGGAGCCTGCGCGCGATGGCCGCGTCGCCGCTGCGCGACCCGGTCGAGGGCGGGTTCTTCCGATACGGCACGCGCGCCGACTGGAGCGAGCCGCACTACGAGCGGATGCTGTACGACAACGCGCAGCTGCTCGAGACGACCGCTCGGATCGCCGCGCGGGGGGACGCGCCGTGGGCGGCGGCGACCGCGCACGGGATCGCCGCCTTCCTGCTCGACGTGCTGCGGCAGCCCGACGGCGGGTTCGCCAGCGCGCAGGACTCGGAGAGCGAGGTGGGCGGCGCGCGCACGGAGGGCGGCTACTACCGGCTCGACGCCGCCGAGCGCGCCGCCCAGCCGCGCCCCGCGCTCGACGAGAAGATCCTCACCGGCTGGAACGGGCTGGCGATCGGGGCGCTCGCGACGGCCGGTGCGCTGCTCGACGAACCCCGGTGGGTGGACGCCGCACGAGAGACCGCGGCCCTGCTCCTCGAGCGGCACCGCGACGAGGCCGGAGGGCTCGTGCGCATGTCGCTGCACGGGGAGCGGGCGGCGGCGCGCGCGACGCTCGAGGACCACGGGATGCTCGCCGGCGGGCTCCTCGCCGTCGCGCTGGCCGACGGGGCCCCGGAACTCGCGGTCGCGGCCCGCGACCTCGTCGATGCGACGATCCTCGCCGCATCGGAGGGCGGTGCGCCGTTCGCGGCACCCGGCGGCGCCGACCCGGTGCTCGCCGCCCGGGGGCTGGTGGTCGAGGCGGACCCGTCGGAGGGGGCGACGCCGTCGGGAGCGAGCGCGCTCGCGGAGGCATCCGTCACCCTCTTCGGGCTGACCGGCGATCGGCGCTACCTCGACGCCGCTCGGGCGGCCGTCGCCCGGGTGGCGGAGCCGATGGTGCGCCAGCCGCTCGCGTTCGGCAGGGCGCTGCGCGTCGCCGAGGCGCTCGAACGCGGCACGACCCAGCTCGTCACCGTGACGCCGGCGGGCGATGCCGACGACGCGCTCGTGCGTGCGACGCGACGGCACGGGGCGTCCGTCGCCGTGGTCGTCGCGGAGGAGCGGGTCGCCGACTGGGTCGATGCGGGGTTCGTGCTGTTCGAGGGGCGCGCGACGCGCGGCGGTGTGACGACGGCGTACCTGTGTCGCGAGTTCGCGTGCCGGCTGCCGGTCACCGATGCGGCATCCCTCGACGCAGCAGGGTGACGGCGGATGCGCCGACCGTCACCAGACGGTCGGGACCCGGCCGATCATGCTCCACACCGCGACGCTCAGGTCGGGGTGCTCCACCGCGATGTCGCGCAGGACGTCGAACTCGAAGCGCTCGCGGTCGCCGTCGCGCGCCGTCGGGTGGTACGCACGGGCGCGCGCCGTGCTCCACCGGTCGGAGTGGATGCGCTCCTCGCGGAGCGTCGCCACCACCTGCTCGTCGACCGTCGGCAGGTCGGGCAGGAACGCCCACGGGTCCTCGCCGAGCCGGCATCGCAGGTCGATGAGGGCCGCGAGCTCGTCGCGCGCGTCCTGGCGCAGCCGCTCGATGCCCGGCGCCTCCTGCGACATGGTGTCCCCCTCCGACTCGACATCGCAAGGCTAACCCGGGAGTGTGACATCCGCGTTTCACGGACCTTGCCGATCCGTGATCGAACCGCAACACGACGGGGCCTCGGCGATGACCGGCGGTGCGATGCGCGTGCGGCCACGACTGCGGTTGAATGAGACACGTGGTGACTGCGACGGAGAGGCGGCTCGCGGCCGCGCTGGCGACCGACCTGGCCGCCGCGCGCTACACCGTGGCCGGGCTCGACGCGCTCTGGGGAGCGGAGGCCGAGGCCGCGCTGCACCGCGGCGACGCCGTGCCCGCCGCGCGAGCGTTGGAGCGCGCCGGCGACGCGCCCTCGGCCACGCTGGGGCTCCTCCTCCTGCTCGGCCGCACCGTCCTGCGCGACGACCTCGCGCGGGCGCTGCCGACCGCGGGCGTCGAGGGCGCCGCCGAACTCGGCCTCGTCGACGTCGACGGTGCGCACGTGCGCACCCGCGTCGACCTGCGCCCCTACGCGTTCCAGGACCGCGCGGGCGAGGCGGAGTGGTGGATCGCGTCCGACCCCGGCGAGCTGCAGACCGGCGCCCCGCTCGCCGAGGACCACGTGCTCGGCGTCGGCGGTGCGTCGAGCACGCTCGCGTCGCTGCAGTGGCAGGCTCCGGTCGCGTCTGCGCTCGACCTCGGCACCGGATGCGGCATCCAGGCGCTGCACGCCGCCCGGCACGCCGACCGCGTCGTCGCCACCGACATCAGCGCCCGCGCGCTGCGCTACGCGGCGCTGAACGCGGCCCTCAACGGCGTCGACCGCATCGAGTTCCGCCTCGGCAGCCTGTTCGCGCCGGTCGCGGGGGAGCGGTTCGATCGCATCGTGTCGAACCCGCCGTTCGTGATCACGCCCCGCCGGGCCGACGTGCCCGCCTACGAGTACCGCGACGGTGGCATGGTCGGCGATGCGCTCGTCGCCGAGGTGCTGGCCGGCCTCGACGCGCACCTCGCACCGGGCGGGAGCGCGCAGCTGCTCGCCGACTGGGAGTACCGGGGCGCCGCGGACGGGCTCGAGCGCGCCGCGGGCTGGTTCGCACCGGGCCTGGAGTACTGGCTGGTCGAGCGAGACCGGGTCGACCCGGTCGAGTACGCCGAGACCTGGGTGCGCGACGGGGGCACCCGGCCCGGTGCGCCCGGGTACGACGCGCTCATCCGCGCCTGGCTCGACGACTTCGAGGAACGCGGCGTCGATGCCGTGGGGTTCGGGTACGTGCTCGCACGGCGTCCCGCGGACGGCCGTGCCCGGCTCCGGCGCCAGGAGCGTCAGCACGGGCCGCTCGGGACGGGGGCGCCCGGCCCGCACCTGGAGGCGTGCGTCGCCGCGTTCGACCGCATGGCCGACGACGTCGCCGCCGCGCGTCCGGTCGTCGCCGGCGACGTCACCGAGCAGCGTCACCACTGGCCCGGGTCGGACGACCCGACGGCGATCACGCTGCGGCAGGGCGGCGGCTTCGCGCGCACGGTCGACGCGGGCACGGCGCTGGCCGCGCTCGTCGGCGCGAGCGACGGCAGCCTCACCGTCGCGGCGATCGCGAGCGCGCTCGCGGGACTGCTCGACGCCGACGAACCGGCCCTCGCCGAGGAGCTCGAGGCCGACGTGCTCGAGCTCGCGCTGTGCGGCATGCTCGGGCCGGCGCTGGCGGCGGCGGACGCGCCGGGCGGGACCGACTGATGCGACGGCGCACGTTCCTGGTCGGCTCCGCGGCGGGCCTCGCGGCGGTGCTCGCCGGGTGCGTGCCCGAGCCGCCCGCGCCGACCGCGTCGCCGACGCCGAGCCCGACCCCGACGCCCACCCCGACCGGCACCCCCGTGGCCCACGCGGTGCCCGCGCCGGCGGCGATGCGGCGGTCGGCGTGGGGCACCGACCCGTTCGCGCGCGGGGCATTCAGCTTCCAGGCCGTCGGATCGACCCCCCAGCACCGCGTCGACCTGGCCGTCCCCCTCGACGACCGGGTCTTCCTCGCCGGCGAGGCGACGTCGACCGCGTACCCCGGCACCGTCCGCGGCGCCGCCGAGCAGGGCGCGCGCGCCGCGGTGCAGGTCGCCGAGGTCGCCGAGCCCGGCGAACGCATCGCCGTCGTCGGCGCGGGCCTCGCGGGCATCACCGCTGCCCGCGCGCTCGCCGACGCGGGCTACCGCGTGGTCGTGCTGGAGGGCCGGGACCGCATCGGCGGGAGGATCCGGAGCATCGAGGACGACGCCTGGCCCGTGCCGGTCGAGCTGGGCGCGGCGTTCGTGCCCGCCGACGCCGTCGGGCTGCAGGCACGTCTCGCCGGCGCCGGCACGTCGACCGCGCCGTTCGACCTCACCCCGACCGTGCACGCGCCCGACGGGACGGCCGTCGACCCCTCCGACGCCGGCGCGCAGGCGGTCGCCGCGGCCCGCGAGTGGGCGCGCGCCCAGCCGCACGACATCACGCTGGCGAACGCGCTGCTGCGCTCCGGCGCGTCCGAGCGGCTCTCCGACGAGCCGGGCGACGACGGCATCGCACCGGCCGACTGGCTCGCGTACCAGCTCGACACGGTGCTGGGCGTGCGCACCGGCGCGGACGCCCGGCGGATCTCCGCCTGGTACGGCGGACTCGAGCCCGACGAGGCGGTCGTGCAGGATCGCGTCCAGACGCCGTACGTGCAGTTCCTGCGCGACGAGGCGGCCGACCTCGACGTGCTGCTCGGCGGCGCCGTGCTGAGCATCGACTACTCGGGCGACGCCGTGTCGCTGCGGCTCGAGACCGGGGAGTCGTTCGCGGCCCACCGCGCGATCGTCACGGTGCCGCTCGGGGTGCTGCGATCGCACACGATCGCGTTCACGCCGTCGTTGCCGCTGCGGCACGCGCGGGCCATCTCGGCGCTCGGCACGGGTCGGCTCGACCAGGTCTGGCTCCGTTTCGACGAGCCGTTCCTGCCGCCGGGGCCGCCGGCGCGCACGGTGGTCGGCGCACCCGACGACCCGTTCGCGGGCTGGCTCGACCTGAGTCCGACCCCTGACGAGCCGGTGCTCGTGGGCCTGCTCGCCGCCGAGCGTGCGGACGCGCTCGCGGAGGCATCCGACGACGAGGTCGTCGCGCTCGCGCGCACCAGCCTCGAGCCCTTCGCGAGCACCGGTCTCGAGCCCTCCGCGGGCTGAACCGCTCGGTGCGGGCTCAGCGAGCGGATGCCTCGAGCACGCGTGCGTCCGCCGCGGCATCCGGCTCCGGGTCCAGCGTGCCGGCGCCCTCGCGGCGCACGATGCGGGTCGCCGCGACGAGGAGCACCGCCACGACCAGGATGACGGCGAGCACGATCGCGCAGTAGAACGCGATGCCGGGCGCGCCGCCGACCTGCAGCGGGTCGAGGAAGAAGTACGGATACCAGCCGACCGACGGCCCGCGGACGAGCGTGAACACGAGCCACAGGGCGGGGAAGAGGGGCGCCCACCACAGCATCCGCCACGTCACCGGCACGTGCCGCACGCCGAGCACCGTCTCGAGCAGCCAGTCGACCACGAGCACGACCGGCACCACGAAGTGCAGCACCTGGTCGGACGGCGGCACGTCGATGCGGTAGCCGGTCGCGCGGGCCTGGTAGACGATCAGGCCGAACACGATGCCGGAGATGACCACGTAGGTGGTGACCAGGCAGCGGACGCCCGTGAACCAGTGCGGCTCGCGCCGCCCGAGCACCGCCACCACGCCGCTCGCGCCGATCACCAGCACGGTGAGGAATGCGCTCTGCACGGTGAAGTAGCTGAAGAAGTTCACCGCGGCGAAGCTGCGGAAGCCGAGGACGTACCGGAAGTTCTCGATCAGCGCGAGCACCTCGACCACGGCGACGGCCAGGCGCGCGAGCCCCAGCGTGCGCAGTGCACGACGGCGGCGTCGGTCGGGCGGGGCCTCGCGCTCGCGCATGCCGTCAACGCTACGCCGGGTACGCCGTCGCGAGTGCCGGCCCGGGGCGGGTCGCGGGCAGCAGGGTGTCAGACGGTGCCGGCGGGCGGCCAGGCGCCGATGATCAGCGCCATCACGACGAAGGTGACGAGCTCGTGCGCGATGTTCAGCGTCGTCAGGCCCGCGGGGCGGCGCTCGAACGCATCGTGCGTGACGAAGCGCGCGGCGGTGAACCCGGCCCAGAGGATGAGCGCGGTGACCAGCGCGTTGCCGAGGAAGCTGCCGCCGTAGAAGTGCCAGGCGATCGCGGTCGCGCCCGCGAGCACCCACGCCGACACGAAGCTCACCAGCACGGTGGCGATGATCGCGCCGACGGCGCTGCGGCCGTCGGGCTGCACGTTCGCCTTCCGCATCCAGTAGTTCCCGAACACCTTCGGCGTGTACCAGACCGAACCCACGATCATCGTGGAGAGCGTGGCGACCAGCACCGCCCAGTAGTTGATCTCGGGGACCATGTCGTTCCTTCCTCGGCGGGGCTCGGAATGTGCTCGGAGTCTACTCGGGCGGGCGCGGTAGGGTCGGGATTCGATTCCCGTTCCCTCGACCCCGGAGGCGTTGCCCGCGATGCCCGACAGCCCGCTCCAGGCGACGCCGTACGAGATCCTCGGCGTGGCCGCGGACGCGTCCACCGGCGAGCTCCGCGCGGCGTACCGCCGGAAGCTCCGCGAGACGCATCCCGACACGGGCGGCGACCCCGACCGGTTCCACGCCGTGCAGGCCGCGTGGGAGCGCGTCGGCACCGCGGAGGCACGAGCGGCGTACGACCGGGGCGGCCGGCCGCGCACGTCGGCCGGCGATGCGGAGGCCGGCTCGTGGTCGATGCCGCGCACGCAGGGCGAGCGGCGCGACACGCGCCCCACCACGCGCAGCCACGGACACCCGGGCGGGGTCTCGCGCGTGCGCTACCTCGAGCTCGTCCGCGAGTGGGCGGGCCGTGGCGTCGACCTGCCCGACCCGTTCGACGCCGAGCTCGTGCGCCGCGCGCCGCGCGAGATCCGGCACGTGCTGGCCGACGCGCTCGCCGAAGAGGCCACCGCGCGCACGGTGTCGACGCTCGGCATCGCCTACACGGCCTGGCACGACGTGGCGACGGATGCCGCGGGGCCGGGGTTGCCCGCCAAGCTCGACCACATCGTGCTCGGGCCCACCGGGCTGTTCGCCATCGCGTCCGAGGACTGGGGCGGGCCGGTGCGCATCCGCCGCGGCGAGCTCATCGGCGAGGCGCTGGGCGGCGAGAAGCCGATGCGTGCGCTCGCGCAGCGCGCCAAGGCCGTCGGCCGCGCGGCCCACGTGAAGTTCACGTGCCTGCTCGTCGTGGTGCCCGACGGCGACTCCGAGGAGGACCTGCAGGTGCTCGGGTCGATCCGCGGCGCGGTGACCGCGATCGTGCAGCGCTCCCGGCTGCCCGGCGTGCTGCGCACCGGCCTGCCCGGCTCCGCGCTGATCGGCGGCGGCGAGGTCATGGAGGTGCGCACCCGGCTGCAGCAGTCGGTGCGCTTCGCCTGATCGCCCGCCGACGCCGACGGCCCGGACCGCCGCACCGGGATGGTTGGATGGGGGCATGCCCCACTCCCATGACGTCGACGCGATCGTCGACGACTTCTCCCGGTTCGTCCAGGCCGCCCCGAGTTCGTACCACGCCGCCGTCGAGGTGGCCGAGCGCGCCGTCGAGGCGGGCTTCACCTGGCTCGACGAGGGCGACGAGTGGCCCGGGGGCGCGGGGCGCTTCGTGGTCGTGCGCGACGGCGCGGTCATCGCGTGGGTGCAGCCCGAGGCATCCGACGCCCTGCCCGTGCGGGTGCTGGGGGCGCACACCGACTCGCCCGGGTTCAAGCTGAAGCCGGTGCCCGACGTGCGCGGCAACGGGTGGAAGCAGGCGGCCGTCGAGGTGTACGGCGGCCCGCTGCTGAACTCGTGGCTCGACCGCGAGCTCGAGCTCGCCGGCCGCGTCGCCACGCGGGATGGCCTCGTGCGCCTCGTGCGCACCGGGCCGATGCTGCGCATCCCGCAGCTGGCGATCCACCTCGACCGGGGCGTCAACAACGACGGGCTGACGCTCGACAAGCAGCGGCACACGCAGCCGGTCTGGGGGGTCGAGGCGTCGACGGGCGACCTCGGCGAGCTGCTCGCGGCGCGAGCCGGCCTGGAGCCCGGCGAGATCGCCGGCCACGACATCATGACCGTCGACACGCAGCCGCCCGCACGGTTCGGCGAGGGCGCCGCGTTCCTCGCGAGTCCGCGCATGGACAACCTCACGTCGGTGCACGCGGGCCTGCGGGCCCTGCTCGATGCTCCCGACGACGCCGGGCATATCAGCATGCTCGCCGCCTTCGACCACGAGGAGCTCGGGTCGAACTCGCGCTCGGGGGCCAGCGGGCCGTTCCTCGAGGACGTGCTCGTGCGCATCGGCGAGGCGAACGGCGCGACGGATGCCTCGCGCCGGCGCGCGCTCGCCGCGTCGTGGTGCCTCTCGGCCGACGCGGGGCACGCCGTGCACCCGAACTACGCGGAGCGACACGACCCCACGCATCGCCCGGCGCCGGGCGGCGGCCCGCTGCTGAAGCTCAACGCGAACCAGCGCTACGCCAGCGACGCGGTCGGCGCCGCCATGTGGACGCGCGCGTGCGACGCGGCAGGCGTCTCCACGCAGCCGTTCGTGTCGAACAACACGATCCCGTGCGGGTCGACGATCGGACCGCTGACCGCGACCCGGCTCGGCATGCGCACCGTCGACGTCGGGGTGCCGCTGCTGTCGATGCACTCCGCGCGCGAGCTCGTGCACGTCGACGACCTCGTCGGGCTGGGCGCCGCCATCGGCGCGTTCTTCGCGCTCGAGGGCTGACCGGTGCCGTCGTGCCGGGCGCGACGCCTCACATCGAGATGCGGAACCCCGGCTCGCCGGTCGGTGCGACCTCGGCCGTCTCCAGCGCGGTGACGGTCGCCGACGGCGGCCCGCCGCGCATCCAGTCGACGAGTGCCGCGACGGCCTGCGGGTCGCCCTCGGCCTCGGCCTCGACCCGGCCGTCGGTGCGGTTGCGCACCCACCCGGCGAGGCCCAGGCGCTCCGCCTCGGCGCGCGTCCACCAGCGGTAGCCGACCCCCTGGACCATGCCCGTGACGGTGATGCGCAGCCTCGTCATGCCCCCAGTGTGGCCCAGAACCTGTCTGGAAATCGACGGTCGGCGACGCATCTTCGCGCGACGCGGGCGGGGGTCCCGGGCGATGATGCCCGAATGAGCGCAGAGACCCCCGTCGCATCCGTCGCCCCCGCTTCCGGCGTGTTCGCGCACGCCGCCACCCCCGAGGAGGCGGTCGCCCACCACCGGGCGCGCCTCGCCTTCGAGACCGACGCCTCCGACGTGGCCGAGGCACTGGCCACGGGCGATCCCGGCTTCGTGGTGGTCGACGTGCGCAGCGAGGCCGGCTGGGCTCAGGGGCACGTCGAGGGCGCCCTGCACCTGCCGCACGCCCGCATCGCCGCCGAGGCGCACGAGCTCGTCGCGCCCGGCACCCCGGTGGTCGTCTACTGCTGGAGCCCCGGCTGCAACGGCGGCGCGAAGGGCGCGCTCGCGTTCGCGTCCCTCGGGCACCCCGTCAAGGAGATGCTCGGCGGGTTCGAGTACTGGACGCGCGAAGGCTACCCGATCGCGGGGGAGTCGGGCTCGGGCAGCCGGGCCGTCGACCCGCTGACCGGCGTGTCGGATGCCGCGGCCGGGCCGCTCGGCGCGCCCGTCGCCTGCGGCTGCTGACCCCGTCGACGCCGCGCGCCGCCGCTAGGCGACCGGCGACGGGTCGAGGCGCGCGAGCGGCGCCCCGGGGGCGGACGCCCACTCGTTGAGCGAGCCGTCGTACACGGCCACGTCGTCGGCGCCGTTCGCGACGAGTGCGAAGGCGAGCCCCGCCGCGGCCACGCCGGCGTGGCAGTAGACGATGACGCGGCCTTCCGACCCCGCCCGCTGCGCGAGCGCGTCGGACCCGGCGAACCGGCGGCTCGCACGGTCGACCACGCTGCCGAACGGCAGGTTCGCGCTGCCCGGGATGTGGCCGACGGCCCCGCCGTCGCCCGCGAAGTCGCGGGGCGACAGCGCGCACACGAGCGCCGCGTCGACCGCGCCCGCGACGACGGCCTCGACCTCGTCGCGGTCGGCCCACGCCCCGGGGCGCTCCACGAGCGTGAGCGGCCGTTCGGTGGGCGCTCCCTCGTGCCCGGTCGCCAACGGCCGCTCCTCCGCGCGCCAGGCGGTGAGCCCGCCGTCGAGCACGGCCACGCGCTCGACGCCGGCCGCGCGCAGCACCCACCAGAGCCGTGCCGCCCACTGGCCGAGCGCCGCGTCGTAGACGACGACGGTCGCTCCGTCGTGGATGCCCAGCTCCTGCGCCGCGTCGGCCAGCGCCGCCAGGTCGGGGCGCGGGAAGCCGTGCCGACCGGCCGGGTCGGAGAAGACCTCCAGCAGGTCGCCGTGCACGGCGCCCGGCACGTGCCCGTCGACGAGGTAGGCGTCGAGCCCGCTGAGGGGTCGGGGGCCCTGCGGCGTCGAGGCGTGCACGACGGTGGCGTCGACGACGACCAGGTCGTCGGCGCCGAGTCGATCGGCGAGCCACTGCGTGCTGACGAGGGGGGCGTCGAGGGTGAGCGTCATGCCGTCACGCTATGCCGCCCCCGCGCACGGCACGAGCGACGCCGACACGCGGGGTCACACAGCGCGTCACCGCAGCCGTCGCGGCCGGAGCCACGGCACGCGGTCGACGATGGGCCGCAGCGCGCCGCGGATGACCCCGATCAGGCCGAACGGCACGAAGAAGACGAACAGCAGCAGCACGACGCCGTACGTGAAGCCCGCGGCCGCCGGGTCGATCTCGCCCGCGATCGCCGGCACCGCCTGCACGAACGCCGCGCCGAGCACCGCGCCGGGAACGGTCGCGATGCCGCCCACCACGATCATGGTCACGAACGAGATCGACAGCGTGAGGCCGAAGTTCTCCGGGCCGATGAACTCCAGCAGCATCGCGTACAGCCCGCCGCCGACGCCCGCGTACGCGGCCGACGTGGCGAACAGGCGCACCTTGGTGCGCTGCACGGGCACCCCGAGGGTCTCGGCGACCAGTTCCGCGTCGCGGATCGCCACGAACGAGCGGCCGATGCGCCCACGGGCCAGCCGTGCCGTCACGATCCAGGCCAGCACGAACACCGCCAGCGCGAGCAGGTACACCCACTGGTCCTGGTCGAGCGGCACCCCGACGGGCGCGTCGCCGTCGATGGAGATGCCGCGGCTGCCGCGCGTGATGTCGTCGAGCTGGCGGATCGCCGGCGGCGTCACGAGCGCGAGGGCGAGCGTCACGAGGCCGAGCTGGAGGCCCTGCAGGCGCAGCGCCGGGATGCCGAAGAGCCAGCCGATCGCGAACGCGACGGCGCCTGCGAGCGGCAAGGTCGCGACCGCCGGCACGCCCGCGGCGCCCACCACCGCGGTCGTGTACGCCCCGACCGCGAAGAACGCGGCGTGGCCCAGGGAGACCTGGCCGCCCATGCCGACCAGGAGGTTCAGCCCCATCGCGACGATCGCGAAGATGAGCACGAGCGCCACGTGCAGGTTCACCCAGCTCGGGTTGACGAAGGGCACGATCGCCAGCGCGACGATCCCGGCGACGCCGAGGGCGATGCCGACGGGCCTCGAGAGGGTCAGCGGCGGGCGCGGGGTGCGCAGCCACTCCACCGGCGTGGTGCGCGGGGCGCGCGGGGGAGCGGCCGGCGCAGCGGCATCCGCCCGCTCGGTCTGCTCGTCGAGCTGCGTCGTCATACGCGTACCACCTTCCGGGAACCGAACAGCCCGGCCGGCCGCAGCAGCAGCACGACGAGGATGATCGCGAGGGCGAGGCCCTGCTTGAACTCGCTGCCGATCCACGGCACGTAGGTGCCCGCGATGTTCTCGGCGAGGCCGACGATGATGCCGCCGACGATCGCGCCGAGCGGCGAGTCGAGCCCGCCGAGGGTCGCGGCCGCGAAGGCGTAGATGAGCACCGGCGCCATCATGCCCGGCTGCAGGAAGAGCTCCGGGGCGATGAGCGTGCCCGCGATCGCGCCGATGCCCCCGGCCAGGCCCCAGCCGACCGACAGCATGCGCCCGGTGCGCACGCCTGACAGCCGGGCCGACTCGGGGTCGGCCACCGTGGCGCGCATGAACAGGCCCGTGCGGGTGAACCGGAAGAACGCGGCCAGCGCGACGGCGCCGCCGAGCACGGTCGCGATGATCACGAGGTCCTGCCGGGAGAGCGCCGCGCCGGCGACCTCGACGGCGCCCTGCCCGAGCACGGGCGGCACCTCGCGGGTCTGGTGCCCCCAGACCCAGGCGATGACCGCGTTCAGGGCGATCATGAGGCCGAGCGTCGTGATGATCATCGGCAGGTGCTGGTTGCGCTTCGCGAGCGGGCGGATCAGCACCCGCTCGATGCCCATGCCGAGCGCCGCGCAGGCGATGACCGACACGGCGAGCGCGGCGAGCAGCGGCAGTCCGAACGCGGTGAACTGCCACGACAGGTACGCACCGAGCAGTGCCATCTCGCCCTGGGCGAAGTTGATCGTGTGCGAGGCGCGGTAGACGAGTACGAGGGCGAGGGCGAGCGCGCCGTAGATCGCGCCTGCCGCGACGCCGTCGACGAGTTGCTGGAGCAGGAGGTCCACGGGTCACACCCCCAGGTACGCGCGACGGATGTCGTCGCTGGATCGGAACTCGTCGGCGGTGCCGCGCTGCACGATGCGCCCGTGCTCGAGGAGGAGGGCGCGCTCGCCGATGCGGAGTGCGAGCTCGGCGTTCTGCTCGACGATGAGCATGGCGGCGCCCGACTCGCGGTGCAGCTCGGCGAGCGTGCCGAACAACTCGGTCGTGATGGCGGGCGCGAGGCCGAGCGACGGCTCGTCGAGCAGCACGAGTCGCGGGCGCGACATGAAGCCCCGTGCGATCGCGAGCATCTGCTGCTCGCCGCCGCTCAGGCCCGCGGCGTGGCGGTGCCGGCGCTCGCCGAGGCGCGGGAACCGCGCGTACCAGCGGTCGAGGTCGGTGCGCGCCTCGCGCCGGGGACGCGTGGCCGCGCCGACGAGCAGGTTCTCCTCGACCGTGAGGTCGCCGAACGTGCCGCGCCCCTGCGGGACGTGCGCCATGCCGAGCTCCGCGAGCCGGTGCGTGCCGGTGCCGATGACCGACACGTCGTCGACGGTCAGCTCGCCGCGAGCGGGGATGAGCCCCGAGAGCGCCCGCAGCAACGTGGTCTTGCCCGCGCCGTTGGAGCCGAGCACGACCAGGATCTCGCCGGGCTCGATGCGGAGGGAGACGTCGTGCAGCACCGTGATCTGGCCGTACCCCGCGGTGAGTCCGCGGGCGTCGAGGAGGCTCATGCGGCCGTCCCCAGGTACGCCTCGATGACGCGCGGGTCGTTGGCAACCTCGCGCGGCCTGCCCTGGGTGAGCAGTCGCCCGAAGTCGAGCACGACCACCCGGTCGCAGATCGACCGCACGAGGCCCATGTGGTGCTCGACCACGAGCACCGCCATGTCGCGTTCGCCGGCGAGCCGTCGGATCGTTTCGGCGAGCTCCATCACCTCGGAATGCACGAGGCCGTTCGCGGGCTCGTCGACGAGCAGCAGCCGCGGCTCGCCGACCAGGGCGCGGGCGAGCTCGACGCGCTTCTGGGTGCCGAACGGCAGGGTGCCGACGGGTTCGAGGGCCACGTCGAGCAGGTCGAGAGAGTGCAGCAGCTGCATCGCGTCGCGCGTGGCCCGCTCCTCGTCGCGCGCGACCTGCGGGAGCGACAGCGCGGTGGCCCAGAAGCCGCCGCGCGTGGTGCGGTAGGTGCCGGCGAGCACGTTGTGCAGCACGGGCAGTCGCGGGATCAGTCCGAGGTTCTGGAACGTGCGACCGACGCCGAGCCGCGCGATGCGGTGGCGCGGCATGCCGACGAGCTCCTCGCCGGCGAAGCGGATGCTGCCCGAGTCGGGCCGGTACAGGCCGCTGATGCAGTTGAAGAGGCTCGTCTTGCCCGCGCCGTTCGGGCCGATCAACCCGACGATCTCGCCGGGCGCGACCGTGAGGCCGGGGCCGTCGAGCGCACGGACGCCGCCGAAGGAGAGGTGGATGTCGTCCACCTCGAGCAGCGGACGGATGACGAGGGGGGAGTCGGGGCCAGTGTCGAGTCGGATGATGCGCATGGTGCTCCTCGGGTGCGGTCGGGGGGGGGGGGCCCCCCCCCCCCCCCCGACCGGGATGGTCACTGCTTGGTGAAGACCTCGTCCTGCAGCTCCCAGTTCGCGCCGTTGAAGATCTGCACCTTCAGCTCGGAGAACACGTACGGGTACTCCGGCGACGTCGAGATCGTGACGTCGTTCGGCAGCAGGTCGATCGTCTCGCCGTCGAACGAGGACGCCGACTCGATCAGCGCGTCGCGCGTGCAGCCGTCCATGTTCGCGAGCGCCAGCTCGAGCAGCTGCGCCGTGGAGTAGCCCGCGGCGGCCGGCACCGAGCGCGGGTCGTACTCGTCGGCGTGCGCCTCGGCGAATGCGGCGTACGCGTCCCAGCCGGGGTCGCCGGCGAGCGACGCGTCGGTGATGTCCTTCGCGTAGGCGATCGACACGACGCCGTCGGAGGCGCCCTCGCCCGCGGGGAGCAGGAAGAACGTCGCGTCCGCGGCCGGCGCGTTGATGACCGTGGTCGCATCCCAGCCGAGTTCGGCCTTCTTCTTCAGCGACTGCGTCGCGAAGGTGCCGACCGCCCAGTCGAGGAACCAGTCGGCCCCCGAGTCGGCGAGGTTGGTCACCTGGCTGTCGACGGTGCCCGACGCCACCTCGTACGACTCCTCGGCGACGATCTCCACGCCGGTGCCCGCGAAGCGCGCCTCGAAGTTGGACCGGATCGACTCGCCGAACTCGTCGTTCTGGTACAGGATCGCCACCGTGGCATCCGGGTCGGTCGCCAGGATGTAGTCGGAGAGCGTCTGCACCTCGAAGTCGTACTGCGGCATGAAGCCCGTCGTGTAGGGCGACTCCGCGCTGAGCGCGAGGATCGCGTCGCTGCCGGTGCCCGCGTAGAGGTAGGGCACGCCCTCCTCGGTCACGTACTCCGAGGTCGCGATCGCGGCACCCGTGCCGAGCACGCCGGCGAGTGCGAAGACCTCGTCCTGCTCGACGAGCTGGCGCACGTTGACGGCGGTCTTGGCGGGGTCGTAGCCGTCGTCCATCACGGTGACGACCACGTCGCGGGTGACGCCGTCGGCGAACTCGAGGCCGCCCGCCTCGTTGACGTCGTCGAAGTAGGCCTGGACGGCGGTGCCGATCGGACCGTAGGCGGCGGCGGGCCCGGACATCGGCACGCTGACGCCGATGCGGACCTCGGTCTCGGTGAAGCCGGGGTCGCAGGCCGCCGCGTCCGGGGCGTCGCCCCCGGAGGACTCGCGCCCGGCGCAGCCGGACAGGACGAGGGCGGTGACGGCGAGACCGGCCCCGATGCCCAACAGGGCGGGGCGGCGCAGTGCGGAACGGGTGGCGGCCATGTGATTCCTCCTTGAATGTGGACCGTGGTGCGGGGTCGAGTATGACATTCCGAACCTCGGATGTCACGACTTTTGTGAATGACGGTTCACGTACGAACGTACGGATATCCCCCGAAAACGCGCGCGTCTGAGGCATCAAGTGATCGGGCGATCACTCGCCTGCGCGGGCACGGTGGAGGCCGCGGGCGGCGAGCGCCATGCGCGCCGTAGGCTGGACGCATGCCCGCGCGCCGCGACACCGACCGCACGGGCTGACGCATGCCCCCGGTCGTCGCCTTCCTCGCCGGGCTCGTCGCCCTGGTCGTCGGCGCGGAGTTCCTCGTGCGCGGAGGCTCGCGGCTCGCCGAGCGGCTCGGCGTCTCGCCGATGGTCGTCGGCGTCACCGTCGTCGCGTTCGGCACGAGCGTGCCCGAGCTCGCGATCGGCATCGACGCCGCCCTGCAGGGCAGCGGTGCGCTCGTGGTCGGCAATATCGCCGGCACGAACATCCTGAACATCCTGCTGATCCTCGGACTCGTCGCCCTCGTGCGGCCGGTCCGGGTGACGGATGCCACGCTCCGCGTCGACCTGCCCACGATGGTGGCCGTGAGCGTGCTGGCCCTCCTGCTCGCGCTCGACGGGGCCTACGGGCGCATCGACGGCGGCGTCCTGCTGCTCGCCGGCGTCGCCTACGCAGCCGTGATCGTGCGCGGGGCGCGCCGCCAGGCGGCATCCGCCCGGCGCGCCCGCGAGCAGGCCGCGTACACCCGCACCGAGACCGGGAGCATCATCTACGTGCACCCGCCGCGCCCGTCCCGGTGGGCGACGGTGCGCGACGCCGCGTACGTGGTCGGCGGGCTCGTCGTGATCCTCGTCGGCGCCGACTGGCTCGTCGCCGGCGCCGTCGACATCGCGACCGCCCTCGGCGTCTCGGAGGCGGTCATCGGCCTCACGATCGTCGCGCTCGGCACGTCGGCGCCCGAGCTCGCGACCGCGATCATCGCGCTCATCCGCGGCGCGCGCGACCTCGCGATCGGCAACCTGCTCGGCAGCAGCATCTACAACCTGGCGCTGGTGCTGGGCCTCACCGTGGTGGTCTCACCGGCGCCGATCGGCATCGACCCGGACATCATCCGGGTCGACCTGCCGGTGATGGTGGCGACCGCGGTCGCGTGCATCCCCGTGTTCGTCAGCGGCAGCCGCATCCGCCGCCTGGAGGGTGCGGCGTTCGTCGCCGCCTACCTCGTCTACCTGGCCTACCTGCTCATCGCGCGCACCTGACGGGCGGGCGGATGCCCCGGGGCATCCGCCCGGGCGAACCCGCTCGGGTCAGCGCAGGGTCAGCGCAGGGTCTTGCGGCTCGTGATCTGGCCGGTGTCGAACCCGAGCAGGTGCAGGCCGCCGTGGAAGCGGGCGTGCTCGACCTTGATGCAGCGGTCCATGACCACCGTCAGGCCCTGCTCCTCGCCGTAGTACGCGGCCTCCTCGTTCCAGATGCCGAGCTGCACCCAGATCGTCTTCGCGCCGGACGCCAGGACGTCGTCGACCACGCTCGGGATGTCGCTGCCGCGACGGAACACGTCGACGATGTCGGGCACCTCCGGCAGCGACGCCAGGTCGGGGTAGACCGGCTGGCCGAGGATCTCGGTCGCGTTCGGGTTCACGAAGTAGACGCGGTAGTCGGTCGACTGCAGCAGGTACGTCGAGACGAAGTAGCTCGAGCGGGCCGGGTTCGACGAGGCGCCCACGATCGCGATGGACTTCGCCTTCCGCAGGATGCCGAGGCGTTCCTTCGCGTCGGGCCCCTCCCAGGTGCGCTGCGAGCGCAGCAGCTTCGCCAGTGGCGAGTTCGCCGGCATCTCGCAGCTCAGGCCGTTGACCAGGCGCACCGTCTCGACGTCGTCGGTCGTGGTCGTCGTGCTCGTGGCATCCGTCGCCGTGCTCATCATTCGCCTCCGGTCGCGGCCGCGAGGGCCTGGTCGAGATCGTCGATGATGTCCTCGACGTCTTCGATGCCCACGCTAATGCGCACCACGCCGGGGAGCACGCCGGCGTCGACGAGCTGCTGCTCGGTCAGCTGCGCGTGCGTGGTCGACGCGGGGTGGATGATGAGCGTCTTCGCGTCGCCGATGTTGGCGAGGTGGCTGGCGAGGTTCACCGACTCGATGAGCTTCTGGCCGACGGCGCGGCCGCCCTTCACCTCGAAGCTGAACACCGAGCCCGGGCCCTTCGGCAGGTACTTCTGCGCCCGGTCGTGGTGCGGGTGGTTCGGCAGGCCCGCCCACCAGACCTGGGCGACGCGGTCGTCCTGCTCGAGCCACTCGGCCACGGCGCGCGCGTTGTCGACGTGCGCCTGGATGCGGTACGGCAGCGTCTCGACGCCCTGCGCCAGCAGCCACGCGCTGTGCGGGCTGAGCGCCGGGCCGATGTCGCGCAGCTGCTCGGCGCGCAGGCGCGTGAGGAACGCGTACTCGCCGAAGTTGCCGTTCCACTGCAGGCCGCCGTAGCTCGGCACCGGCTGGTTGAACAGCGGGAACTTGTCGGAGTGCCAGTCGAACCGGCCCGACTCGACGACCACGCCGCCGAGGGTCGTGCCGTGGCCGCCGATGAACTTCGTGGCCGAGTGGGTGACGATGTCGGCGCCCCACTCGATCGGGCGGTTGAGGTAGGGGGTGGCGATGGTCGAGTCGACGATGAACGGAACGCCATGGGCGCGCGCGACGTCGGCGAGGCCCTCGAGGTCGGCGATCTCGCCCGACGGGTTCGCGATGGTCTCGACGAACAGCGCCTTCGTGTGCTCGGTGATCGCGGCGGCGTAGTCGGCCGGGTCGGACGACTGCACGAACGTGGTCTCGATGCCGAAGCGGCGCAGCGTCACGTCGAGCTGCGTGATCGACCCGCCGTAGAGGTTCGCGGATGCCACGATGTGGTCGCCCGCACCGGCGAGGCTCGCGAAGGTGATGTACTGCGCGCTCAGGCCGCTCGCCGTGGCGACCGCGCCGAGGCCGCCCTCGAGGCTCGCGACGCGCTCCTCGAAGCTCGCCACGGTCGGGTTCGCGAGGCGGGAGTAGATGTTGCCGTACTTCTGCAGCGCGAAGCGCGCGGCCGCATCCGCCGTGTCGTCGAAGACGAAGGCGGTCGACTGGTGGATCGGCAGCGCCCGGCTGCCGTGCACCGCATCGGGGATGTTGCCCGCGTGGATCGCACGCGTCTTGAAGCCGTATTCGCGGTCTGCCATGCGCTCCACCGTAGTGGCGCGGATGGCGTTGTCCGGACGCCTGCGTAATCGAGCGAAACGCGGGCGCGTGCTCGGGCCCGTGGCGACCGCGTTGCCCGGCCGTGTGCGCGGATGCGGAGATGCCGCGCGACTCGCCGGTGGCGCCGGAGCCTGTCGCGGCGTGTCGCCGTAGATCTCCGCATCCGCGTACAGGCGGTGGTGCCCGCTCGGGTGGGCCTCAGGTGAGGTCGGCGGTGGCGGCGATGCGGGCGAAGCCGCCGCCGGCGAGGTTCACGGCGGTCGCGGTGGCGAGCTCGTCGGCGGTGAGGCGCAGGCCGCCCGGCCCCTCCAGGTCGAAGGTGTGGGTGGCGTCGAGCGCGACGGTCACGTCGAAGCCGAGGTTGCCGCCGACGCGTGCGGTCGTCTCGACGCACATGTTCGTCTGCACGCCGCAGAGCACGATGCGCCGGATGCCACGGGCGGTGAGCCATCCCTCGAGGTCGGGGTCGCCGTGGAACGCCGAGTTCACGTGCTTCGTGACGAGCAGCTCGTGCGCCGCGCCCGCCACGAACGGCCGCAGGTCGTTGCCGGGCTGCCCCGGGCGCAGCGGCGAGCCGTGCTCCCGGGAGTCGTGGCGCACGAGGACGACCGGCTGCGAGGCATCCGCCCATGCCGCCAGCAGTCGCTCGATGTTCGCCTCGGCGCCGGGGGCGTTCCGCGGCCCCCAGCGCGGGTCGTCGAACCCCTGCTGGACGTCGATCACGATGAGGGCGGTGTCGCTCGGCTGCATCCCCCCATCATGCTGCGGTCGCGCGAGGGTGGTGTCGCTTTTCAGGACCCGTGGCGGGGCCCCCGCACGGATTGGCCGGATTTCCGGCCCGGGTGGCCGGAACCGGCGGTTTCCGGCGCCGGGCGCGCAGCATTCCTCCGCCGGCCGTTCGTCGTTCCTGAACAGCGGCACCCCCGCGGCGCACGCCGAGACGCGGAGGTCAGCTCCAGCCCGGGAGCCAGACGTGCAGGCGCCAGAACGTCTCGTCCATCGGGATGCCGGTCCAGAGCGGGTAGTAGAACGCCGAGACGAGCACCGCGAACACCGTGAAGACCGCGATCACGCCGATGCCGCGGTCGCGCTTCCACCACGGGTCGTCGCGCCGGCCGAGGATCACGTGCGCCGCGTACCCCAGCGCGAGGAACGTGAACGGCTGGAACGCGATCGAGTAGAACTGGAACACCGTGCGGTCGAGGTACATCAGCCACGGCAGGTACCCGGCCGCCACGCCGAGCAGGATCGCGCCGACCTGCCACTCCCGGTACCGCACGAGCCGGTAGAGCAGGTACCCGACCGCGAGCGCGGCACCCCACCACAGCAGGGGGTTGCCGAGCCCGGTGATGACCTCGCGGCACGCGTCGGCCGCGCACGACGCCGGGTCGGTCGACAGGTACATCGCGACGGGCCGGATCATCAGCAGCCACGTGAGCGGGCTCGACTGCCACGGATGCTCCGAGTGCAGGCCCACGTGGTACCCGTACGCCGACTCGTGGTAGTGCCAGAGCGACTGGATCGCCGACGGCACCCAGTCGAGCTGCGCGCCGATCGCGTTGTCGGGGTCGGCGGCCCACTGCCGGTAGTAGCCGCCGTCGGTCGCGAGCCAGCCGGTCCAGCTCGCGAGGTACACGGCGAGCGCGACGGGCACGTACAGCAGGAACGTGATCGGCCCCTGCTTCAGGATGCCGCCGCTCAGCCAGAACGAGACGCCGAGGCGGCGACGGGCCAGCGCGTCGACGAGCACGAGGTACAGGCCGAACGCGGCGAGGAACCAGACGCCCGACCACTTCACCGCGCAGGCGGCGCCGAACGCGGCGCCCGCGGCGAGCACCCATGGGCGGTTCCACAGGGCGGGGCCCACCGCGGACTCGCGACTGCCCGCGCGGGCCGACACGACCGAGCGCGAGAGCCTCCGCCAGGTGCGGTCGCGGTCGAGCAGCACGAACCAGAACCCGAGCAGCGCGAACAGCATGAGCCAGCCGTCGAGCAGCGCGACGCGCGACATCACGATCGCGTTGCCGTCGATGGCGAGGAACAGGCCGGTCAGCACGGCGATCGCCGTGGTACCGGTGAGGCGTCGCGCGACGATCGTGACGAAGAACACGGCGAGCGTGCCCGCCAGCGCGGTCGAGGCGCGCCACCAGAAGGCGGCGTCGGCGCCAAACGCGGCCATGCCGAGCCCGATCAGCCACTTGCCGAGCGGCGGGTGCACGACGTACGAGCCCTCGTCGAGGTACGTGTCGGTGTCGCCCGCGGCGAAGCCCTCGTCGGCGCCCTCGGGCCAGCGCGCCTCGTAGCCGAGGTGCCACAGCGTCCACGCGTCCTTGACGTAGTAGGTCTCGTCGAACACGATCTGCTGCGGATGCCCGAGGTTCCAGAACCGCAGCACGGCGGCGATGAGCGTCACGAGGATCGGTCCGCCCCAGTACCAGAGGCGTTGCCGGCGCGGGGTCGAGAGCACGCGCGCCCACCAGGCGTCGAGCGTGCTGCCGCCCGGGGTGTCGTCGGCGGGTTCGGCGGGTTCGGAGGGGTGCGACGGGGGCGCCGTCCGGGCCGCGGGCCGTCCGGCGAGGTACGCCGACTCGGGCAGCGAGAGGCCGGGCACGGGCGGATGCCGCTCCGGCGACGTGCGCCCGGCAGCCGTGGTCGGGGCCGAGGCGCCGTCCGTCGCGGGCGCCCCGCCGTCGTCGCGGCGCGCCGGGACCGCGCCCGACTCGGGGCCGTGGGCGTCCTGCACAGCCATCCCGCATCATGCTAGGCCACGGGCGCCGCCCGCATCGGTCGGGCACACTGGGGTGGTGATCATCCTCGCGGCGACGCCCATCGGCAACCTCGGCGACGCGTCGGCCCGGCTGCGCGATGCGCTCGCCGAGGCGACCGTCGTGGCATCCGAGGACACCCGGGTGACCCAGCGACTGCTCGCCGCGCTCGGCATCGCGAACCGTCCCCGCCTCATTCCGCTGCACGAGCACAACGAGCGCGCACGCGCGGCGGAGCTCGTCGCGCACGCGCGCGACGCCGACGTGCTCGTGCTGACCGACGCGGGCATGCCCACGGTCTCCGACCCCGGGTTCCCGCTGGTCGAGGCCGCGGTCGAGGCCGACGTGCGGGTCACCTGCATCCCCGGCCCGAGCGCGGTCGTGACCGCCCTGTCGATCTCCGGCCTGCCGACCGACCGGTTCGCGTTCGAGGGGTTCCTGCCGCGCAAGCACGGGGAGCGCATGCGGCGACTCGCCGACCTCGCCGACGACCCGCGCACGCTCGTCTTCTTCGAGGCGCCGAGCCGCATCGCCGCGAGCCTCGCCGACCTGGCCGAGGCGTTCGGCGACGAGCGCCGTGCGGCCGTGGCCCGCGAGCTCACGAAGCTGCACGAGGAGGTGCGCCGCGGCGGGCTGCGCGAACTGGCGGCCTGGGCCGAGCACGGCGTGCGCGGCGAGATCTGCATCGTGGTCGCCGGGGCCGAGCCGAAGCAGGCGGATGCCGCCGAGGCGCTGACGCGCGTGCAGGCCCTCGTCGCCGGCGGCGCCCGGCTGAAGCACGCCGCCGCGGAGGTCGCCGCCGACACCGGCCTCGGCAAGCGGGAGCTGTACGAGGCGGCGCTCGCCGCGCGCGACGGGCGCTGATCCGCGCCGGCGCGCGTGGGCCGCGCCTCGTGCGCCGGCCTGCGCGCGCCGGCCTGCGCCCGCCCGACGAATGAGCCTCGCTCGGAATCCCCGCCGATTCCCAGCCCATCCACCCCCGAAGGGGGGACAATGGGACGTGGAGGCACCGATAACGGAAGTTGGAGGTGCGTGATGGCACAGGCAGTTCAGTTCAACAGGTTCGGCGGCCCGGAAGTGCTCGAGGTCGTCGAGGTCGACGCGCCGCGGCCGGGCCCCGGCGAGGTGCTCGTCGAGGTGGTCGCATCCGGGGTCAACCCCGTCGAGAGCGCCCGGCGGCGCGGGGAGCACCCCGATCGCTCGCCGTCGACGTTCCCGGCCGGCGAGGGGCGCGACCTGGCCGGCATCGTCGCCGCGGTCGGTCCGGGGGTGACCCGGTTCCACCCGAACGACGCCGTGATGGGGTGGGCCGAGGGCGCGCAGGCGACGTTCGTCGCGGTGCCCGACTCGCAGCTGATGAAGAAGCCCCCGCACGTGACCTGGGAGGTCGCGGGCTCGCTGTACGTGGCGGGCACCACCGCGTGGGGCGCGCTGCGGCAGACGGGCGTCGGCGAGGGCGACACGGTCGTCATCACCGCGGCCGCCGGTGGGCTCGGCTGCATCGCGGCGCAGATCGCCGTGCAGCGGGGCGCGACCGTGTTCGGCACGTCGGTGCCCGAGCGGTTCGACTTCCTGCGGCAGCTCGGGGTGCATCCGCTCGCCTACGGCGACGACCTCGCCGCCCGACTCCGCGAGGAGGCGCCCCAGGGGGTCGACGCGTTCATCGACTTCCTCGGCGCCGGCGACGTCGCGGTCGCCGAGGCGCTCGGCGTGCCGCCACAGCGCATCACGACCCTGACCGACTGGGACGCGGTAGACGAGCGCGGCGTGGCGAGGGCCTCCGCGGGCGACATGATCACGCTCGAGCGGGTCGCGCGGCTCGTGGAGGACCGGCAGATCCGGCTGCCCGTCGCCGACATCTTCCCGCTCGAGCGCGTGCAGGACGCCTACCGCGCGATGGAGAAGCGCGAGGCGCCGGGCAAGATCGTGATCGGCATGCAGCTGGTGGACTACCCCGGGCAGAAGGTGCGCGGTCCGGCCCTCAAGGAGCAGGAGTCGACGCTCGACGTGCCCACGGTGCACGAGCACCTGGAGGTGCAGGAGCACCTGCCGCCGGTGGTCGCGAGCCCCACGGCGCACGCCCGTCGCGCGGCCGCCGCAGGCGGCGGGGGAGGGCGCTCCGCGGCGAGGTAACACGGGCTCGGGGCATCCGCCGCCCCCAATAGAATCGAGGGCATGGCCGACGGCTCCTCGTTCTACATCACCACGCCCATCTTCTACGTCAACGACGTGCCCCACATCGGGCACGCGTACACGGAGGTCGCGGCGGACGTGCTGGCGCGCTGGCACCGGCAGCGGGGCGACGACACCTGGATGCTGACCGGCACCGACGAGCACGGCCAGAAGATCCTGCGCACCGCGACCGCCAACGGCGTGACGCCGCAGGAGTGGGCCGACAAGCTCGTCACCGAGTCGTGGTTCCCGCTGCTCGGCACGATCGACGTCGCCAACGACGACTTCATCCGCACGACCGACGCGCGCCACGAGGAGGGCGTGCGGAAGTTCATCCAGAAGCTCTACGACGAGGGCCACATCTACACGGGCGAGTACGAGGGCTACTACTGCGTCGGCTGCGAGGAGTACAAGCAGCCGTCCGACCTCATCGCCGGCACGGGCGAGTACGCGGGCCAGCAGGTGTGCGCCATCCACTCCAAGCCCGTCGAACTGCTGAACGAGAAGAACTACTTCTTCCGCATGTCGGCGTTCGCCGAGCAGCTGCTCGCGCTCTACGAGGAGCAGCCCGACTTCGTGCAGCCCGAGTCGGCGCGCAACGAGGTGGTCTCGTTCGTGAAGCAGGGGCTCAGCGACCTGTCGATCTCGCGCTCGACGTTCGACTGGGGCGTGAAGGTGCCGTGGGACGAGTCGCACGTGGTCTACGTGTGGTTCGACGCGCTGCTGAACTACATCACCGCGGTCGGGTACGGCGAGGACGACGAGCAGCTCGCCCGCCGCTGGCCGGCGCACCACATCGTGGGCAAGGACATCCTGCGCTTCCACGCCGTCATCTGGCCGGCCATGCTCATGGCCGCCGGGCTCGACGTGCCCAAGGGCGTCTTCGGACACGGCTGGCTGCTCGTCGGCGGCGAGAAGATGTCGAAGTCGAAGCTCACGGGCATCGCGCCCGAGGAGATCACGTCGACCTTCGGCTCCGACGCGTTCCGCTACTACTTCATGCGGGCGATCGCGTTCGGCCAGGACGGATCGTTCTCGTGGGAGGACCTCGCGGCGCGCTACCAGGCCGAGCTCGCGAACGGCTTCGGCAATCTCGGCTCGCGCGTGGTCGCGATGATCACGCGGTACTTCGACGGCGCCGTGCCGGCGGCGGGGGAGCTCACCGAGGCGGACGCGCACGTGCTCGACACGGCACGGCGGGTGACGGATGCCGCCCAGACGGCCATCGACCGCTTCGCGCCGCACGACGCGCTGGCCAGCGTCTGGGAGCTCGTCGACGTGCTGAACGGGTACATCACCGAGCAGGAGCCGTGGGCGCTGGCGAAGGACCCCGACGAGCGCGAGCGACTCGGCACGGTGCTGCACACCGCGTACCGCGGGCTCGGCACGCTCGCCGTGCTGCTGACGCCGGTGCTGCCGGTCGCGACCGCGAAGCTGTGGTCGGCGCTCGGCGGGTCGGGCGAGATCTCGGCGCAGCGCATCGACCGCGCCGCCGACTGGGAGGGTGCCGCTTCGGTGCGCCCGCTCGAGCCGCTGTTCCCGCGCATCGAGAGCGCGGCGTGACCTCGGGCCACCTCCGCTCCCGGGCTGCCCGCGACGGCGGGTCGCCGGCCTACCCGGCGGCGCCCGAGCCGCTCGCGGTTCCCGTCTACGACAACCACACCCACCTCGAGGTGGCCGACGGGGCGATGCCGATCACGCCCGCCGAGCACCTCGATCGGGCGGGCGCGGTCGGCATCGCGGGCGTCGTGCAGGTCGGTACCGACGTGGCGACGTCGAAGTGGTCGGCGGAGCTCGCTTCGCGTGATGCGCGGGTGCTCGCGGCCGTGGCGATCCACCCGAACGACGCGCCCGAACTCGCGGCCGCCGATGCCCTCGATGACGCACTCGCCGCGATCGACGGGCTGGCCGCCCGGCCGCGCGTCGTCGCCGTGGGGGAGACCGGCCTCGACTGGTTCCGCACCGGCGACGACGGGCGCGACGCCCAGTTCGCGTCGTTCGAGGCCCACATCGACATCGCGAAGCGCCACGGCCTCGCCCTGCAGATCCACGACCGCGATGCGCACGACGACGTGGTCGCGACCCTGCTGCGGGTCGGCGCGCCCGAGCGCACCGTGTTCCACTGCTTCTCGGGCGACGCGGCGCTCGCCGCGGTCTGTGCCGAGCACGGCTGGTACCTGTCGTTCGCGGGCAACGTGACGTTCAAGAACGCCGAGAACCTGCGCGAGGGGCTGCGCGCCGCGCCGCGCGAGCTCGTCATGGTCGAGACGGATGCCCCGTACCTCACGCCCGCCCCGAACCGCGGGCGCCCGAACGCGCCGTACCTCGTGCCGCACACCGTGCGGTTCATGGCCGAGGTGCTCGGCGCCGACGTCGACGAGCTGTCGGCGACGATCGCGGCGAACACCGAGCGCGCGTACGGCCGGTGGGACGCGGCGCCGGTGTCGGGCGCCGATGGCGCGGGGTACGTTTCGGGTGCCGACGGCGCGGAGCCGGCTTCCGGTGCCGACGGCGCGGCATCGGTTTCGCGCGCCGGCGGCGCGGCACCGGTGGCGCCGCCCGGGGATGCGTGAGCATCATGGTCGTGGGGGGACGGCGATGAACGCGCACCGGCACGAGGCGACGGATGCCTCCGGCGCGCCCGCGCCCGAACCGCGCCTGCTCGGCCCGGCCGAGATCCGCGACCTCGCCGCGCACCTCGGCGTGAGCCCGACGAAGAAGCTCGGCCAGAACTTCGTGCACGACGCCAACACCGTGCGGCGCATCGTGCAGCTCGCCGAGGTCGCCCCCGGCGACGTGGTGCTCGAGGTCGGCCCCGGGCTCGGGTCGCTCACGCTCGGGCTGCTCGAGGCCGGCGCGCACGTCGTGGCCGTCGAGATCGACGGGCGCCTCGCCGAGCAGCTGCCGCACACGGTCGCCGTCATGCAGCCGGGCACCCGCATCGACGTCGTGCACGCCGATGCACTGCGCGTCACCGAGCTGCCCGCCGCGCCCGTGCGCCTGGTCGCGAACCTGCCGTACAACGTCTCCGTGCCGGTGCTCCTGCACCTGCTCGAGCACTTCGGGTCGCTCGCGAGCGGCATCGTCATGGTGCAGGCCGAGGTGGGCCACCGGCTCGCCGCCCGCCCCGGGTCGAAGGTCTACGGCGCGCCGAGCGCCAAGGCCGCCTGGTACGGCGACTGGCGCGTCGCCGGGCAGGTGTCGCGCACCGTGTTCTGGCCCGTGCCGAACGTCGACTCGGTGCTCGTCGGGTTCGCACGCGCCGACGACGAGCCCGGCACCGAGGCCGAGCGGAAGGCCACGTTCGCGATCATCGACGCCGCCTTCCAGCAGCGTCGCAAGATGCTCCGACAGGCGCTCGCGGGCGTGCTGGGCGGCACCAGCTCCGAGGCATCCGCCGTGCTCGAGGCCGCGGGCGTCGACCCGCAGGCTCGTGGCGAGGAGCTCGGCATCGAGCAGTTCCTCGCCGTCGCCCGCGCCGCGCGGTAGCGTGAGCCCCATGGCGGAGACGCCCGTGGGGGGCATGCAGCAGGCGATGGGCGCCGAGGCGCTCGAGGCCGCGACCGGGCGCGACTGGGAGGGTTGGTTCGCGGTGCTCGACGCGGCCGGCGCGGCGTCGTGGACGCACCCCGCGACCGTGAAGTGGCTGGTCGCCGAGCACGGTGTGGACCCGTGGTGGACGCAGGGCATCGTCGTCGGGTATCAGCAGGCGCGCGGCATCCGTCGACCGGGGCAGCGGCAGGACGGCAGCTTCGAGGCATCCGTGTCGAAGACCCTGCCGTTCGGCACGGATGCGGCGCTCGACGCCGTGATCGCGGTCGTCGCCGCCGAGCTCGGGCGGACGCCCGACGCGCAGAACCGCACCGCGAAGTACCCGAACGCGCGATGGAACCTCGACGACGGCGAACGGCTCGCCGCGCAGGCCACGCCCGGCGGCGAGCGCACCTCGGTCACCCTCACCCGGAGCCGCATGGCCGACGGCGAGCGG
The DNA here is from genome assembly GCF_040496035.1 of Agromyces sp. SYSU T00194. Taxonomy (NCBI): domain Bacteria; kingdom Bacillati; phylum Actinomycetota; class Actinomycetes; order Micrococcales; family Microbacteriaceae; genus Agromyces; species Agromyces chitinivorans. The sequence goes on along the minus strand of NZ_JBEPJZ010000002.1, from coordinate 952,952 downwards.
TTCGCCGAGGTGAAGGACCGGCTGCGCGCATGGCTCGCCCGAGCCGCGGGATAGGTTGGAGCAATGACCCTCGCCGAAGCCACACCGGTCGTGCACGTGCGGGCTCCCGGCAAGATCAACCTCTTCATGCGGGTCGGCGGACTGCAGCCCGACGGGTACCACGACGTCGCCACGGCCTACCAGGCGGTGTCGCTGTACGAGGACCTGCGGGCGTACCCGGCGGAGGACTTCTCGGTCGCGTTCAGCGGGTCGATCGACACCTCCGCGCTGCCGGTCGACGACTCGAACCTGGCGCTGCGTGCGGCGCGGATGCTCGCGACGCACGTCGGCATCGACAGCGGCGTGCACCTGGCCATCGAGAAGCACGTGCCCATCGCCGGCGGGATGGGCGGCGGGTCGGCGGACGCCGCGGCCGCACTCGTCGCGTGCGACGCGCTCTGGGAGGTCGGCCTCGGCAAGGACGAGCTGCACGCGCTCGCCGCGCGGCTCGGCGCCGACGTGCCGTTCGCGCTCACCGGCGGCACCGCGATCGGCACCGGGCGCGGCGACCGGCTGAGCCCCGCGCTGGCCACCGGCTCGTTCCACTGGGTGCTCGCGATCGCCGAGTTCGGCATCTCCACGCCCGCCGTCTATGCCGAGCTCGATCGCCTGCGCGGCGTCGCGGCCGCACCCGGCGAGCGTCGCCCCGCGGTCGACGCGCCGGTGCTGCAGGCGCTGCGCGCCGGAGACCCCGAGCGCCTCGCCGCGGTGCTGCACAACGACCTGCAGGCCGCGACCCTCGAGCTGGCGCCGGGCCTCGGCGGCATCCTGCAGCTCGGCTCCGACCACGGCGCCCTCGCGGGCCTCGTCTCCGGCTCGGGCCCCACGGTCGCGTTCCTCGCGGCCGACACCGACGCGGCCCTCGAGCTGCAGGTCGCCCTCTCGGCGTCGCGCCTCACGGCGATCCGTGCCCACGGGCCCGTGCACGGCGCCCGCGTCCTCCCGGCCTGACGCGCGCTCCGCGCGCGGGTAGGCTCGGACGGTCATGGCACACCTCCTCGGCGGCGAACGGCTGCACCTCGAGTACCCCACCCGCGTCGTCTTCGACGAGGTGACGGTCGGGCTCGACGAGGGCGACCGGGTCGGCATCGTCGGCCGCAACGGCGACGGCAAGTCGACGCTGCTGCGGTTGCTGGCAGGCAGGCTGGAGCCGGATGCCGGGCGGGTGACGCGGCGTAGGGGCATCCGCGTCGGCATGCTCGACCAGGCCGACACGATCGACCTCGAGCACACGGTCGCGCACGTCGTCGTCGGCGGCATCGACGAGCACGAGTGGGCGGGCGACGCGCGCACGCGCGACGTGATCGGCGGGCTGCTGGCGGATGTGCCGTGGCAGGCGCGCGTCGGCGACCTGAGCGGCGGGCAGCGGCGGCGCGTGGCGCTCGCGGCGCTGCTCGTCGGCGACTGGGACGTGCTCTTCCTCGACGAGCCGACGAACCACCTCGACGTCGAGGGCATCGCCTGGCTCGCCGCCCACATCAAGACCCGCTGGCCCGCCGGCCAGGGCGCGTTCGTGGTCGTGACGCACGACCGCTGGTTCCTCGACGAGGTGTGCACGGCGACGTGGGAGGTGCACGACCGTATCCTCGAGCCGTTCGAGGGCGGCTACGCGGCCTACATCCTGCAGCGCGTCGAGCGCGACACGATGGCCGCGGCGACCGAGGCGAAGCGCCGCAACCTTGCGCGCAAGGAGCTCGCCTGGCTCCGCCGCGGCGCCCCGGCCCGCACGAGCAAGCCGAAGTTCCGCATCGAGGCGGCGAACCAGCTCATCGAGGGCGAGCCGCCGGTGCGCGACAGCGTCGAGCTGTCGGGCCTCGCGGTCGCGCGCCTCGGCAAGGACGTCGTCGACCTGCTCGACGCGGGGGTCGAGGTGACGGATGCCACGACGGGCGAGCCGCGGCAGATCCTGCGCGACATCGAATGGCGCATCGCCCCGGGCGAGCGCACCGGCATCCTGGGCGTGAACGGCGCGGGCAAGTCCACGCTGCTGGGTCTCGTGACGGGCGCGGTCGCGCCGACCAGCGGTCGCGTGAAGCGCGGCAAGACGGTGCGCATCGCGAGCCTCACGCAGCAGCTCGACGAGCTGGAGGGCCTCGGCGACGAGCGGGTCAGCGCGATCATCGGCCGCCAGAAGTCGAGTTACGTCGCCGGCGGCACCGAGCTCACGCCGGGCCAGCTGCTCGAGCGCCTCGGCTTCACGAGCGCGCAGCTCTCGACCCCGGTGAAGGACCTCTCGGGCGGCCAGAAGCGCCGACTGCAGCTGCTGCTCATCCTGCTCGAGGAGCCGAACGTGCTCATCCTCGACGAGCCGACCAACGACCTCGACACCGACATGCTCGCCGCCATCGAGGACCTCCTCGACTCCTGGCCGGGCACGCTGCTCGTCGTGAGCCACGACCGCTACCTGGTCGAGCGCGTCACCGACCAGCAGTACGCCGTCATGGACGGCCACCTGCGCCACCTGCCCGGCGGCGTCGAGCAGTACCTCGACCTCCGGCGGCGGTCGACGGATGCGGGTGCCGGCGCGTCCGCCGTCGCCGCGGCCACGACCACGCAGGCGCCCGTCGCGCCGTCCGCGTCGGCGCTGTCCGGCGCCGAGCGCCGCACGGCCGAGAAGGAGCTCGCATCGATCGACCGCCGGCTCGAGAAGCTGCGGGTCGAGATCGCCCAGGCGCACGAGCGCCTCGCGGCGCACGACCAGACGGACTTCACCGGGCTCGGCGTGCTCACCGTGGAGCTCGGCGAGCTCGAGGCATCCGTCGCCGACCTGGAGACCCGCTGGCTCGAGGTCTCGGAGCGCCTCGAGGCGTAGCCGGCGCGCCCTCGCTCGCCCGGGCCTGCGACCGCCGCTCCCGCCGCCGACTGAGGGCCATTCCCCGCGCCAGGGCCGAGGGTGCACCTCCGGCTGAGGGACACTTCTTGGGCTGAGGGCGAAAGCTTCAGCCCTCAACCCAAGGAATGGCCCTCAGGCTGGGATGGCGCGGCGTGCGGACCGTGCGGACGACCCGCGGAGAGCGGGTGCGCCGGGCCTACGCACCCTGCTCGTCGAACCCGAGACTGAGCTTCCGCAGCAGGTTCGCGAGCCGGTTGCGTTCGGCGGCGGGCAGCGAACCGAGCAGTTCGGCCTCGGCGTCGACGAGGCGCGTGATGGCCGCGTCGACGCGGTTGAGGCCCGCGGTCGACATGACGACGAGGATGCCGCGGCCGTCGTTCGGGTCGGTCTGGCGCGACACGAGCCCGCGTTCGACGAGGCGGTCGATGCGGTTCGTCATGGTGCCGCTGGAGACGAGCGTCTGCTGCAGCAGCGCCTTGGGGGAGAGGCGGTACGGCTCGCCGGCGCGGCGCAGCGCCGAGAGCACGTCGAACTCCCACGACTCCAGCTCGGAGCGCGCGAACGCGGTGCGGCGCGCGCGGTCGAGGTGCTTCGCGAGGCGCGCGACGCGGCTCAGCACCTGCAGCGGCGCGAAGTCGAGGTCGGGGCGCTCGCGCTCCCAGTCGTCGACGATGCGGTCGACCTCGTCTGCTTCGGCCATTGCTCCAGTATCGCGGGTCGCCGGGCCGCATTCGGGCGATCGGTGTGTTCCCGGAGGTCGCCGGCGTGCTCGGGGGAGTAGCCTCCGGCCATGGCGCCGAACGCCCCGGACGCGGAGACGACCGAGAAGACCTCGGCCGTCACGCGGTGGATCGACGCTGCGAAGAAGCATCCGCTCATCGCGGTGCCCGCGTTCGCGCTCTTCCTCTTCGGGCTGGTGGTCGGTGCGATCCAGGCGCAGCAACAGGTGGCGACGTGGGTCGGCGCCTGGCTCGAACCGCACGCCGAGCTGTTCGACGCGCTCGCCCAGGTCGACCTCGACAGCACGGAGGCGTACTTCGCGAACAACGTCGGCGAGGTGAAGAGCGTCTACGACCTGTGCGAGCAGTTCGCTCAGTGCCCGGAGGGCTACGACGAGGACCTCCGCCTCGTGGTGCACGAGGGCGAGGGCGTGACCGTTCGCGCGATCTTCGAGGGCGAGCAACTGGAGTTCTACGCGATCACGATCATGGAGGAGGGCATCACCCCCGAGATGTCGTGGCTCGGCCACGACCTGGGCAAGCTCGGCGAGGTGACGTTCGCGGAGGCCTTCGCGGTGCCGGGCCTGGACGCGCCGACCCACGCGCTGCTGTTCATGGGCCCGCAGTCGGTCGCGTACGGTGAGGGGTTCGCCGGCGGTGCTCCGGCGAACTACCGCGGCCTCTTCCTCGGCTGGGCGCCGGACGGCTACGCCGGCGAGGGCATGTCGTTCGACCTCGATGGGGCGTCCGACGTGCAGGCGGTGACGTTCGACCTGATGACCGCCGAGACTGGCGAGGTGTATGGCGAGGAGCTCGCTCGCTTCCGCGCCGGCACCACACCGAACACCTTCGGCGAGTTCCGTGACGACGGCGGGTTCGTGGCGGGGTTCGTCATGCAGGAACCGACTCGGGTGCTGTACCTCGGCACCGAGTTCTGAGCACCACTTCGGCGGCCGGTGATCGAGTCGCGCCGAGCACGGCGCTCCCGGCGAGAAGTCGAGTGCCCAGCGGCTCACCCCGCGGGCCGAAGGTCCCCGTCGCCGTTCGCGACGGCGGCAGGCTGGACGCATGGCACGCGTCCTCGTCGCGTACGCGACCAAGCACCACTCGACCGCGGAGATCGCCGAGGCGATCGCCGAGACGCTCCGCGCCCGGGGCCACGACGCCGAAGCCGTGGAGGCGGGCAGCGCGACGGCCGACGGCTTCGACGCCGTCGTGCTCGGCAGCGCCGTGTACATGGGTCGATGGCGTCGCGAGGCGCGCCACTTCCTTTCCCACGAACGCGGCCGACTGGCGGAGGTGCCGTTCTGGGTGTTCAGCTCCGGCCCGATCGGCGAGCCGAAGGCCGATGCGCCGCCGGAGGACGACAAGTGGCTCGAACCCGCCAAGGTGATCGAGCGCGCAGAGGCGCTGGGCGTGCGCGAGCACGTGGTGTTCGGAGGTCGCGTGCCGGAGGATCCCGGCAACTTCGTCGAACGCTCGATGCTCGAGAACACCCCGGAACAGTTCCGCGACCGCCGCGACTGGGACGAGATCCGCGCCTGGGCCGGCCGTATCGCCGACGCGCTGCCGGCCTGAGCGGTTCCGCACCCGGCAGGCCGCGCCGACACCGCTCCGCGCGCACCCCGCATGGCAGACTTGGACGCGCGCGTGCCCGCCTGCGGGAGCGCGGTCCGCCATGGTGTAACGGCAGCACGACAGCCTTTGGAGCTGTGAAGTCCAGGTTCGAATCCTGGTGGCGGAGCATGACCGATGAGAAGCTCGCCGTCGTCGTCCTCGCCGCCGGGCAGGGCACGCGCATGAAGTCCGCCGTTCCGAAGCTGCTGCACCCGCTCGCGGGCGCGCCGATGATCGCGCACGTGCTCGCCACGGCGCGCGAGCTCGACGCGGCGTACGTCGTCGCGGTGGTGCGGCACGAGCGCGACCAGGTCGCCGAGGCGATCCTCGCCGAGTACCCAGACGCGATCATCGTCGACCAGGACGAGGTGCCCGGCACCGGCCGTGCGGTCGAGCAGGCCGTCGCGGCGCTGCCCGACGACTTCGACGGCGACGTGCTGGTGCTGAACGGCGACGTGCCGCTGCTGAACGCCCGCACGCTGCAGAGCTTCCTCGCGCGCCACAGGGACGCGCCGGCGGCCGCATCCGTGCTGTCTGCGATCTACGACGACGCCACGGGCTACGGCCGCATCGTGCGCACCGCCGAGGGGGCGCTCGACCGCATCGTGGAGCAGAAGGATGCCACGGCCGCGGAGCTCGCCCTGCAGGAGGCGAACGCCGGGGTGTACGCGTTCGGCGTGCAGGAGCTGCGCGACCAGCTCGCGAACCTCACCACCGACAACGCGCAGGGCGAGAAGTACCTCACCGACATGATCGCGCTGCTGCGCCGCGCGGGCTCCGAGGTGTCGGCCGTGCCGGTGTCGGAGCCGTGGCTCGTCGCGGGCGTGAACGACCGCGCGCAGCTCTCGGAGGCGGCCCTCAGGCTGAACGCCCTCATCATCCGCGGCTGGCAGCTGAACGGCGTGACCGTGCAGGACCCGGCCTCGACCTGGATCGACCTGAAGGCGCGCATCGCGCCCGACGTGACGATCCTCCCCGGCTCGCACATCCAGGGCGCGACCGTCATCGAGACGGGCGCCGTGATCGGGCCCGACACCACGCTGCTCGACTGCGAGGTCGGCGCGGGGGCGACGGTCAAGCGCACGGATGCCACCCTGTCGGTCATCGGCGCAGGGGCATCCGTCGGGCCCTTCTCCTACCTGCGCCCGGGCACCGCGCTCGGCGCGGACGGCAAGATCGGCACGTTCGTCGAGACGAAGAATGCCACCATCGGCATGGGCAGCAAGGTGCCGCACCTGTCGTACGTGGGCGACGCGACGATCGGCGACGGTGCGAACATCGGCGCCGGGTCGATCTTCGCCAACTACGACGGCGTGAACAAGCACCACTCGGAGATCGGCTCGCACGTGCGCACGGGCTCCCACGGCGTGTTCGTCGCGCCCGTTAGGATTGGCGACGGAGCGTACACGGGAGCGGGGACGGTCGTGCGCAAGGACGTACCGGCCGGCGCGCTCGCGGTGAACGTCGCCCCCCAGCGCAACCTGCCGGGGTGGGTGCAGGAGCACCGACCCGGGTCGGCCGCGGCGGAGGCGGCGGAGGCCGCGGCACCCGCTGCGACGGACGACGAGACGGACGCCGGCTGAGCCGGGGGAGGGACCACCAGCGGATGTCGAACATCAAGAGCAAGACCACGAAGCAGCTCGTGCTCGTGACGGGGCGCGCGCACCCGGCGCTCGCCGAAGAGATCGCGCGGGAGCTCGACACCGAGCTCGTCGAGTCGGACTCGCGCACCTTCGCGAACGGCGAGATCTACGCGCGCTTCAGCCAGAGCGTGCGCGGCTGCGACGTGTTCGTCATCCAGTCGCATCCGTCGCCCATCAACGAGTGGCTCATGGAGCAGCTCATCATGCTCGACGCGCTGAAGCGCGCGTCGGCCAAGCGCATCACCGTGGTCTCGCCGTTCTATCCGTACGCCCGGCAGGACAAGAAGGGCCGCGGCCGCGAGCCGATCTCGGCGCGCCTGGTCGCCGACCTGTACAAGACCGCGGGCGCCGACCGCATCATGTCGGTCGACCTGCACGCGGCGCAGATCCAGGGCTTCTTCGACGGGCCCGTCGACCACCTGTTCGCGATGCCGGTGCTGCTCGAGCACTTCAAGAAGAAGCTCGACCCCGAGACGCTCACCGTCGTCTCGCCCGACATGGGCCGCGTGCGCGTCGCCGACATCTGGAGCGACAAGCTCGGCGCCCCGCTCGCCATCATCCACAAGCGCCGCGACCCGCTCGTGCCGAACCAGGTCTCGGTGCACGAGATCGTCGGCGAGGTCGAGGGCCGCACCTGCCTGCTGGTCGACGACCTGATCGACACCGGCCGCACCATCGTCAAGGCCGCCGAGGCGCTGAAGGCCAACGGTGCGACCAACATCGTCGTCGCCGCGACCCACGCGGTGTTCTCGCCGCCCGCGACCGAACTGCTGCAGAGCGAGTTCATCGACGAGGTCGTCGTCACCGACACCCTGCCGCTGCCGCCCGAGAAGCACTGGGACCGCCTGACCGTGCTGTCGATCGCCCCGCTGCTCGCCCGCGCGATCCACGAGGTCTTCGACGACGGGTCGGTCACGAGCATGTTCGACGGGGCCGCATAGATGGCGGATGCCTCCGGCACGCCCTGGCTCGCAAGCTACGCGCCGGGCGTGCCGCACCACCTCGACGCGCCCACGGGGTCGCTCATCGACCTCATCCACGAGTCGGTCGCGCAGTACCCCGACCGGCCGGCGCTCGAGTTCTTCGGCCGCGTCACGACGTACGCTGAGCTCGGCGAGCAGATCGACCGCGCCGCCGAGGGGCTGCGCAAGCTCGGCGTGCAGGCCGGCGACCCGGTCGCGATCGTGCTGCCGAACTGCCCGCAGCACATCGTGGCGTTCTACGCGATCCTCCGGCTCGGCGCGATCGTCGTCGAGCACAACCCGCTCTACACGCCGCGCGAGCTGCGCCATCAGTTCGAGGACCACGGCGCCCGCGTCGTGGTCGCCTGGAGCAAGGTCGTCGCGACCATCCAGGACTTCCCCGACGACATCGCCCAGCGCCACATCGTGTCGGTCGACGTCACCCGCGCGATGCCGTTCACCACGCGCGCAGCGCTGCGCCTGCCGATCGCGAAGGCCCGCGAGGCGCGCGAGGCGCTCACCACGGACGTGCACGACACCGTGACCTGGCGCGAGCTCGTGGCATCCGATCGCATCGAGCCCCACATCCACGCGCCGCGCGTCGGCGACGTGGCGCTCATCCAGTACACGAGCGGCACCACCGGCCGGCCGAAGGGCGCGACGCTCACGCACGCGAACCTGCTCGCGAACGCCGCGCAGGCGCGCGCGTGGGTGCCCGAGATTCCGCGCGGCACGTCGGTCGTCTACGCCGTGCTGCCGATGTTCCACGCCTACGGCCTGACGCTCTGCCTCACCTTCGCGATGAGCATGGGCGCGCGCCTCGTGCTGTTCCCGCGCTTCGACCCCGACCTGGTGCTGAAGGTGGTGCGCAAGCACCCGCCGACGTTCCTGCCGGCGGTGCCGCCGATCTACGAGCGCCTGACCGCGGCCGCCGACGCGAAGGGCGTCTCGCTCGAGGGCATCGCGATCGCGATCTCGGGGGCGATGCCGCTGTCGGCGTCGGTCGTCGAGCCGTGGGAGGCGAAGACCGGCGGGTATCTCGTCGAGGGGTACGGCCTCTCGGAGACGTCGCCCGTGCTCATGGCGAACCCGGTCGCGACGACCCGCCGCGCGGGCACGGTCGGCCTGCCGCTGCCCGACACCGAGGTGCGCGTGGTCGACCCCGACGCCCCGATGCAGGACGTGCCCGCGGGCGAGCGCGGCGAGCTCGTCGTACGCGGCCCGCAGGTGTTCAGCGGCTACTGGAACCGCCCCGAGGAGACCGCCGAGGTCTTCGTCGACGACCCCGACGGCGGCGCGCCCTGGTTCCGCACCGGCGACATCGTCACGATCGACGACGGCGGCTTCGTGCGCATCGTCGACCGCATCAAGGAGCTCATCATCACGGGCGGCTTCAACGTCGCGCCGAGCGAGGTCGAAGACGTCATCCGCCAGCACCCCGACGTCGCCGACTGCGCCGTCGTCGGCATGCCCGACGAGCACTTGGGGGAGCAGGTCGTCGCCGCGGTTGTGCTCCAGCCGGGCGCGACGCTCGACCCCGAGGCGATTCGCACCGCCGTGCGCGACCGGCTGACGCCCTACAAGGTGCCGCGCCGCGTCGTCGAGGTCGACGACCTGCCGCGCTCGCTGATCGGCAAGGTCATCCGCCGGCAGGTGCGCGAGCAGCTGGAGGCGTAGGAGCCGAAGGGCCGAGCGGATGCCCCTGAGGCGCCGTTCGTTCGCCCCGTGACCGGTCGCGATCCAATCCTAAAGATATCTTGCACAAGGAGTCTTTAGGGTTGTAGTCTCGCCACATGGCAGGTTCAGACGAGCGGATGCACCCCGACGACCCGGCACGTATCCGCGCCCTCGCGCACCCCATCCGCCTCGCGCTCCTCGAGGTGCTCGGCGATGTGGTCGACGCGACCGCCACCGAGTGCGCCGAGCAGGTGGGGGAGTCGGTCGCGAGCGCGTCGTTCCACCTGCGGCAGCTCGAGAAGTACGGCTACATCGAGCGCGCCGAGCCGCGCGGGCGCGAGAAGCCCTGGCGGCTCGTGGCCCGTACGGTGCGGCATCCGGCGCCCACCCCCGACGTCGCCGACTCGATGGCGTCGGTGCTCGGCCTCGCCGGCATCGTCATCGACCGCCAGTACGCCCGCCTGCGCGAGTACATCGCCGTCGCCGAGCGCGGCGGCCTCGAGGGCGACTGGCTGGGCTCGTCGATGGTCGGCACGTCGAGCTTCTGGGCGACCCGCGACGAGCTGGCCGAGCTCGGCGAGAGCATCCTCGCCCTCCTCGAACCGCTCCAGGGCCGCATCGCCGACCCGACGCTGCGGCCCGAGGGTGCCCGGCTCGCGCGCATGTTCGCGACCCTCAACGCCGACCCCGACTCCGTGCCCACCGGGGCGCCGGGTGCGCCCGCCGACGAGACCGAGACCGACGAGACAGGAGCCCAGGCATGACCGCCGCGCCCGAGACCCAGGCGACGGATGCCCGGCGCCGCATGCCCGCCGCCTGGCAGCGCCGACCGTTCCGCCGCCTCGCCGGCGCGTGGGTGTTCAGCAACATCGGCGACAGCGCGTTGTTCCTGATGATGGCGGTCTGGGTGAACGACCTCACCGGCTCGGGCTCCGCCGCGGCGATCGTCTTCGTGATGTTCGGGCTCGCCGCGCTCAGCGCCCCGTTCCTCGGCGAGGTCGCCGACCGGTTCTCGCGCCGCAAGCTGCTCGTGCTCGCGAACGCCGCCATGGTGCCGCTGCTGCTCGTGCTGCTGTTCGTGCAGGAGGCATCCGATGTCTGGATCATCTACGTCGTCATGCTGCTCTACGGCTGCATCGGGTACCTCACGGCGGCCGCGCAGTCGGGGCTGATCCGCGACCTGCTGCCCGACGAGGAGCTCGCCTCGGGCAACGGCCTGCTCTCGACGATCGACCAGGCCGCGCGCCTGCTCTCGCCGCTCATCGGCACGGCGCTGTACGTCTTCGCCGGCCCCGTCTGGGTCGTCGGCACGACCATGGCGACGTTCGCCGTCGCGTCGGTGCTCATCGCCCGCATCGATCTGCAGGAGACCCCGCCGACGCCCGCCGCCGAGCGCAAGCGCTACTGGACCGAGCTCGGCGCGGGCGTGCGTCACATCGCCGCCTCGCCCATGCTCGCGGTCTTCACGATCGTGATCGCCGTGGCGTTCGCGGCGACCGGCCTGTCGAACGCGACCGTGTTCCCGGCGCTCGGCGGCCTCGGGCTCGACAGCGCATGGCTCGGCATCATCGTCACCGCGCAGGGCGTGGGCTCGCTCGTCGGCGGGCTCACCGCGGCGCGCGTCGTCGGCCGGCTGGGGGAGTCGCGCACCATCGCGCTCGGCGTCGCCATCGTCGGTCTCGGCCTGCTGCCGACCGCCGGCTGGTGGGCGTGGCTCGCGGTCGCCGCGATCCCGTTCGTCGGCCTCGGCGTCGTCTGGGTCATCGTCGCCTACGCGACCCACCGCCAGCGCACCACCCCCGCCCGCCTGCAGGGCCGCGTCGGCGCCGCCGCGAACCTCGCGATCAATGTGCCGCAGACCCTCGCGACGCTGCTCGGCGCCGCCCTGCTCGGCATCGTCGACTACCGGCTGCTCATCGTGGCGAACGTGCTCGTCGTGCTCGGCTCGGCGGTTGCGGCGGTGTGGCCGCGGCGGGTGCGGGCGGATGCCTTGGGGGTGGGCTCGACCGAAGTGGCCGACGCGCACTCGGTCGAAGCATCCCCAGCCACAGATCCGAGCGTCTGAAGCTCGGCAGAATGGCACGGTGCCTTCCACCTTCGTCATGACGACCGAGGCGCCGTACGGCGTCGAGGCGATGTTCGACATCTCGCTCGACATCGACGCGCATGTGTCGTCGATGGCGCAGTCGGGGGAACGTGCGGTCGCCGGGGTGACCACCGGGCAGATTGGCCTCGGCGAGACCGTGACCTGGCGGGCGCGTCACTTCGGCATCTGGTTCACCATGACGTCGGAGATCGCCGAGTTGGAGCGTCCGTCTCGGTTCGTCGACCGGCAGGTGCGGGGGCCGTTCCGGGCGTTCACGCACGTCCACGAGTTCGAGGCGTCCGGCACCGGAACGCGGATGACCGACCGCATCACGGTCGCGTCCCCGATCTTCGGCCGCCTCGCCGAGCGTCTGGTGCTCGTGCCCTACCTGCGCCGACTCATCGCGAAGCGGAACGCCCATCTGCTCGCGGCGCTGGCATGAGCATGACCGCCAATGTCGTTCTTGTCTCGCCCCGCTACGATCCGAACTACCTCGGAGGTAACAAGTGAGGTCCCGTCGCCCGAAGCTCGGCTCGGTCGTCCAGATCTCGCTGCCGGATGGCCGGTACGCGTACGGGCGGGTACTGAGGGACGGCGCGGTCGCGTTCTACCGCAGGACGTCCGACGAGCCCGGCGTGCCGCCGATCGGCGACCGTGACTACCAGTTCGTCGTCGGGGTCTCCAACGACACGCTTCGCTCCGACGACGTCCCGGTCGTGGGGTTCGACCCAGGCGTCAGCGAGGAGGATGAGTGGCCACCGCCGCAGGTGGTCAGGGACCCGATCGACGGCAGCGTGCAGCGCTACGAGCGTGGGGTCTTGCGGCCCGCAACGGAGGCGGAGGTGGCGGGACTCGAGCCGGTGGCGGCATGGGCCCTCGTGCACTTGCTGCCCCGCCTCGTCACAGGTGAGAATCCGTGGTTCCTGACGGACCCGGGAGATCAGTGATGGCGGCAGCTGGCCTGAGCGCAGGCGTACTGGCGCTCATTCAGAGAGTCGTCGAGCCGCTGGACGCGTCCGCAGCTCGGTCCCTTGTGCGTCAAGCGGAGTCGGCCCGTGTCATCCGGCTGTTGCCCACGATGGTGGACGTGGAAGTGCCGCCGTGCGCCGAACGGGTGAACCTTCCCGATGGTCCGGCCCCCGTCGAAGCATTTGTGCTGATCGGCGACGTCATCGTTGGTGAGGTGCTCCTCTGGCTGAGGGGCGGCAGGCTGATCGGCTTGGAGCAGGCGTGGTACACAGACGAGACGCCAAGAGTCTGGCCCGCCCCGACACATCTGCACGTTTCGCCCAAGTGATCCCGAAGGGCGCAGCAGCCACCAACTGCAATGGGTGCTGTGCGGCGAGCACGACCGCGCTCATGACCGTCGCGCGGCGGGGGCGGTAGGGGCCGTCGGATGCCTCGTAGCCGGCCAGCTCCGGGTGCTCGTCGCCTGTCGTCCGCGCGCCTGTGGAGCGGTTGATCGTGCAGCGGTGGGTCGTGGGAGGCTGCCGGGGTGGCATCCGCTCGGCTTGTTCTGCGTCGGTGGGTGGCTCGTGCGCTGACGGGGGTCGCGGTGGCGGTGGCGGTGCTGCTGGCCGCCCCGATGCTCGCCGTTGCCGACGAGGGCGGTCCTCGTGCCGTGTGCGACGGTTCGGAGGTGCCGATCGAGGAGGTCGGGCTCGGGGACGTGGTGTGGGCGTCGGATCCGGTGACGGGGGAGTCGGCGCCGCGTGAGGTGGTGCGGCTGATCACCGGTGACGGGGTGAAGGACCTGGTCACGGTCACCGTCGCGGACGAGGGCGGGGTGTCCGGGAGCGTGGTGGCCACGGCGGGGCATCCGTTCTGGGTGCCGGATGCCGGGGTGTGGGTCGCAGTTCACGTCGGGTGCGGGAGGAGAGTCGTCAGCGACGGCCGCGGGTCGATCCGCCCACTCTAGCTATCAGCTCGCGCTTGGATGGGGTGGGAATGGTGCTTGGTTCAACCGAGCCATTCCGGGAACTTCACTTCGGCCCGATGCAATCAATTGGACTCAGCGAATTGTCGCCGAGTTGAAGCCGTCGAACCCGTCGGCGATCTCAAGCGGCTGGAGGCAGGTAACAAGGTACAAGGACTACCTTGAGGAACTCACCGGTCAACCTTGGACCGCGCAACTGGACGTGTACTCCCCCTGATGAAGCCCGAAGCTGCAATTCGACTACTTGGCCAGACCCTCGCTGGGTTGGGCTTCACCGGACGCGGGCGCAACTTCCGGGTTGTCCATCCAGAGCTCGCTTGGCTTGTTCAACTCGAGCTCGTGCCAAGAACCTCGCGCGTGGGCGTGTCCATCGGGGTGTGTCCTGCGGCTCTCTCGCCTGACGGGTGGCCCGCGCGGGCCACTGAATGCCCGATCATCATTGATCCCGCAGGCGGCGGTGTGGACCTGCTCGGGCACGATCGATGGGATGCGTGGCGGGCACTTGATTGCGACAGCGGACTGCTCGACGACGAACGAAGGGCAGGGATCGTCGCCCTTGTCGAGGCGCTCGCTGGGGTGGCGGAAGGAATCGCGACACTTGCTGACCTTCGGGCGGCAGCCGCTGCGGGTCACCTGGACCAGTTCGTTCGCAAGGACGCGCGTACTCTCCTTGAAGATCCGACCTGATCGCGGGGACGTAGTGAGCCCGACGAAGGAATCCAGGACTCAGCTTCTGGGGTTCGTCGTACGAGTCACGGTGGTGGGTGTCGTCGCGGGTGTGACAGGAGTCGCCGTCTGGTGGGGATGGTTCGTCGCGGTGGGCATCTTCGGTGTCGCGACGTTGCCGGAGCAGGGTCTGATCCCAGCCGGAACGGGGCTGTTCGCATTCGTCCCTCTCGCACTCCTAGGAGTCTCCGGCCGCCCACTGCGGCGGCGAATACTTCCGACCGCGTCCGTGATCACCCTGCTCGTCGTGCTCGTGCTCTGTGCGGTCAGCCTCGGGGTGCCCATCGTGTGGTGGGTCGCGCTGCTGCAGGCGCTGATGATCTGCGCGTTCTTCGCCGGTGTCACCCTCGCGCTGGTCTTCTGGCAATCGGGACGTCGTAGTGCGGCGCTCGGCGCCGCGGCCGCGCTCTGTCTGGGGAGCGGCGCACTGGGAATCGCACTCGGCGCGCCGACCGCAGCTGTCGCGTTCTGGTTCGCCTCGACGGGTGGAGCGCTGATCGCACTCCTGCTCAGAGCAATTCGGTCGGTGCAACCCAGGAGCTCCGAGTGATCGTGAATCTGGGGGCACGTGCCGTCGCTGCGCTCGACGATGAGTCGTCCGCGCAACTCGGCCCTACCGATTGGGATGCAATGGGGCACCGATTCGACGAGTAACTCCTACTCAGGTCCGCACGCCCGGCGGCACGACCGCGCCCGACGGGATCAGGCCGAGGCTGCCGAGGTGGTGGGTGACGCCGCTGGTGGTGATCCAGTCGCATTGCCAGCCGGCGCCGGTCTCCTCGAAGAGGTCGAAGCGCACGTGGGAGGCGGCGGCGTCGGGCACGTAGGTCTCGACGTAGACGAAGCAGGCGCGCGCCGCGGTCGAGCGGGCGACCGACACGGCCGAGAGCACGAGCGGCAGCAGCATGGCGGCGAGCGCGACGAGCACGACCGCGCGCATGACCTTCGCGCGGCGGGGGCGGTAGGGGCCGTCGGATGCCTCGTAGCCGGCCAGCTCCGGATGCTCGTCGGTCATCGCCCCGCCTCCACCGCGATCGACACGACCCCGCCCGCAGCGGCGAGCAGCACGACCGCCGCAACGGCCAGCAGCGGCCAGGCCGAGGGCATGACGAGTCCGCCGTCGTGCGAGAGCTCGCGCGCCCGCACGACCCCGTAGGCCGCCGCCGCGGCGGCCGACGCGAAGAGCACGACGCCGAGCGCCGCGAGCACCGGCTGGTCGGAGACGAACCCCGAGCGCAGCACGAGCAGGGCGTTCACCGCGATCGCGAGCGCCGTGCGCCCCCACGCCAGGGCAGTGCGCTCGGGCTGGAGCCCGGGGTCACGACCCTGGTACGAGGGAACGGCGGCGCTCACGAGCGGCTCAGCCCAGCAGGATCATCACGGCGATGATCGCCGCGGCCAGCAGGGCGACGGCCGCGAGCAGGGGCACGGCGATGCTGTACGGCAGCGGGCGCTCGTGGCGCATCGCGATCTCGTTGGCCCGCCAGCGCACGTACGACAGGCCGCCGAGCGCCGCGGCGACCACCGCGAGCCCGACGGCGAGCACGACGACCAGCACGCGCGGCCCGATCGTCGACGCGAACTCGAACAGCAGCACGCCGCCGGCGAGCAGGGCGAGTGCCGTGCGTATCCACGCGAGGAACGTGCGCTCGTTGGCGAGCGTGAATCGGTAGTCCGGGTCGGTGCCCTCCGAGCGCCAGCGCGGTTGTGCCATGGGTCGTTCCGCCGTTTCCGGGTCGAGAGTTCCGGGCCTAGTGGCTCGGGCCGTCGGTCTCGATCTCGGTGCGGTCGCCCGACCAGAGCGTGTGGAAGATGCCGTCCTTGTCGACGCGCCGGTAGGTGTGCGCGCCGAAGAAGTCGCGCTGCCCCTGCACGAGTGCGGCCGGCAGGCGGTCGGCCCGCAGCCCGTCGTAGTAGGCGAGCGACGACGAGAACGCCGGCGAGGGGATGCCCGCCTGCGCGGCCGCCACGACCACGCGGCGCCACGCCTCCTGCGACTCGGTCAGCGCGTCGCGGAAGTACGGTGCGGTCAGCAGCGCCACGAGACCCGGGTCGGCGGCGTACGCGTCGGTGATGCGGTTGAGGAACTGGGCGCGGATGATGCATCCGCCCCGCCAGATCTTCGCGACCTCGCCCTTGTGGATGTCCCAGCCGTACTCCTCGGCCCCCGCGACGATCTCGTCGAAGCCCTGCGAGTAGGCGACGATCTTCGAGGCGAAGAGCGCCTTGCGCACGTCCTCGATGAAGGCGTCGGCGTCGTCGACGGTCCACGCCTCGGCGGGGCCGGGCAGGTCGGATGCCGCGGCGCGCTGTGCCGGCTTCGACGACAGCGACCGTGCGAACACGGCCTCCGCGATGCCCGACACGGGGATGCCCAGGTCGAGCGCGCTCTTCACGGTCCACGCGCCGGTGCCCTTCGCGCCCGCCTGGTCGAGGATGACGTCGACGAGCGGCTTGCCGGTCTCGGCGTCGACCTGGCGGAGCACCTCGGCGGTGATCTCGATGAGGTAGCTCTCGAGCTCGCCGCGGTTCCACTCGGCGAAGACCTCGGCGATCTCGGCCGGCGACTTGCCGGTGCCTCGGCGGATCAGGTCGTAGGCCTCGGCGATCAACTGCATGTCGGCGTACTCGATGCCGTTGTGGATCATCTTCACGAAGTGGCCGGCGCCGTCGGTGCCGATGTGCGTCACGCACGGCTCGCCCTCGGCGACCGCCGCGATCGACTTCAGAATGGGGCCGAGCGTCTGCCACGCCTCGGCCGAACCGCCGGGCATGATCGACGGGCCGAGCAGGGCGCCCTCCTCGCCGCCGGAGATGCCGGCGCCGACGAAGTTCAGACCGCGGTCGCGCAGCGCCTTCTCGCGGCGGATCGTGTCGGTGAACAGCGCGTTGCCGCCGTCGACGATGATGTCGCCCGGCTCGAAGCGGTCTGCCAGCTCGTTGATGACGGCATCCGTGCCGGCGCCCGCCTTGACCATGATGATCGCGGTGCGCGGCTTCTGGAGGGACGCGACGAAGTCGTCGATCTCCTCGGACGCGATGAACCCCGCCTCGGGGTGCTCGCTGATGAGCGTCTCGGTCTTCGACCACGTGCGGTTGAACACGGCGACCGTGTTGCCCTCGCGGCTGGCCAGGTTGCGGGCCAGGTTCGAGCCCATCACCGCCAGTCCGACGACGCCGATGTTCGCAGTTGACTCTGTTGCTGCCACGTTCCGTGACTCCCTCGTGTGAATCCGCCCTCGAATCGATACGCACCCCAGCGTAGTGTTCCCGGGCGCAAGCCCCGAGTTCGGAGACGTCGCGCGACGGCTGGTAGAGTGGGCGATTGGACTTCGGCGAGGGATGCCTCGCGGCCGGTGCTTCGCCGGCTCGCGGCATCCGTGATCGACGCGGTGGATGTGGCTTTCGGTCATTCCTCACGCTGACGAGCGTTCGAGTTGAACAACACAAGACCTGGGGCGACACGTCCCGATGAGGAGAAGAGACAGCCATGGCTGACGACAACAAGCTGAGCGCAGAGCTCCGCACCCAGTTCGGCAAGGGTGCGGCCCGCAAGATCCGCGCCGCCGACAAGATCCCCGCCGTGCTCTACGGCCACGGCACCGACCCGCAGCACCTCACGCTGCCCGGTCACGAGACCGCGCTCATCGTGCGCAAGGCCAACGCCGTGCTCACGCTCGACATCGAGGGCGGCACGCAGCTCGCCCTGGTGAAGGACGTGCAGCGCGACCCGGTGCGCCAGCTCATCGAGCACCTCGACCTCATCGTCGTGAAGAAGGGCGAGAAGGTCCACGTCGAGGTGCCCGTGCACCTCGAGGGCGAGCCCGCCGCGGGCCTCATCGCCGACCTCGACGCGCACACGCTCGAGCTCGAGGTCGAGGCGACCCACATCCCCGAGAACGTCGTCGTGTCGGTCGAGGGCCTCGAGGACGGCTCGCAGATCCACGCCTCCGACGTGAAGCTCCCCAAGGGCGCGTCGCTGCTCACCGACGGCGAGGTGCTCGTCGTGCACGTGCACGAGCCGCAGAAGGTCGACCTGGGCGAGGAGCCCGCCGAGGCTGCTGCCGAGGAGCCGGCCGAGGCTGCTGCCGAGGAGTCGGCCGAGGCCGCCGAGTAGGCATTCGCTTCGTCGGGGCCCGCACCGCCCCCGGGTACGCTCGGGGTGTCGGTGCGGGCCCTGCTCGTTTCCAGGGGCGATTCGGCGAGCGGATGCCCCTGAGCCGGCCGGTCGCTCGGGTCGACCCGTCGACTGCGTCGGCGCCCGTCGGGCGCCGACGTGCCGGTCGCGGCTGGACGCCGCATCCGCTCTACCATTCACTTGAGACCGCAGGAGGGCGCATGGGCCTGTTCGATCGCCTGCGCCGCCGAGAGGACCCCGCAGTGGCCGCGAACACCTGGCTCGTCGTGGGCCTCGGCAACCCCGGATCCCAGTACGCCGGCAACCGCCACAACGTCGGCCAGATGGTCGCCGACGAGCTCGCGGGCCGCATCGGCGCGACCTTCCGCTCGCACCGCACACCGTCGCGCGTCGCGGAGGGCTTCGTGCGCCCCGGCGGAGCGAAGCTCATCATCGCCAAGCCCAACAGCTACATGAACACGTCGGGCGGCCCCGTGTCGGCGCTCGTGAAGTTCGCGTCGGTGCCCGCCGACCGGGTGATCGTCGTGCACGACGAGCTCGACATCCCGTTCGACACGGTTCGGTTGAAGCGCGGTGGCGGACACGGCGGCCACAACGGCCTGCGCGACATCGCCAAGGCGCTCTCGACGCCCGACTTCGTGCGCGTGCGCGTGGGCATCGGGCGTCCGCCCGGCCGCCAGGACCCGGCCGACTTCGTGCTGCGCGACTTCGCCGGCGCCGAGCGCCAGGCACTGCCCTCGCTGCTGTCGGATGCCGCGGATGCCGTCGAGGCGATCGTCGACGACGGCCTCGTGGCGGCGCAGCAGCGCTTCCACTCGCCGGCGTAGGCGCGCCGCGCGCGTCCGCCCGCGTCCGTCACGGTCGCCCGCCGTCGCGCCCGCCCCTCACGCCCGCCTCTCGCGCCCCCCCCATTTCGGTCTGAGGGCCGTTCCTCGCGCTGAGGGCGATTCCTTTCGCCCTCAGCCCAAGATTTGGCCCTCAGGCGGTGGAGCATGCCCGCCCGTCACGCTCGCCAGCGACCGCCCTCCGTGCCCCCATTTCGGTCTGAGGGCCGTTCCTTGGTCTGAGGGCCAAAGCTTCAGCACTCGGGCCAAGATTCGGCTCTCGGGCGGGTGCGCGAGCGGACGACGGAGCGCGCGGAGCGCGCCAGCGGCTCAGATCAGGCCGCGGAGGAACTCCTCGGGGGTGATGCCCGCGGCGCGGGCGCGCTCGGTGAGGCGCGTGTGCTCCTCGGTCGTGAGCTCGAGCTGCAGCGTGCGCCAGTCGGCCTCGGGCTCGTCGAAGTCGAAGAGGGCGGCGTCGTCGTCGGCGCGGTCGGGGCGAGCGGATGCCGCGGGGCCGCGCGCGGACGTCGACGCCGGGGTCGCGCTGGAACGCGCCTTTGTCGCGGCTGGGGTCGCGCCCGCGGGCGCTGTCGACGCAGAGGTCGCGCTGGCACGCGCCGTCGTCGCGGCAGGGGTCGGACCTGCGGGCGCCGGCTGCGCGTCAGCGTCGGCGGGCGTCGGCTCAGGGGCATCCGTCGCGGTCTCGGGGGCGTCGGGCTCAGGGGCATCCGTCGCCGCATTCGAGGCGTCGCCTTCGGAGGCATCCGTCACGCAGGCGTTCGACCAGCCCGGACCCGTGGGCACCTCGGTCTTGCGCTGGTACGCGGTGGCGGCGGCGCGCGCCCGGTCGTCGGCGGCCTCGTTGAGGTCGTGGCCGGTGTGGCCGCGCACCCACTCGAAGCGGGCGTTGCGGCCGGCGAACTCGGCGTCGAGTGCCTGCATGATCTCGAGGTTGAGCACGGGGGAGCCGTCGCGCTTGCGCCAGCCCTTGCGCTTCCAGCCGGGCATCCACTTGGTGATCGCGTCGATGACGTAACGGCTGTCGCAGTGGATCACGAGCTCGTCGTCGAGGTGCGCCGTCGCGCGCAGCAGCTCGAGCACCGCCGTCAGCTCGCCCTGGTTGTTGGTGCCGTGCGGCCAGCCGCCCGCGGCCCAGCAGCCGTCGTCGACGTACCAGGCCCACCCGGCGGGGCCGGGGTTGCCGAGTGCGGATCCGTCGGCGGCGGCGATGATCATGCGGGTCCTTCCTCGGGCGTGCGGGGCGGCGACCATGCTATCCACAGGCGCCCTTCGAGTTCTCCACTGTTCGAACAAAGTTTCGAATGTTGGGTCGATCTCTGCCAGAATAGAGGCATGTCGAACCCGCTCGCAGTGCTCGCGTCGCACGTCGATGCGCTGGGTGGCGAGTGGCTCGGGGCGCTGCCTGCGGGCGGTGGGGTGCGCGGTGACCTGCAGTCCGAGGTCGAGCGCATGAGCGACGCCGGGCTGGTGCGGGTGACGGATGCGGTGGCGCAGGTGCGTCGCGATACCGAAGCGCTGCTCGCGCGGGTCGCCGACGAGGTGGCGCGGCGGTCGCGGTCGGAGTTCGGGTCGGAGGGGCTGGCGAAACAGCAGGGGTTCCACAACCCGGCGCGGCTGGTGGCGTCGTCGACCGGCGGGTCGACCGGTGATGCCATGCGGCTGCTCAGCGTCGGCGCGGCGACGCGCGAGCGCGAGTCGTTCTCAGGCGAGCGGATGCCCGCGAAGCACCCCTCCGTCGCCGCGGCCGTGGGTGCCGGGTCGATCAGCCTCGACGCGGCGTCCGCGATCACGTCGATGCTCGAGCGGGTGGCGCTGCGCGCCGACCCCGAGGCGATGCGCGGGGTCGAGGAGACGCTCGTCTCGCACGCGGCATCGTTGCCGCTGGCGATGCTGCAGCGGGCGATCCGGCAGGCCGAGGCGATGCTCGACGTCGATGGGGTGGCGCCCCGCGAGGAGGAACTGCGCCAGCAGCGCGGCATCACGCTGCGCGAGGGACGCGACGGCATGGTGCACGTGTCAGGTCGGCTCGACCCCGAGACCGCCGCACCCGTGAAGGCCGCGCTCGAGTCGCTCGTGAGCGATGCCCTGCGCCGGCGGCCCGACGCACCCATCGAAGATCTCCGCACGATCCCGCAGCTGCAGGCCGATGCGCTCGCCGACCTCGCCCGGCACTGCCTGGGCTGCCGCGACACGCTTCCACCGCTCGCGAAGACGACCGCCGTGGTGCGCGTCGACCTCGAGACCCTCCGCGAGGGGCTCGGCGTTGCGACAATCGACGGCATCGACCAGCCGGTCTCGGCCGCGACGGCCCGGCGCATGGCGGCCGACGCCGAGCTCATCCCCGCCGTGCTCGGCGGCGACAGCGTGCCGCTCGACCTGGGTCGTGCCGCACGCCTCTTCACGAAGGAGCAGCGCCTCGCGCTCGGCGAACGCGACGGCGGCTGCGCCAGTTGCGGCCAGAACATCAGCTACGTCGAGGCCCACCACATCCGCTGGTGGGAGCGCGACGCCGGCCCGACCGACCTCGACAACGGCGTGCTCCTCTGCAGCTTCTGTCACCACCGCGTCCACGACGACGGCTGGACCATCACCGTGCGCGACGGCAATGTCTGGTTCATCCCACCCCCGCACGTCGACCCCACCCGAGCTCCACGCCTCGGCGGCCGCGCCCGCTTCGAGGTGCGCATCGACGCGGCCGCGTAGCCGCGCGGGTGTACCTACCCGGTGCTCGGGTGACCTGGCGACCGGCGACCCGGTGTCCCGGTGGCACGCAGCGACCCCGGCTGCCGGGCCCGAGTGACCGCGGACCAGGCCGCCCCGACCCGGCGACGGCCGTCACTCGCGTACTCAGCCGCTTGCCCTCAGCCTCCATGTCTGCAGCCCCGCGTAGACTTGCCCGGTGATCCTCCAGGGCTTTCTCACGGCGCTTTCGCGCGCCTCCACGTTCGACGAAGCCCTCGCGCAGGCAACGCGCAGCGCCGACTTCTCGGCGCTCCCGGGGCTCGACGCACCGCTCATCGCGGGACTCCTGAGCCGCCGCATCGAGGCCGACGAACCGCCCGCCCTGCTGCTCATCGCACCTACCAGCCGCGAGGCCGAATCGCTCCGCGGCGCCCTCGCCCCCTACCTGCCCGACGACACCGAACTCCTCGAGTTCCCCGCCTGGGAGACGCTCCCGCACGAACGCCTGAGCCCCAGCGCCGAGACCGTCGGCCGACGCCTCCACGCTATCCGCCGCATGCGCGAGTGGACGGAATCCGAACGCCCGCGGCATCCGCTCATCGTCACCGCCTCGGTGCGCGCAGCCCTCCAGCCCGTCGCCGACAACCTCGCGGCGCTCGAACCCATCCGCCTCCGCGCCGGGTCCCGCGGCCACGACCTCGCCCGCATCAGCGAACAGCTCGTCGACCTCGCCTACTCGCGCGTCGACATGGTCGCCCGCCGCGGTGAGTTCGCCGTGCGCGGCGGCATCCTCGACGTGTTCCCGCCCACCGCCGACCACCCCCTGCGCATCGAGTTCTTCGGCGACGAGGTCGAACAGCTCCGCGCCTTCTCGGTCGCCGACCAGCGCTCCCTCGCAGAGCCCATCGACGAGGCCGTGCTCGCCCCCAGCCGCGAACTGCTGCTCACCCCGCCGGTGCGCCAGCGCGCCCGCGAGATGGTGCACGAGTTCCCCGGCCTCGCCGGCATGCTCGAGAAGGTCGCCGAGGGCATCCCCGTCGAGGGCATGGAATCGCTCGCCCCTGCGCTCCTCGAACGCCTCGTGCCGATCACGCACTACCTACCCGAAGGCGCCGCCGTCGCCGTCATCTCACCCGAACGCGTCGAGAGCCGCGCCGTCAGCCTCGCCGAGACGAACCAGGAGTTCCTCTCCGCCGCCTGGAGCGCCGCCACCGCCGGCGCGGCCGCACCCATCGACCTCGCCTCCGGCGACTTCCTCTCCGTCGCCGAACTCCGCGAGGACGCCCTCTTCAGCGCCCCCGGCGAACCCGACCCCGGCCGCGTCTGGTGGACCTTCACCGCCTTCGACATGGGCGATGCCGTCGACGTCGTCGGCGACGCCGGCACGGGTGCAGGGCGAGCGGATGCCTCCGGCAGCGCAGGCCCCTCGAACACGAACGCGACCACGGCCGGCGGGTTCGCGACCACGGGTGGCGGGTCGAGCGTCTCCGCCGCGGCGAGCGCCGGCCCCGCAGCATCCGCCGCCCCGCCCTCCTCCGCCTCGACCCCCGGCTCCGCCCTGCGCGTCGTCGCCACCCCCGTCCCGAGCTTCCACGGCAACGTCGACGGCGCCGTCGCGCACGTCGCCGCACGCCTCCGCGACGGCTGGAGCCTCGTCATCGCCGCCGCCGGATCCGGCCTCGTCGAACGCGCCCGCGACGTGCTCGCCGAGCACGAGCTCGCCGGCCGCATCGTCGACGCCGTGCCCGCCGACCCCGAACTCGGCGTCGCGTACCTCGTGCAGGCCGAGGCATCCACCGGCTTCGACCTGCCCGACGCGAAGCTGGGCCTCATCTCCGAGGCCGAGTTCTACGGCCGCGCCGCCGGCTACGACGCCCGCCAGGGCAAGAAGCTCGCCAGCCGCCGCCGCAACGTCGTCGACCCGCTCCAGCTGAAGCCCGGCGACCACGTCGTGCACCAGACCCACGGCATCGGCCGCTTCGTCGAGATGGTGCAGCGCGAGGTCGCCGCCGGCGCCCGGCCAACCGGCCCCAGTCGCACCGCGGGCGTGCAGCAGGCGCCGACCATCGTGCGCGAGTATCTCGTGCTCGAGTACGCACCCAGCAAGCGCGGTCAGGCCGGCGACCGACTGTACGTGCCGACCGACCAGCTCGACCTGCTCAGCCGCTACGTCGGCGGCGAGGCGCCGTCGCTCAGCAAGATGGGCGGCAGTGACTGGGCGCAGGCCAAGGGCAAGGCCCGCCGCGCCGTGCGCGACATCGCCGTCGAACTCGTGAAGCTCTACTCCGCCCGCATGGCGGCGAAGGGCCACGCGTTCGGCCCCGACACCCCGTGGCAGCACGAGCTCGAGGAGGCGTTCCCGTACGCCGAGACGCCCGACCAGCTGCAGACCATCGACGAGGTCAAGGCCGACATGGAGCGGCCCATCCCCATGGACCGCCTGCTCGCCGGCGACGTCGGCTTCGGCAAGACCGAGGTGGCCGTGCGCGCCGCGTTCAAGGCGATCCAGGACGGCACGCAGGTCGCCATGCTCGTGCCCACGACCCTGCTCGTGAAGCAGCACCTCGAGACGTTCCAGGAGCGGTTCGCCGGATTCCCCGTGCATGTGCGCGCCCTCAGCCGGTTCCAGACCGACAAGGAGGCCAAGGAGGCGATCGCGGGCCTCGCCGACGGCAGCGTGGACATGGTCATCGGCACCCACCGCCTGCTCACCGAGAAGATCGTGTTCAAGAACCTCGGGCTGCTCGTCATCGACGAGGAGCAGCGCTTCGGCGTCGAGCACAAGGACCGCATCAAGCAGCTGAAGACCAACGTCGACATCCTCGCGATGAGCGCCACGCCCATTCCGCGCACGCTCGAGATGGCGGTCACGGGCATCCGCGAGATGTCGACGCTCGCGACGGCGCCGGAGGACCGGCATCCGATCCTCACCTTCGTCGGCCCGTACTCCGACAAGCAGGTGGGCGCCGCGATCCGCCGCGAGATGCTGCGCGAGGGGCAGGTGTTCTTCGTGCACAACCGCGTCTCGTCGATCAACCGCGTCGCCGCCCAGCTCGCCGAGCTCGTGCCCGAGGCGCGCATCGCCGTCGCCCACGGCCAGCTCAACGAGCACGTGCTCGAGCAGATCGTCGTCGACTTCTGGGAGCGCAAGTTCGACGTGCTCGTCTCGACGACCATCATCGAGACCGGCCTCGACATCTCGAACGCGAACACGATCATCATCGACCGCGCCGACAAGTACGGCCTCAGCCAGCTGCACCAGCTGCGCGGCCGCGTCGGCCGCAGCCGCGAGCGCGCCTACGCGTACTTCCTCTACGACGAGCAGAAGCCGCTCAGCGAGACCGCCCACGACCGCCTCTCGACGATCGCCGCGAACAACGAGCTCGGCAGCGGCATGCAGGTCGCGCTGAAGGACCTCGAGATCCGCGGCGCGGGCAACCTGCTCGGCGCCGAGCAGGCCGGGCACATCGCCGGCGTCGGCTTCGACCTGTACCTGCGCATGATCGGCGAGGCGGTGTCGGCGTTCCGCGGCGACGTCGCCGAGGGGCAGACCGAGCTGCGGCTCGAGCTGCCGGTCGACGCGCACATCCCCGACGCGTACGTCGACAGCGAGCGCCTGCGCCTCGAGGCGTACCAGAAGCTCTCGGCCGCGAGCGGACCGAACGCGAAGGACGACCAGATCGACCTCGTGGTCGAGGAGCTCTCCGACCGCTATGGCACCCCGCCCGAGGAGGTCGCGAACCTCGTGCTCGTCTCGCGCCTGCGTCGCCGGGCCCAGCGCGCCGGCATCGGCGAACTGGTCGCGACCGGCTCGAAGCTGCGCATCGGCCCGGCGCGCCTGCCCGACTCGAAGCTCGTGCGCATGCAGCGCCTCTACCCGGGCGCGAAGCACTTCCCGCAGAACGACGTGATCCTCGTGCCGCTGCCGGTGAAGCACGGCGAACCGCTGCAGGACGCCGCCCTCATCGCCTGGGTCGGCGACCTCATCGGCGCGCTCTACCCCGAGCCCGAGCCCGCGGCGGCGGCGCAGGCCTGAGCGGATGCCCCGGGCCGCGCGCCGAACCTGTGGCGCGCAGTCGCGTGGGCGCCCGAAAGCCGCGCGGGTGCGCAGACGCGCGGACGCGTGGGCGCGCGGACGCGTGGGCGCGCGTACCGCGGTGGCGCGCCCGCGGTGGCGCGCCCGCGGTGGCGCGCCCGCGCGGACGTAGGCACGCCACGACCTACGGAACCATCAGTGACAGGTCCACCGACGCGAGCGACGCACCGCGAGCACCGAGACGACGGATGCCCCGGAGCCGGCGCCGCCCCCCGCGCGCGCCGCCCCGAGGCATCCGGAACCTAGCGCTTCGGCGTCTCGGGCCCGTCGATCTCGCCCTCGAACTCGGGACCCTCGCCGACGATGACGCTCGGCGCCTCGCCGACCGTCTCCTCGTGCTTCGGCGCCTGCGCGGCCTTCTTGTACCGCGCCGACAGCAGCGACACGATGACCGCCGACATCAGGATCGCGACGCCCGACCCGAGCAGCACCGCGAGCACGCCCTCGTTGCGCACGAGCACGTCGCTGCGGAACGCCAGCTCGTTCATGAGCAGCGCCACCGTGAAGCCGATGCCGCCGAGCGCGCCCACGCCGATGAGGTCGCTGAACGTGAGCGGTTTCGATTCGGCGTTGCGATGCGTGAGCAGCCCGCCGAAGAAGCCGGCGAGCGTGATGCCGACGATCTTGCCGAACGGCAGTGCGACCGCGATGCCCCAGAACGCGGGGCTGAGCTCGCTCGGGCTGACCTCGGGGAACGGCACCATCGCGGCCGTGAGGGCGAACAGCGGCAGGATCACGCCGTTCGACCACGGCTCGACGATGTGCGCGACGCGGCCGCCGGGGCGACGCGCGATCACGAAGCCGAGCAGCACGCCGGCGATCGTGGCGTGCACGCCCGACAGGTAGACGAAGTACCAGGTGAGCGCCGCGAGCACGATGAGCGCGAGCGTGATGGGCACCTGCGGCCGGCGGGCGAGGATCCAGCGCGAGCGCGGGTTCATGAACCGGCTGAGCCCGGCGAACGCGACGAGCGCGATCGCGGCGAAGCCGAGGTAGTCGAGCCGCACGTCGGCGGTGAAGAAGAAGGCGATGATGAGGATCGCGACCAGGTCGTCGAGCACCGCCAACGCGAGCAGGAACACGCGCACGCGGGTCGGGATCCAGCGGCCGAACAGCGCGAGCACGCCGAGCGCGAAAGCGATGTCGGTCGCGGTCGGCACGGGCCAGCCGTTGACGAGCTCCGGGGTGCCCGCCGCGAACGCGAGGTAGACGCCCGCGGGCACGAGCACGCCGCCGAGGGCGGCGATCGTCGGGAGGGCGGCCTTCCGCACCGAGTTCAGTTCGCCGAGCACCAACTCGCGCTTCAGCTCCACAGCCACGACGAAGAAGAAGATCGCGAGCAGGCCGTCGGCGATCCAGTGCTCGGCCGAGAGGTCGAGCCCGATCCACGGCATGTCGATGTGCGCCTCGATGAGGTGCAGCGCCTGCTCGCCGACCGGCGAGTTCGCGATCACGAGGCCGAGCACGGCGGCGGAGAGCAGCAGCAGGGCGGCGTTGCGCTCGGAGCGGAGGAAGGTCATGAAGGCCTTTCGTCGGGGAGGGAAGCTGCATCGCTGGCGGCGCGACGCCGAGGGAATCACGACGCGCACGCCGGCCGACCAGACTTCCCGGCACACCTGCGCGACAGTCTAACGTCGCGCCCGGACGCGTGACGGGGCAGCGCTGCACGCGCTCCTGCGTGTACTCGCCCCCGCGTGCATGCGCGTGTGCGTCTGCGCGAACGTGCGTGCGCGTGTGCGGCGCCCGGGCCCGCGTGATGTGATGGGCGCATGGGCGACGCGCAGGCGCAACAGCAGGAGACCCTCGACGACTACCGCGGCCTCGACGGGCTCGTGCGGCTCACCGCACGCCTCCGCGGGCCGGGCGGATGCCCCTGGGACGCCGACCAGACCCACGAGTCGCTCGTGCAGTACCTCGTCGAGGAGTCGTGGGAGCTGATCGACGCGATCGAGGCGGGCGACCGCGCCGAGCTCATCGAGGAGCTCGGCGACGTGCTCTACCAGGTGCTCTTCCACGCCGACCTCGCCGCGCACGATCCCGACGAGGGCTTCGACATCGACGACGTCGCCGACCACATGAGCGCCAAGATGATCTCGCGCCACCCGCACGTGTTCGGCGACCGGCAGGCGGAGTCGGCCGACGACGTGGTCGGCTTCTGGGACGACCTGAAGGCCGAGGAGAAGCCGCACCGCACCAGCGTGCTCGACGGCATCCCGCGCGGCATGCCCGCCCTCGCACGCGCCGACAAGGTGCTCGGCCGTGCCGGTCGCGTCGGCGTGGCGCCCGCAGGCGCAGGGGAGGGGCGGGCGGATGCCTCCGGCGAACCCGGCCCGGACCCCATCCCCGCGCCGGCCGACGCATCCGACGTCGTCCCCGGCGCAGCGCCCGACGTCGCGCCCGCCGACGAGACCGCGCTCGGCGACCAACTCCTCGCGATCGTCGCTCGGGCCCGCGCCGACGGGCTCGACGCCGAACGCGCACTGCGCGCCGCGACGCGCCGCCTCGAGGACGACGTGCGCGCCGCCGAAGCCGCGTCGGCCTAGCGGCATCCGCCCCCCGCCCCTCGCGGCCCCGGCCGCCCAGCCCCTCGCGGCCCCGGCCGCCCAGCCCCTCGCGGCCCCGGCCGCCCCGCTCCTGGAGCCGCGGCGTGGCAGACCGCCGGCCGTCACGCGCACGCCGCCATCGCCTGCGACTGGAAGAATGGCCGTCATGCCGAAGACCGTGACGCCCCCGCGCGGAATGCGCGACTTCCTCCCCGCCGAGAAGGCGCGCCGCGAGCGCGCGCTCGCCGTGATCCGGGAGACGTACCGCGTGCACGGGTTCGACGAGATCGAGACCCCGGTCGTCGAGGACTCCGACCGCCTGCACGCCGGCCTCGGCGGCGACAACGAGAAGCTCGCCTTCGCGGTCATGAAGCGCGGCCTCACCGCCGACGACCTGGCCGCCGCGGCGGCATCCGGCGACAGCCTCGCCCTCGCCGACCTCGGCCTGCGGTTCGACCTCACGGTGCCGCTCGCCCGCTTCTACGCGTCGAACCGCGGCGCGCTGCCGCCCGTGTTCCGCGCGGTGCAGGTCGCCCCGGTGTGGCGCGCCGAGCGCCCGCAGAAGGGCCGGTACCGCCAGTTCATGCAGTGCGACATCGACATCATCGGCGAGGCCGGCCCGGTCGCCGAGCTCGAGCTGCTGCAGGCGACGCTCGCGACCCTCGATGCGCTGGGGCTCGCGGGCTGCCGCATCCGCCTGAACGACCGCCGCATCCTGCAGGGGCTGCTCGGCAGCTGGGGCGTCGACGACCCGGGGCTGCGCGAGCGCGCGCTGATCACGCTCGACAAGCTCGACAAGATCGGCGCGACCGGAGTCGCCGACGAGCTCGCCACGATCGGCATCGACCGGCCCGGCATCGTCGCGGAGATCGAGGCGCTCGCCGCGGCCGACTGGAGCGTCGTCGACGACGGCGCGCCCGCGTGGCTCGACGCGGAGGCGTTCGGCGAGCTGCGTGCGCTGCGCGACGCGCTGCCCGGCGCATCCGTCGACTTCGACCCCACGCTGGTGCGCGGCATGGGCTACTACACCGGCACGATCTTCGAGATCGCGCACCCCGACCACGGCTACTCGCTCGGCGGCGGCGGACGCTACGACCACATGATCGGCCGGTTCCTCGGCCAGGAGGTGCCCGCCTGCGGCTTCTCGATTGGGTTCGAGCGCATCGTCGACCTCGTCGAGCTCGGCGGCGACGGCGCGCACGACGACGTCGTGCTCGTGCACGACCGCGACATCGACCCGGCGGTGCTCGTGGGGCTCAAGGCGCAGCTCGTGGCCGCGGGGTCGCGCGTGCGCCTGGAGCGGCGCGTGAAGAACACCCGGGCGCTGCTCGAACGGGTCGCCGCCGACGGGTTCGCCCGGTTCGCGTTCGTGAACGCAGGGGTGACGGATGCCGCGGAGCTGGAGTTCCGCCCGCTCGACTGACCTCGCTCGGCGCGGGCCGGGCGAATCGTGGGATCCTCGGACCGTGACGGCGATCGGGGATGCGGAGGCGGGTGCTCCCGACGGTGCCCGCCCGCTCGTGACCGTCGTCCTCACGCTCCACAACCGCGGGCACTACGTCGCGCAGACGCTCGGGTCGGTGCTCGCGCAGACGTACGAGCGGTTCGAGGTGATCGTGATCGACGACGGCTCGGTGGACGACGGGCCCGACGTGGTGCGCGGATTCCTCGGCGATTCCCGGGTGTCACTGGCGCTGAAGGCCCACACCGGCGTCGCCGGCAATCGGAACGCCGGAGCCGCGCTCGCCTCGCCGGAGGCGACCCACTTGATCTTCCTGGACGACGACGACGCATGGTCGGAGGGGGTGCTCGCGACCCTGGTCGACACGTTGGCGTCGCACCCGGCCGCCGTCGGGGCCTTCACGCGTGCCGAGCTGATCGATGCCGAGGGTGCGCCCGTGCGTCCCGGGCTCTTCCGACGGCAGATGCGCGGGCGCGAACGCATGGCCGATCCCGGCGGCCCCGAGCTCGGCGCCGAGCGGGGCCTGGAGCACGTGTTCCTCGCCCTTCCCGTGGTGCCGATGAGTTGCCTCATGGTCCGACGCGACGCATTCGCCCGCACCGGCGGATTCGACCCGAGCTACCCGGTCGGCAGCGACTGGGACTTCATCTCGCGGCTCGCGCGACTCGGTCCGCTGCGCCTCGTCGACCGCCCGCTGGTCGCCTACCGGCGGCACGGGTCGAACCTCTCGAACGACGACGCGCTCGCCGTGCGCACGATCCGCCGCGTCTGGTCGACGACGTACCACTCGCCGGCGAACACGCCGGAGCAGGCCGCCGCGCTCGCGGCCATCTGGCGTGCGCACCAGCAGCGGCGGTCCGCCGAGAAGTTCGCCGACGGTCGACGACTCCTCCGCCGGGGGCGCCCCGTCGCCGGCATCCTGCGCATCGCGGATGCCGTCGGGCATCGACTGCTCCTCCGGCCGTTGCGGAGCTGGCGCGCCCCCGTGGCATCCGCACCCCGCTCGCTCGGCGAGACGCCGGTCACCCTCGAGCGGGCGCCGTGAGCCGAGGTCCGGCCGTCCGGCGCGACTTGGGTTCGTCGCCGGGCCCGTCACTAGACTCGGGAACGCGGACCACGATGGGGTCGTCCGGGACACCACCACCACGTAAGGAGAGATCGTGGCATTCATCGAAGCAGTAGGCGCCCGCGAGATTCTGGATTCGCGCGGCAACCCGACGGTCGAGGTCGAGGTGCTGCTCGACGACGGCTCGCTCGCCCGCGCCGCGGTGCCCTCGGGCGCGTCCACCGGCGCATTCGAGGCGTACGAGCTGCGCGACGGCGATTCCGACCGCTACCTCGGCAAGGGCGTGCAGAAGGCCGTCGAGTCGGTGCTCGACGTGCTCGGCCCGGCCATCGAAGACCTCGAGGCCAGCGACCAGCGCGTGGTCGACGCCGCGCTCGTCGACGCCGACGGCACCGAGAACAAGAGCCGCCTCGGCGCGAACGCCATCCTCGGCGTGAGCCTCGCCACGGCGAAGGCCGCGGCCGACTCGGCCGACCTGCCGCTGTTCCGCTACCTCGGCGGACCCAACGCCCACACGCTGCCCGTGCCGATGATGAACGTCATCAACGGCGGCGCGCACGCCGACACCGGCGTCGACATCCAGGAGTTCATGCTCCTGCCGATCGGTGCCGAGTCGTTCTCCGAGGCGCTGCGCTGGGGCGCCGAGTCGTACCACGCGCTGAAGAGCCTGCTGAAGTCGAAGGGCCTCTCCACCGGCCTCGGCGACGAGGGCGGGTTCGCCCCCGACCTCGCCAGCAACGCCGCCGCGCTCGACCTCATCTCCGAGGCGATCGGGAAGGCCGGCTTCACCGTCGGCTCCGACATCGCGCTCGGCCTCGACGTCGCGTCGACCGAGTTCTTCGACGACGGCACCTACACGTTCGAGGGCAAGGCCCGCAGCGCCGACGAGATGGTCGCGTACTACGAGGAGCTGCTCGCGAACTACCCGCTGGTCTCCATCGAGGACCCTCTGGCCGAGGACGACTGGGAGGGCTACGCGTCCCTCACCGCCCAGGTCGGCAGCAAGGTGCAGCTGGTCGGCGACGACTTCTTCGTCACCAACCCGTCGCGTCTCGCCAAGGGCATCTCGATGTCGGCCGCGAACTCGATCCTGGTGAAGGTGAACCAGATCGGCACGCTCACCGAGACGCTCGACGCGGTCGCCCTCGCCCAGCGCAGCGGCTACACCGCCGTGCTCTCGCACCGTTCGGGCGAGACCGAGGACACGACGATCGCCGACCTCGCCGTCGCCACCGACTGCGGCCAGATCAAGACGGGCGCGCCGGCCCGGAGCGAGCGGGTCGCCAAGTACAATCAACTCCTGAGGATCGAAGAGGAGCTCGGCGAGGCCGCGGTGTACGCGGGCCGCGCGGCGTTCCCCCGCTTCTCCGCCTGACGCACGGGGGTCGGGGGGGCCGCGGGGCCGCCCCGACCGCGCCGTGCCGGGGAGGAGTCGCATGCCCGAGTCCTCCGTGGGCGCCTGGCTGCGCGGCATCCGCTTCTCCGGCTTCACCATCATCATGCTGGCCCTGGCGGTGCTCGCCGTCGTGGTGCTGGCCCCCACCCTCCGCGTCTGGGCCGAGCAGCGTGCCGAGATCGCGGCGCTCGAGGCCGACGTGGCCGCGCAGCGGGCCGACGTGCGCGACCTGCGCGCCGAGCGCGAGCGATGGGACGACCGCACGTTCGTCATGTCGCAGGCCCGCGAGCGCCTCTACTACGTGCTGCCGGGCGAGGTCAGCTACCTCGTGATCGACGACCTCGAGCCCGCCGACGTGGCCGAGGAGGCCGCGCCGATCTCGACCGAGGTCGAGCAGGCGCAGGCCGACTGGTCGCGCACGCTGCTGGCGTCGTTGATCGCGGCGGGCACCGCCACCGATGCATCCGAGGGAGACGGCTGATGCGACCACCGTTCGAGCAGGCGAGCGCACGCGACATCCGCGTCGTCTCCGCCCAACTGGGTCGCCCGGCGCGCGACGTCATCGGCATTCCCGCGCGCTGCGTCTGCGGTGCGCCGACGGTCGTCGCGACCGCGCCGCGCCTCGCCGACGGCACCCCGTTCCCCACGCTCTACTACCTGACCCACCCGGCGGCCACGGCGGCGATGAGCTACCTCGAGGCCGCGCACCTCATGGTCGAGTACGCCGAGCTGCTCGAGCAGGACGACGAGGTGCGCGCCGCGTACGTCGCCGCCCACGAGTCGTACCTCGCCGACCGCGAGAGCTTCCTCGTCGTGCCCGAGCTGCACGGCGTCTCCGCGGGCGGCATGCCCGTGCGCGTCAAGTGCCTGCACGCGCTCGCCGCCCACGCGCTCGCCGCCGGCCCGGGCCTCAACCCCATCGGCGACCTCGCGCTCGAGGCGTCGTCGTGGAAGCCGACCGTGTGCGTCTGCGTCGACTACGGCGTCGACGACGAGCCGGATGCCGCGGGCGGCACGCCCGACGACGGAGCCTCGTGAGCCCGGAGCATCCGCCCCGCCGTCGTTCTCGTCGCGCCGCCCGCCGCCTGGCCCGCGTCGTCGCGACCGCGACCGCCGTCGCCGTGCTGGTCGCGGTGCCGCTGCCCGCGCAGGCCGACACCGTGCGCGACCGCCAGTACTGGCTCACCGACTACGGCTTCACCACCGCCTGGCAGACCACGCAGGGCGCGGGCGTCACGGTCGCAGTCATCGACACCGGCATCGACTCGTCGGTCACGGAGCTGGCGGACGCGGTCGTCGGCGGCACGGATGTCTCGGGCATCGGCTCGCCCGACGGGCAGACGCCCGTCGGCGACGACGCGAACCACGGCACGTGGGTGGCGTCGCTGCTCGCCGGCCGCGGCACGGGCGAGGGCAACGGCGTGATCGGCGTCGCCCCGCAGGCCGACCTGCTGTCGATCTCGGTCGCGTTCGGCCAGTCCGACGAGGGTGCCGTGAGCACCGACGACCAGATCGCCGCGGGCGTGCGCTGGGCGGTCGACAACGGCGCCGACGTGATCAACATGTCGCTGACCCGCAACACCCGCGACTGGCCGGAGAGCTGGGACGACGCGTTCGGCTACGCCTTCGCCAACGACGTGGTCGTGGTCGCTGCGGCGGGCAACCGGGGGAGCGGCACGACCGAGGTCGGCGCACCCGCGACGATCCCGGGCGTGCTGACCGTCGCCGGCGTCGACATCGACAAGGAGGTCAGCTTCGACGCGTCCTCCCAGGGCATCACCATCGGGGTGTCGGCGCCGAGCGAGGAGCTCGTCGGCGTGCAGCCCGGCAACGCGGGCTACGTGCTCTGGGAGGGCACGAGCGGCGCGGCGCCGCTGGTCAGCGGACTCGTCGCACTGGTGCGCTCGGCGTACCCCGACCTCGACGCGAACAACGTCATCCAGCGGGTCATCGCGACCGCCGACCCCGACGGGCACGAGGTGCCGAGCCCGCTCTACGGCTACGGACTGATCGACCCGCCCGCGGCCCTCACCGCCGAGGTCGAGCCGGTGAGTGCGAACCCGATGGGCGACCTGTCGCAGTGGGTCACCATCCACCGCCGGGCCGACCTGCCGACGGGCGGCGAGGAGGTGGACGACGAGGAGCAGGAGGTCGTGCCGTTCCCCGACCCGCCGGAGCCGCAGTCGCGCGTCGCGCTCACGCTGCTGCCGACCCCCTCGAGCCTCGCCTACATCACGCTGCCGCTCGCCCTGCTGCTGGGGTTTGGTACGCTGGCAACGCTGTTGGGCATCGGTGCCACTCGGCATATCCGGCGCACGTCGCGCCATGAAACGTGACCGCGGTCGGGAGTACAGTGTTCGCACGCCCCCACGCACCCACCAACTGAGGAGTTCATTCACCGTGCCCAAGATTCTCATCGTCGGTGGCGGCTATGCCGGGTTCTACACCGCGTGGAAGCTCGAGAAGTGGCTGCGGGCCGGAGAGGCCGAGGTCACGGTTGTCGACCCGCTTCCCTACATGACCTACCAGCCGTTCCTCCCCGAGGTCGCCGCCGGCTCGATCGAGCCGCGTCACTCGGTGGTGGCGTTGCGTCGTCACCTGCGCAAGACCAACGTCGTCACCGCCAAGGTCACCAAGATCGACCACGCGTCGAAGCAGGCGACCATCTCGCCCGAGGGCGCCGACGACTACCAGTTCGACTACGACATCGTCGTGGTGACCGGCGGCGCCGTCTCGCGCACCTTCCCCATCCCGGGCATCGCCGAGAACGCCTACGGCCTGAAGACCGTCGAGGAGGCCGCCGCGATCCGCGACCGCCTGCTCACCAACTTCGACAAGGCCGCGAACCTGCCGGCCGGCCCCGAGCGCGACCGCCTGCTGACGGTCGTCGTCGTCGGCGGCGGCTTCGCCGGCATCGAGGTGTTCGCCGAGCTCCGCTCGTTCGCCAGCTCGCTGCTCGAGTTCTACCCGCAGCTGAGCTTCGACGACACGCACTTCCACCTCATCGAGGCGATGGGCCGCATCATGCCCGAGGTGTCGCTGCCCACGAGCCACTGGGTCATCAAGCACCTCGCCCAGCGCGGCGCCGAGATCCACCTCGACACGCAGCTGAAGTCGGCCGTCGACGGCCACATCGAGCTCTCGACCGGCCGGACCTTCGACACCGACCTCATCGTGTGGACCGCCGGCGTCATGGCGAACCCGCAGATCGTGCGCAACAGCGACCTGCCCGTCGAGGAGCGCGGTCGCATCGTCACCCGCCCCGACCTGCGCGTGGGCGACGAGGACGACATCGTCGAGGACGCCTGGGCGGCCGGCGACATCAGTGCCGTGCCCGACCTCACCGGCGGCGGCGTCGGCGGCTTCTGCGTGCCGAACGCCCAGCACGCCGTGCGCCAGGGCAAGCTGCTCGCGAAGAACATCGTGGCGGTGCTGCGCGGCGAGGAGCCGAAGCAGTACGTGCACAAGAACCTCGGCGCGGTCGCCGGTCTCGGCATCGGCTCGGGCGCATTCCAGTCGGGCAAGTTCGCCATGAAGGGCCTCATCGCCTGGTTCGCCCACCGCGGCTACCACGGCCTCGCCATCCCGAGCTGGGAGCGCAAGCTCCGCGTCTTCTGGGGCTGGTGGAACAACTTCTGGCTCGGCCGCGACATCGTCTCGCTCGAGGCCCGCGAGCACCCGCGTGCCGCGTTCGAGGAGTTCGCCGCGCGCCCGA
This sequence comes from Agromyces sp. SYSU T00194, assembly GCF_040496035.1. Lineage (NCBI taxonomy): Bacteria > Bacillati > Actinomycetota > Actinomycetes > Micrococcales > Microbacteriaceae > Agromyces > Agromyces chitinivorans. Next base: position 916,771 of record NZ_JBEPJZ010000002.1, on the reverse strand, counting down.
AGCCCCCGGCCGCGGAGGCCCCGAAGGCGCCCGCCGCGAAGAAGCCCCGCACGCCCGCGAAGAAGCCCGCCGAGGCGGCAGCCGCCAAGTAGCGGTTCGCCCCTCGTTCGAACGCGCCGCCCGCCTGCATCACGCAGGTCGGCGGCGCGTTCGCGTTCGCGTTCGCGGGCTGCCGCGAGGCATCCGCTCGGTAAGGTGAGGGCGCGGCCCGCCGCCGCGCTCCCGTAGCCCAACTGGCAGAGGCAGGCGACTTAAACTCGCCCGAGTCTGGGTTCGAATCCCAGCGGGAGCACCGTGCCCGCGCCTTCGCGGGAAATTCTTCGATCGGCGTGCATCCGAACACCTGCCTCGGCCGGAACTACAGGTAATCGGGTCGTCAGGCACCCGCCGATTGAAAGGGAAAGTCCAATGAAGCGCATTCTCGCCACCGGATTCATCGTCGGCCTCGCTGTGGTCGGCTTCGCCGCACCGGCGCAGGCCGCGGGCCACATGGGCCCCAACGACAACGCCTGCTTCGGGCAGGTGCACAAGACCATCAACACCGTCGGCGCGCTCGGCTTCACGAACGTCGGCGACGTCGTCAAGGCCGTCGGCGGCCAGGCCAAGAACGCCACCGCCACGGGCGTCTGCGCAGCGGCCGACTGACACGCCCCCTGGGGGAACGGGGGAGCCGTCGGCGGCTCGGAGCGCGAGCTCCGGGCCGTCGGCGCTGCCCGCGCTCGGTGCGGCGCCGCGCCGCGACTCGGCGCTCACCGCACGCGCCGTCGATGCAGCAGCAGCGCCACCGTCCAGGCGACCGCGAGGATGCCCACGAGCCACGCCAGCGCGACCCAGAGGTCGGCGCCGACCGGCGCGCCCGCGAACAGCGCGCGCAGCGAGTCGACGATCGCCGTGACCGGCTGGTGCTCGGCGAACCACGCGACGGGCGCCGGCATCGAGTCGGTCGGCACGAACGCCGAGCTGATGAACGGCAGGAAGATGAGCGGATAGCTGAACGCGCTGGCGCCGTCGACCGACGTCGCCGAGAGGCCCGCGATCACCGCGAGCCAGGTGAGGGCGAGCGTGAACAGCACCAGGATGCCGGTGACGGCGAACCAGGCGGCGACGGATGCCCCGGTGCGGAAGCCCATCAGCAGCGCGACGCCGACCACGATGGCGACCGACGCGAGGTTCGCGACGAGCGAGGTGAGCACGTGCGCCCAGAGCACGCTCGAACCCGCGATCGGCATCGTGCGGAAGCGGTCGAAGATGCCGCCCTGCAGGTCGAGGAACAACCGGTACGCCGTGTAGGCGACGCCGGACGCGATGGTGATGAGGAGGATGCCCGGCAGCAGGTAGTCGACGTACGACACGTTGCCGCCCACATCGATCGCCCCGCCGAGCACGTAGACGAACAGCAGCAGGAGCGCGATCGGCGTGACGGCGGTGGTGAGGATGGTGTCGGGGCTGCGGAGCACGTGCCTCAGCGAGCGGCCCGTGAGCACGCGGGTGTCGGCGAGGGCGTGGGAGGTCATGGGCGTTCCGTTCCGGTGGCAGGGGAGGAGGAGGCATCCGTCGACCGGTAGCCCACGACCGCCAGGAAGACCTCCTCGAGCGACGGCTGCCGCTCGACGACCTCGACCGCCGCGGGCGGCAGCAGCCGCCGCAGCTCGTCGAGGGTGCCCTCGTGCAGGATCGTGCCGTCGTGCAGGATCGCGATGCGGTCGGCGAGGCGCTCCGCCTCGTCGAGGGTCTGCGTGGTGAGCAGCACGGTGGTGCCGGCCGCGGCGAGCGAGGCGATCGTGTCCCAGACCTCGATGCGCGCCTGCGGGTCGAGCCCGGTCGTGGGCTCGTCGAGCACGATGACCGGCGGGTCACCGACCAGGCTCATCGCGATGTCGAGGCGCCGCCGCATGCCGCCCGAGTAGGTGGCGACGCGCCGGTCGGCGGCGTCGGCGAGGGCGAACCGTGCGAGCAGGTCGTCGGCGACGGCGCCCGGGTGCGGCAGGTGGCGGAGGCGCCCCACGAGCACGAGGTTCTCGCGCCCCGTGAGCACCTCGTCGACCGCGGCGAACTGGCCGGTCAGGCTGATCGATGCGCGCACCCGGCCGGGGTCGCCCGCGACATCCGCCCCCAGCACCGTCGCGGTGCCCGCATCGGCGTGCAGCAGCGTCGAGAGGATGCGGACCAGGGTGGTCTTGCCCGCCCCGTTCGCGCCGAGCAGGGCGAGGATGCTGCCCGCCGCGACGTCCAGGTCGACCCCGCGCAGCACGTCGACGTCGCCGAACGACTTCTCGATGCCGCGCAGGCGGATGGCGGTGGCCACGGTCATGCCTCCTCGTCGGTGCGCGGGGCCGCCGGGTCCGAGCTGGCCGGCTCCGAGCCGGTCGGGGCTGAGCTGGTCGGGGCTGAGCCGGTCGAGCCCGATGTGGTCGAGCCCGATGTGGTCGAGCCCGGGGCATCCGCCTCCTCGGCGCCCTCGAAGGCGGCGACCAGGCGTGCGCGCTCGCGGTCGATCCACTGCTTCCCGGCGTAGGCGCGCGCGAAGTCCTCGGCGAACCCGACGGGGTCGTCGCCGGCGATGTCGCGCACGGGCGTGCCGTCGACGGCGGCGCGCTCCCACAGGTCGGCGAGGTCGCCGAACATCGTGATGAGCGTGTCGCCGTCGGTGATGCCGCCGGCGTACATGAGGTAGCGGTGCATGCCCTGCGCGGCGGTGCGGTACGGCTCGGGGAGCCCGGCGATGCGCGCGCGGTCCTGTCGGTACTGCTTCTTCTGCTCGAGCGAGCCCGTGAGGGCCTCGATCCACTTGGCGGCCATGTCAGCGCGCTCCTTCGTCGTCGGTGATGCTGTCGTCGGTGGTGATGTCGTCGTGCGGCGCATCGCCCGGCGCCGGCCGGAGGTGCCCGATGCGGTCGGCGAGGAAGTCCCAGCCCGCCCAGAACTCGGCGAGCACCGCACGGCCCGACGCATTCAGCGAGTAGACCTTGCGGGGCGGGCCCTTCTCCGAGGGCACCTTCACGACGTCGACGAGCCCGCGCTGCTCGATGCGTACGAGCAGCGCGTAGACGGTGCCCTCGGCGATGTCGGCGAAGCCCTGCTCGCGCAGGCGTGCGGTGATCTCGTACCCGTAGGCGGGCCGCACCACGAGCAGCGCGAGCACGATGCCCTCCAGGGTGCCCTTGAGCAACTCGGTCATCTGCTTGCCCACGATCGCCGTCCCGTCGGTCATCTGTCGCGCTAGGTACTGGTAGATAGTAACGCCGAGTACCGGTACTTGGCAAGACCGAGTAGCGGATCTCGATACACTCACCCCGAACGGGGACATCCGAATCGATCGGGCGGAGGGGCCGAATGGCGGAGGTAATCGAGATCGAGGGGCTGCACAAGCACTTCGGGAAGGTGCGGGCCCTCGACGGCCTCGACCTGCGACTGCGCGAGGGGCAGGTGCTCGGCTTCCTCGGGCCGAACGGCGCCGGCAAGTCGACGACCATACGCGTGGTGCTCGGGCTGATGCGCAAGACCTCCGGCTCGGTGCGCCTGTTCGGCGAGGACCCGTGGTCGCACGCCGTGCGCCTGCACCGCCGCCTCGCGTACGTACCCGGCGACGTGGCGCTCTGGCCGCAGCTCACCGGCGGGCAGTGCATCGACGTGCTCGCCTCGTCGGGGCCGCCGACGGATGCCGCGCGCCGCGAGTCGCTCATCGAGCGATTCGACCTCGACCCCACGAAGCGCATCCGCGACTACTCCAAGGGCAACCGGCAGAAGGTCGCCCTCGTCGCCGCGTTCGCCGCCGACGCCGACCTGCTCGTGCTCGACGAGCCGACCTCGGGACTCGACCCGCTCATGGAGGAGGTCTTCCGCGCGTGCGTGCAGGAGCGCGCGGCGGCGGGCGCATCCGTGCTGCTGTCCAGCCACATCCTGAGCGAGGTCGACGCGCTCTGCCAGGACGTCGCCATCGTGCGCCGCGGCCGCATCGTGCGCGACGGCAGCGTCGCCGAGCTGCGCAGCCTCTCGCGCACCGCCGTGCACGCCGTGACCCGCACGCCCGCACCCGAGCTCGACCACCCGTCGGTGTCGGGCGTCGAGCGCACGCCCGTCGGCGACGGCACGGAGCTGTCGTTCTCGGTCGACCCGGCCGCGCTCGACGACGTGCTGCCGCCCGTGCTCGCCGCAGGCGTGACCGCGCTCACGGTGCGACCGCCGAGCCTCGACGAGCTGTTCCTCAGCGAGTACGAGGACGTCGGGTGACCACCGCGACCGCGACTCCCGCCCAGGCGACGACCCGCCACTCAGGCGGCGGCTTCCGCGCCGTGCTCGGCGTGCAGCTGCGCACCGGGTGGAAGGCGCCCGTCATCTGGGTGGCCGGGCTCGTGGGCGGCTACCTCGCGACCGTGGCCGCGGTCGACGGCACCTACCCCACGCCCGAGCAGCTCGCGACCTACGACGCGACGGTCGCCTCCGACCCCGCGATGGCCGCGATCAACGGCACGCCCTACGGCGCCGACACCCTCGGCGGCGTCGCGGCGAACGAGTTCGGCTTCATCGCGGCGATCGCGGTGCCGCTCATGGGGCTGTTCCTCGTCACCCGCCAGACCCGGGCGCTCGAGGAGACCGGGCTGCTCGAGCTGCTGCGCTCACGCGCGGTCGGGCGACGCGCGCCCTGGTCGGCAGCGGTGCTCGTCGCGCTGGTGGCGCTGACGTTGGTGGGCGCGGGCATGGCGGCCGTGCTGCTCGCCTACGGGGAACCGGCCGACGCCGCATGGCGCTACGGCGCCTCGATGGCCGGCCTCGGCGCGGTGTTCGCCGGGCTCGCGACGTTCGTCGGCCAGCTCGTGCGCCGGGCCGCCGGGGTGACCGCGGTCGGCATCGTCGTGCTCGGCGGCGCGTACCTGCTGCGCGCGGTCGGCGACGTGCGCGACAACGCATGGAAGTGGCTCTCGCCGCTCGCCTGGCAGCAGGAGACGCGCCCGTTCACCGACGACCCCCGCATCTGGCCGCTGCTGCTGGCGCTCGGCGTGGCGGCGGCCCTCGTCGTCGCCGGGCTCGCGCTCGTCGGCGGACGCGACCTGGGCGCGGCGGTGGTGCCGTCGCGCACGGGTCCGCGGCGCGCGGGCCGGTTCCAGGCGTCCACCCTCGGGCTCGCCGTGCGCGCCCACGTGCCCGCCGGCGTCGGCTGGATCGCCGGCGCCGCCGTGGTGGGCGTCGTGTTCGGCGCGTTCACCGACGACATCGCCGACGCGGTCGCCGCGAACCCCGCGCTCGCCGGCATGCTCGGCGCCGACGCGGCCGATTCCGTGAACGAGTCGTACGCGGGCCTCACGCTGCTGATCCTCGCCTACATGGCGATCGGATGCCTCGTGCAGGCGATCGGCCGCCTTCGCGCCGAGGAGACCGGCGGGCGCCTCGAGCCGACGCTCGCGCGCGCCGTGCGCCGCTCCGGCTGGCTCGGCACGCACGCCCTCACGGCCGCGGTGCTCGCGTGCCTCGTGCTGCTCGCGGGCGGCGCCGGACTCGCCTGGACCTCGGGCGACCGGGTCGACGGGGTGGCCGCGGCGACCATCGCGTACCTGCCGGCGCTGCTGGTCTTCGGCGGTGTCGGGATGCTGCTGCTCGGCGCACTCCCGCGGTTCACGAGCGTGCTCTGGCTGTTCGTCGCCTACGCCGTGTTCGCCGACCTGCTCGGCGGCACGCTCTCCATGCCCGACCAGGCGCTCGCGCTCTCGCCGACGCACGTGGTCGGCGACGTGCCCGCGACCGACGTCGACGGAGCGGCCGAGGCGTGGCTCGGCGCGGTCGCCGCCGCCACGGCGCTCGTCGGGCTCCTGGCGTTCCGCCGTCGCGACGTGCCGAGCTGAGCGAGGCCCGCCGGAGGCATCCGCTCGCCCCTCGCCCGAGGCCGACTCAGGCGAGCAGGTCGAGGTAGCGCAGCAGCACGCCCTCGCGGAGCGCCCACGGCGAGACCTCGAGCTCCTTCACGTCGAACGCCCGCATGGTCTCGGCGAGCACGACGCCGCCCGCGACGATCTGGAACGTGCGGTCTGCCGTGATGCCGGGCAGCGCCGTGCGCGCGTCGGCGGGGATCTTCGCCAGACGCGGCACCCAGTCGTCGAGCTGGCTGCGACGGAGCAGGCTCCGCTCGTTCGTGCCGATGCCGTCGACGACCGATCCGGCGAGCCGGGCGAGCGAGCGGATCGTCTTCGACGAGCCGACGACGTGCGCCGGCGCGGGCAGGTCGGCGAACGCCTCCCGCGCCTCGCCCAGCACCTCGGCGGCGTGGGCGCGCAGCGCGTCGAGCTCGTCCTCGGTGGGCGGGTCGTGCGGCAGGAAGCCGATGGTCGAACGTCCGGCGCCGAGCGGCACCGAGATGGCCACCTCGGGCTGCTCGTCGCCGCCCGCGGCGATCTCGAGCGACCCGCCGCCGATGTCGAACAGCAGGATCTGCTCGGCCGACCAGCCGTACCAGCGGCGCACGGCGAGGAAGGTGATGCGCGCCTCGTCCTCGCCCGAGAGCACCCGCAGCTCGACGCCGGTCTCGCGTTCGATGAGCGCGAGCACCTCCTCGCCGTTGCGTGCCTCGCGCAGCGCCGAGGTCGCCAGCGGAAGCAGCTCCTCCACGCCCGCCTCCTCGGCGGTCGCGACGGCGCCGCGGATCGCCGTGAGGATGGCGTCGACGCCCTCCTGCGTGATGGCACCGTCGGCATCGAGGTACCGCATGAGCCGCAGCACCGACTTGTGCGATGCGCTCGGCACCGGCGCGGCGCCGCGATGCGCATCGACCACGAGCAGGTGAACGGTGTTGGAGCCGACGTCGAGCACTCCCAGTCGCATGCTGCGACCCTATCGGGGTGCGGCCTCCCGGCGCTCGGCGACCCACCGGCGCAGCCGCACGCCCGCGGCCACCGCGGTGACCACCCCGAGGCCCGCCGCGATGGCGGGGGCGATGACGGGCAGGGCCGACTCGGCGTAGCGCATCGACAGGAGCAGGGCCACGAGCACCCCGGTCACGAGCGCGAGCAGCCCCCAGGCGAGGGGCGATCGGTCCATCACGGCGCGTCCGGCCGAGTGCGGCAGGGGCACCAGCAGCGCCGCGGCCGAGGTCGCGCCCGAGAGCGTGACGACCGTGAGCACCTCGGTGGCGAGGGTGAGGGTCGCGCCCGTGCCCGACGGGAGCGCGGCGACGCCGATCCAGGCGAGCCCCGACAGCGCGAGCAGGCCGGCGATGCGCAGCACCGCGACCAGCCCGCGCACCGATGCGGGGGAGTGGCCGTCGAAGCGCACGCCCGTCACGACCCCGAACAGCACGATCGCCTCCAGCCCGACCACGCGGGCGAGGAACGAGGCGACGGCGACGAGCACCAGGCCCCACGGAGCGGCGACGGGGCGCGCCCGGGCGGGCGGCACCCGGCGCATGACGAGCGCCGGTACGACGGATGCCACGAGGTTGACGATCGCGAGCCCGATCGTGATGGCCAGCAGCGTCCGCAGGGCCGTCGCGAGGCCCGCGACGGGCGTGGTGATGAGCGACAGCAGCGCCGCACCGACCACGCACGCGGCGATGGCCGCGCTGCGCCCGACGGGCACCGACGGCGTGTGGTCGTAGTCGTCTGCGGGGTGGTGGCGCCCGGCGACGTGCGCCGCGGTGCGGGCGGCACCGGGCCCCGCGGGCACGAGGCGCGCCGGCAGTGCGACGACCAGGATCGCCACGACCGCCGCGAGCAGGGCTCCGAGCCAGGGGAGGGCGCTCGTCGCCGCTGCGCTGGGCAGCGCGGTCGTGAGCCCGGTCGCACGACTCCAGTCGCTCGCGGCGGCGGGCGCCCCGTCGTCGACGAACGGGGCCGCGACCACGATCTGCGGGGTCGGCGACGCGGTCGGGTCCGTGCTGGAGGCGCCGTCGGTCGCGCGCGTCCCGCCGTCCGCGTCGGCGGCCGGATCATCCGTCGCCCCCGTGCCGACCTCCTCGGCGACCGCACCGTCGCCGACGAGCAGGGTCAGCGCCGACGGCCGGCTGATGTTGCCGACCGCGTCGGACTGCAGCACGGTGAGCACGTGCGATCCGTCGCCGAGCGATCGGATCGCGCAGGCCCACGAACCGTCGCCCGCCACGGTGGTCGAGCACAGCTGCGCGCCGCCCTCGTACAGGGTGACCTCCGCGCCGGGCTCGCCCACGCCCCGTGCCGTGGTCGCGCCCGTGGCCAGGCGCGTGCCGTCGCGCGGGCTGCCGACGAACGGCGCAGCGGGCGCCGACTGGTCGACCCGGTACGCGATGGGCGCGCTCGCCGCCGAGTGACGGGGTGCGCTGAAGCCCGTGGACTGGGTGGCCCGCACCTGTCGCTCGGCGCCGCTGCCGCCGGCGAGCACGCACGACCACTCGCGGGAGGTGCCCGCGGTGGCGGCGCAGGAGCCGCCGGTCTGGTCGGACACGTGCACCTCGGCCCCGGGGTAGGCGAGGCCGGTGACGGTGCCGTCGGTCGCGCCCGACGGCACGCGCACGAACGGCGGCCCGAGCACGGCGACGGTGATCTCGTCGGACGCGGTGCCCGCCGCGGTGTCGGTCGAGGCGCGGATGGGCACGCTCGGCCCGTCGGGCAGCGTCACACGGCACGACCACGCGGTCGACGGCTCCGCGGGCACCACGCAGAGCGGTCCGCCGCCGCTCGGGTTCGAGATCGTGACCTGGGCGCCGGCCGGTCGGGTGCCGGTCACGGTCACGGTGCGGTCGAGCACGAGGCTGCCGTCGGCGGGTGCGTCGATCGCGGGGGTGAGTCCGGGCGGGTCGCCGGGTGCGGCGCTCGCGGGAGCGGCGACGAGGGCGGATGCGGCGGCCAGCGCGAGGGCGGACGCGGCGAGCGCGATGCGCCGGCGCAGGGGCATCCGCCTGCCGTGTACCGTGGCGCGTGGGCCTCCGCCGCGCACGCCGACGGACGCGGCGACGTCGGCCGCGGTGCGGTGCCCCTCGACGTGCATGCGTCCCCCACGACGATTCTCCCATCGCATGTGGATCGCGGGTGCCAGGTGACGCCGGATTGCGGCATACTGGGCCGAACTGGGTCGGATGACCCAGTCGAGGGGAGCTGACGGATGCCTCGGATGTCGGCCGCGGACCGCCGCGACGCGCTCGTTCGCGCCGCCCTGCGCGTCGTCGCCCGCCGGGGGCTCGCGCAGGCGACCACCCGTGCCATCGTCGCCGAGGCGGGCATGTCCCTGGCCAGCTTCCATTACGCCTTCGCCTCGCGCGACGAGCTCGTCGACGCGCTCATCGCCCACGTCGTGGGCGCCGAGGGTGCCGCGATCCTCGGCGACGAGAACCCCGGCGCCGAGGTTCCCGGCGCCGAGATCCCCGGCGCCGACGTCGGCGAGGTCGTGCGGCTCGGGCTCCGCCGCTACCTCGACCACCTCAGGCAGGACCCCGACGCCGAGCAGGCGATGCTCGAGCTCACCCAGCACGCCCTGCGCGATCCGGCCCGGCACGACGTCGCGCGCCGCCAGTACGCGCACTACCGCGAGCTCGCCGAGGCGTCGCTCGAGGTCGCGGCCGAACGCGCCCGCGTCACCTGGACCCGCCCGGTCGCCGACATCGCGGGGCTGGTCGTCGCCATGACCGACGGCATCACCATGACCTGGCTGGTGACCCGCGACGACGCGGTCGCCGAGGCCGCCATCGACCTGCTCGCCGAGACGGTCGCCGCCGCCGCCCGCCCCACCGACCCCCACGCTGCACCGGGCGCCTCGCCCGAGACGGGAGCACCCCAGTGACCTTCGACCTCGCGCCCCGACCCGACGCCGTCGGCCGCCGACCCGATGCGGTGCGCGTCGCGGAGGAGCTCGACGGCGCGACGACGGGACTCGACGCCCCGCTCGGAGCGCTCCACCTCCACGCGCTGCGCTGGAACGCCGCAGACCTGCTCCGGCGCGCGAACGGCGTGCCGATCCGCGTGGCCACGAAGTCGATCCGCTCGCGGGCGGTGATCGAGTCGCTGCTCGCCGTGCCCGGCTTCGAGGGCGTCATGGCCTACACCCTCCCCGAGGCGCTCTGGCTCGCGAGCACCATCGACGACGTGCTCGTCGGGTACCCGACCGCGCACCGCTCCGCGATCCGCTCGCTCGCCATCGACCCCGAGCTGGCCCGCCGCGTGACGCTGATGGTCGACTCCGAGGCGCAGCTCGATGTCATCGACCAGGTGCTCGCGCCCTCGCGGCGCGAGGTCGTGCAGGTCTGCCTCGAGCTGGACGCCTCGTGGCGGGTCGCCGGGCTCGGCCACGTCGGCGTGCGGCGCTCGCCCGTGCGCACGCCCGCGCAGGCGGGCGAGCTCGCCGCGCGCATCGCGGCCCGGCCCGGGTTCCGGCTCGTCGGCGTCATGTCGTACGAGGCGCAGGTCGCGGGCGTCGCCGACGGGGCATCCGGCCCGACCGGTGCGTTCATCCGCTGGATGCGGGAGCGCTCCATGGCCGAGCTCCGCGCCCGGCGCACGGCAGCGGTGGCGGAGGTGGCGCAGCACGCGGAACTGCGCTTCGTGAACGGCGGCGGCACGGGTTCGCTCGAGCTGACGACCGACGACCCGGCCATCACCGAGCTCGCCGCGGGCAGCGGCCTGCTCGCCGGCCACTACTTCGACGGGTACGCCGGCTTCACGCCCGCGCCCGCGTCGGCGTTCGCCCTCGACGTCGTGCGACGACCCGACCGCCGCCACGCCACCCTGCTCGGCGGCGGCTGGATCGCCTCCGGTCCCGCCGGACCCGACCGCTCGCCGCTGCCGGTGCGCCCCGCGGGGCTGTCGCTCATCGAGCGCGAGGGCGCGGGGGAGGTGCAGACGCCCGTCACGGGCGCCGCCGCGGCCGCCCTGCGACCCGGCGAGCGCGTCTGGTTCCGCCACGCGAAGTCGGGGGAGCTCAGCGAGCACCTCGACGTGCTCCGCGTCGTGCACGCCGGCACCGTCGTCGACGAGGTCGCCACCTACCGCGGCGACGGGAAGACCTTCCTGTGACCGCGAGCGGCGGCACCTGGCGCAACTGGGGCCGCACCGAGCGCGTGCGGCCGCAGCGCGTCGAGCGCCCGGCGACCCCCGAGGCGGTGCAGCGCGCCGTGCAGGCGGCGGGCCGAGCGGGCATGCGCATCAAGCCGGTCGGCGCGAGCCACAGCTTCAGCGGCATCGCCGTGGCGCCCGACGTGCAGCTCGACCTCGACGACCTCTCGGGCCTGGTCGACGTCGACCGGGCCGCCGTGCGCGCGACCCTGCTCGCCGGCACGCGCCTGTTCCGGGTGCCCGCGCTGCTCGCGCCGCACGGCCTCGCGATGCAGAACCTCGGCGACATCGACCGGCAGTCGATCGCCGGAGCGACCTCCACCGGCACGCACGGCACCGGCGCCGCCTTCGGCGGACTCGCCACCCGCATCGCCGGTGCCCGGCTCGTCACCGGCACGGGCGAGCTGCTCACCGTGAACGAGCACGAGCACCCCGAGCTGCTGCCCGCCGTGCGGCTCGGCCTCGGCGCACTCGGCGTGCTCGTCGAACTCACGATCGACCTGGTGCCCGAGTTCGTGCTCCACGCGTCCGAGGCGCCCGCGCCCCTGGACGAGGTGCTCGAGTCGTGGGAGGAGCGAGTCGCGGCCGCCGACCACTTCGAGTTCTACTGGTTCCCGCACACCTCGACGGCGCTCACGATGACCAACACGCGGATGCCCGGCGACGCGGAACGCCGCCCGCAGCATCCGCTCGCCCGCTTCGTCGACGACGAGCTCGTCGCCAACGGCGCGGTCGGCGCCGTGAGCGTGCTGGGCCGCGTCGCCCCGCCGCTCACGCCCTCGGTGGCGAAGGTCGTCGAGCGCCTGCTCGGCACGCGCGAGTGGAGCGACCGCTCCGCCGACGTCTACGCCTCGCGCCGTGCCGTGCGGTTCCGCGAGATGGAGTACGCGCTGCCGCTCGCGCAGGTGCCCGAGGCCTTCCGCGAGGTGCGCTCGCTCATCGAGCGCCGCGGCTGGCGGGTGAGCTTCCCGATCGAGGTGCGCGCGGCCGCGCCCGACGACGTCTGGCTGTCGACCGCCTACGAGCGGCCCACCGGATACATCGCCGTGCACCGGTACTTCCGCGAGGACCCGACCGAGTACTTCGCGGCCGTCGAGGAGATCATGGTCGCCCACGGCGGCCGCCCGCACTGGGGCAAGATGCACACGCGCGACGCCGCGTACCTCCGGCAGGCGTACCCCCGGTTCGACGACTTCCTGGCGGTGCGCGACCGGCTCGACCCCGACCGCCGGTTCGCGAATCCGTACCTCGATCGGGTGCTCGGGACCTAGGCCCCGTTCCGGGGCTCGGAATCGGCCCACAATCAGGGCAGGCCCACAGGTAGCGCACAGCCCGCCGAGTAGGATTGTGCACATTCCGCACGTTTGCATGTCGCAAGGAGCACATCGCCATGGAATGGCTGATCCCCGTCCTCATCATCGTCGCGATCGTCCTCATCGTGGGCATCTACCTGTGGGCGACGTACAACTCGCTGGTCACCCTGAACGTGCGCGTCGACGAGGCGTGGAGCGACATCACGGTCCAGCTCAAGCGCAGGGCCGACCTGCTCCCGAACCTGATCAACACGGTCAAGGGCTACGCCGCGCATGAGAAGGGCGTGTTCGAGGCCGTCACCAAGGCGCGCGCCGAGACCCTCTCCGCGCAGGGCCCGGCCGAGGCATCCGCCGCCGAGAACCACATGCAGCAGGCGCTGAAGTCGATCTTCGCGGTCGCCGAGGCGTACCCGCAGCTGCAGGCGAGCCAGAACTTCCTCCAGCTGCAGGCCGAGATCGTCGACACCGAGGACAAGATCCAGGCCGCGCGCCGCTTCTACAACGGTGGCGTGCGCGAGCTGAACACCAAGATCAAGGTCTTCCCGAACACCCTGTTCGTGCGGGGCCTCGGGTTCCACGAGCGCGAGTTCTTCGAGGTCGACGAGCCGGCGGCGATCGCCGAGCCCCCTCGCGTGCAGTTCTAGGCGCCGGGCGTAGATGTACCGCGCGATCGCGAAGAACAAGCGCAACACCGTCTTCATCATCATCCTGTTCCTCGCCATCATCGGCGGGCTCGGATGGCTGGCCGCATACGTGTACCAGAGCTGGGCGATCCTCGTCTGGACGGTGCTGTTCTCGATCGGCTACGCCGTGTTCCAGTACTTCATGGCCGACCGGCAGGCGCTGTCGATGTCGGGCGCCGTGCAGGTGCGCTCGAAGGCCGATCACCCGCGCCTCTGGCGCACGGTCGAGAACCTGTCGATCGCGACCGGCACGCCCATGCCGAAGGTCTACATCGTGAACGACCCGGCGCCGAACGCGTTCGCGACCGGGCGCGACCCGGAGCACGCCATCGTCGCGGCCACCACGGGGCTGCTCGACATCATGGACGACTCCGAGCTCGAGGGCGTCATGGCGCACGAGCTGGGCCACGTGCGCAACTACGACATCCGCGTCTCGATGATCGTGTTCGGGCTCGTCGTCGCCGTGGGCTTCATCGCCGACATGTTCATCCGCATGGCGTTCTTCGGTCGCGGCAACAACCAGAACCCGATCGTCTTCGTCGTCGGCCTCGTCGCGATGCTGATCGCCCCGATCGTCGCCACGGTCGTCCAGCTGGCCGTCTCCCGGCAGCGCGAGTACCTCGCCGACGCCACCGGCGCGATGACCACCCGTCACCCCGAGGCCCTCGCTCGCGCCCTCGAGAAGCTCGGCGCCTACGGCCGGCCCATGCGCAAGCAGAACTCCTCGATGGCGCACCTCTGGATCGCCGACCCGATGAAGCCCGGCGTCATCGACCGCCTCTTCGCGACGCACCCGCCGATTCCCGAGCGGGTCGAGCGCCTGCGCACCATGGGCGGCTCGTTCTAGTTCCAGACGCGTCGATTCCCTGCGCTCTCGCGGGAGTTGGGCTGCGCTTGAGTGCCATTTCTGGGGCTGAGGGCTGAAGCTTCAGCCCTCGGGCCAAGGAATCGCCCTCAAGCGAGAAGTGGCCCTCGGGCGGGCGCGGGCGAAGGCCGGAGGCGCGGGCGGGGGTCAGGCGCGGGCGGGAGGGGAGGCTAGGCGCGGGCGAGCTCGGATGCCACCGCGGGCGCGAGCGTGCCGCGGCCGGTGACCGCGATTCCGTCGAGGCCCTGCCAGGCGGCGGCGTCGCGCAGCAGCGGCACGAGGCGGGCGGCGGTCTCCTCGGGGGCATCCGCTTCGGCCCATGCCGACTGCACCCGCAGCACGCCCGCCTTGCGGTCGGCCTTGAGGTCGACGCGGCCGACGACCTGCTCGTCGACCAGCAACGGCAGCGAGTAGTAGCCGAACACGCGCTCGGGCTCGGGCGTGTAGATCTCGATGCGGTAGTGGAAGTCGAACAGCCGCTCGGTGCGCGGCCGGAACCACACCACCGGGTCGAACGGCGACAGCAGCGCCGCCGCCTCCACGCGACGCGGACGGCGCGCGTCGGCGTGCAGCCAGGCGCGGCCGGGCCGCCCGTTCACGCCCCAGCCGGGCACGGTCACCGGCAGCAGCACCCCGGCGTCGGCCAGCTCGCGGATCGCGGGCTTCACCCGGGCCTGCAGCATGCGCCAGTAGTCGGCGAGGTCGGCCTCGGTGGCGATGCCGAGGGCGGATGCGGCACGCTCGACGAGCACGCGCACCTGCTCGTCCTCCGGCGGCGACGCGTCGAGCAGCTCGCCCGGCAGCGCCTGTTCGGGCAGCGCGTAGACGCGCTCGAACCGCACCCGCTCGACGCACACGACCTCGCCGGTGCGGAACATCCACTCGAGCGTGCGCTTGACGTCGGACCAGCCCCACCACGGCCCGCGCCGCTCGTTGGCGTCGTGCTCGATCTCGCTCGCCCGCATCGGGCCGTTCGCGCGCAGCTCGTCGAGCAGCCAGTCCGACAGCGACCGGTTCTCCGTGACGTACCCGCCCCAGTCGCTGCCCTTCTCGAGGTACGCGGCGCGACGGAACCCGAAGTGCGGCCACAGCTCGCGCGGCACGAACGCGGCCTGGTGCGCCCAGTACTCGACGAGCCGGCCGCGACGGCCGTGGGAGAGCCGGTCGAGGCCGGCACGGTCGTACGGGCCGAGTCGGCTGAGCGCCGGCAGGTAGTGGCTGCGCTCGAACACGTTGACCGAGTCGATCTGGAGCAGCCCGAGCCGGTCGACCACGCTGCGCAGCTGCCGGGTGCCGGGTGCGTCGGGCCGCGGGCGGCCGAAGCCCTGCGCGGCGAGCGCGATGCGGCGCGCGAGCGCCGGCGAGACGGAGTCGACCATGATGCCGTGAGCGTACCGGTCACCACCCACATCGGGGGGTCCGCTTCCATGCGCCCGCCGACATGCACCGGTCATAGACTGAGGCGATGGCGGATGCGCGGGGAAGCCGGTGGGGGTCGATGTTCGGACGCAAGCGCGATGCAGACGTGCCCGAGACACCGGAGATCGAGGAGTCGATCCCGCCCGCGATGCGTCTCGCCGCGGCCTGGTCGTGGCGCCTGCTGCTCGTCGGCGCCGTGCTCGCCGTCGTCATCTTCCTGATCATCCAGCTGCGGCTCATCGTCATCCCGCTGCTCGTGGCGGTGCTGCTCGGCGCGCTGCTCGTGCCCTTCGTGCAGTGGCTCATGCACCACCGCTGGCCCAAGTGGCTGGCGGTCACCGTCGCGATGCTCGGCACCCTCGCGGTCGTGGCGGGCCTGCTGACGCTCGGCATCAGCCAGATCGTGCGCGGGTTCGACGAGCTCGCCGCGCAGACCGCCGTCGCCTGGACCGACCTGCAGGACTGGCTGCTCTCCGGGCCGTTCCACATCACGCAGCAGCAGATCGACGACTTCATCGCCCAGATCGTGCAGACGGCCCAGGAGGACAGCGGCATCTTCATCTCGGGCGCGCTGTCGGTCGGCAGCACGCTCGGGCATTTCCTCGCGGGCATGCTGCTCGCGCTGTTCGCGACGCTGTTCATCCTGATCGACGGGCGCGGCATCTGGAACTGGCTCGTGAGCGTCATGCCGCGGCGCGCGCGTGCCGCGGTCAACGGTGCGGGGGAGGCCGGCTGGTCGACGCTGCGCAACTTCGTGCGGGTGCAGATCCTGGTCGCGACCATCGATGCGATCGGCATCGCCACCGGCGCGTTCCTGCTCGGCGTGCCGCTCGCGATCCCCATCGGCATCCTCGTCTTCCTCGGCTCGTTCGTGCCGTTCGTCGGCGCGATCGTGACCGGGGCGCTGGCGGTGTTCGTCGCGCTGGTCTACAACGGCTGGGTCATCGCACTGCTCATGCTCGGGGTCGTGCTGCTCGTGCAGCAGATCGAGGGCCACGTGCTGCAGCCGCTCATCATGGGCACCGCCGTCAAGGTGCATCCGCTCGGCGTCGTCGTCGCGGTCGCCACCGGGTCGCTGCTCGCGGGCATCCCCGGAGCCCTGTTCGCGGTGCCGGTCGCAGCCGTGGCCAACGTCATGGTGCTCTACGTGTCCAGCGGCGTGTGGAAGAATCAGGCTCCCCCGCCCGCCACGATCCGGTCGCCGCTGTGGACGACCGTGCCGCAGGAGGTGCGGGGATTCACTCGAAGGAAGCGGAACACGAAATGACCATGCCCGTCGACCATCGCGACGGCCCGGTGCACGCGGCCGAAGGGCACGACGAGCAGGCGGATGCCACGGGGGCGCGCTTCCCCGGCCCCGACCTCGCCGCGTTCGAGGCCGCCGCGGCGCAGGTGAGCAGGGTGGCCCGGCGCACGCCCATGGAGACCTCCCGCTTCCTCGCGGCGCGGCTCGGCGTCGACGTGCACCTGAAGTGCGAGAACCTGCAGCGCACGGGGTCGTACAAGCTCCGCGGCGCGTACCACCGCATCTCCCAGCTGACGCCCGAGGAGCAGGCGCGCGGCGTCGTGGCCGCATCGGCCGGCAACCACGCCCAGGGCGTCGCCTACGCGGCCCGTGAGCTCGGCATCCGCGCCACGATCTTCATGCCGGTCGGCGTCGCGCTGCCGAAGCTCGAGGCGACCAAGGCGTACGGCGCCGACGTCGTGCTCGAGGGCGGGGAGATCGCCGAGACGCTCGCCGCGGCATCCGCCTTCGCCCGTGAGACCGGCGCCGTCGTCATCCCCCCGTACGACCACCCCGACGTGATCGCCGGGCAGGGCACCCTCGGCCTCGAGATCCTCGAGCAGGCGCCCGACGTCGAGACCATCATCGTGCCGATCGGCGGCGGGGGGCTCGCCTCCGGCGTCGCCAGCGCCGCGAAGCAGCGCGCTGCCGAGCTCGGGCGCACGATCCGGGTGATCGGCGTGCAGGCGCGCAACGCGGCACCGTACGTGCCCTCGCTGGCGGCGGGGGAGCCGGTCCCCGTGCCGGTGGTGCCGACGATCGCCGACGGCATCGCCGTCTACCGTCCGGGCGTGCTGAACTTCGACATCATCCGCGAGGCGGTGGACGAGGTCGTCACGGTCTCCGACGACGACATCGCACGCGCGCTGCTCGTGCTGCTCGAGCGCGCGAAGCTCGTGGTGGAGCCCGCCGGCGCGGTCTCGGTCGCCGCCATCCTGTCGGGCCAGGTGGTCGGATCGGGGCCGACGGTCGCGCTCCTGTCGGGCGGCAACATCGATCCGCTGCTCATGCAGCGCGTGGTCGCGCACGGCCTCGCGGCATCCGGCCGCTACCTGACGCTCACGATCGGCCTGCCCGACCGCCCGGGTCAGCTCGCCCGCATCGCCGAGCTCATCGCCGAGGCGAACGCGAACGTCGTCGAGGTGCTGCACACCCGCCACGGGTCCGACCTCATGATCACCGAGGTCGCCCTGAAGATGTCGGTCGAGACCCGCGGCCCCGACCACAGCGCGCACGTGCTGCGCATCCTGCGCGAGGCCGGGTACGACCCGGTCGTGGGGGACTGAGCCCGGCGGACGACGACGCCCCCGCCGTCGTGGCGGGGGCGTCGCGCGCGAACTGCGGGTCGGGCTACTTGCCGTCCCAGGTGGCCACGTCGGTGACCTTCACCGTGATCTCGCGCCCGTTGGGAGCGGTGTAGGTGGTCGAGTCGCCGACCTTCAGGCCGAGGATGGCCTCGCCGAGCGGGCTCTGCGGGCTGTACACGTCGAGCTCGGAGTCGCCCGCGATCTCGCGGTTGCCGACGAGGAACCGCTCGCTGTCACCCGCGATGGTGGCGGTGACGACCGTGCCGGCCTCGACGACGCCGTGCGACTCGGGGGCCTCGCCGACCTGCGCGCTGCGCAGCAGCGCGGTGAGCTGGCGGATGCGCGCCTCCTGCTTGCCCTGCTCGTCCTTCGCGGCGTGGTAGCCGCCGTTCTCCTTGAGGTCGCCCTCCTCACGGGCAGCCTCGATCCGCTTCGCGATCTCGTCGCGACCGGCGGTGCTGAGGTGCTCGAGCTCGCCGGCCAGGCGGTCGTAGGCGTCCTGGGTGAGCCAGGTGACCGTAGCGTCCTGCGCCATGGTTCTCCTCCAGATACACGTCGCGCCCCGACGAGTGCCGGGGCGAATCATTGATTCTAGGTCAGCCAGCACCGGTAGATCAAACCGGTGTTGGCCTCCTGTGCGGTGCGGACGGTCTCGGTGAAGGTGCGGGTGTACTCGTCGGAGGCCGGGATCTCGACGACCTTCCAGCCCACGACGACGAAGTCCTCGTTGAGTGCCTGCACGACGCACGCGGTCGTGCTGCCGACCGGCGCCGCGAGGTCCCAGCGCACCTCGACGGCCCGCTCGTCGGCGAGCAGGCGGTGCCCCGTGTCGGTCACCTCGAGGGTCGGGCGGGTGCCGTCGAGCCCGGCCCAGACGACCCACGCGACGAACACCACGGCGAATGCCGCGGCCACCACGACGAGGATGGTGCGCTCGCGCCGCTTCGAGGTGCGGGTGCGCCCGTACCGTTCGGCGAGCACCTCGTCGGCCACGTGCGCTCCTCTCGATCGATTACGCTGGAACCAGCCTAAACTCCCGTGATCGAAGGGTCGTCCATGCCGTTCTCCGCCGTCGCGGTGCTCCTCGTTCGCACGGCCGAGGAGGAGTTCGACCCGAACTCGGTGACGCCCGGTCCGCTCGGCTTCATCGCCATCTTCGTGGTGATGATCGCGGTCATCCTGCTCGCGATGGACATGGTCCGCCGCATCCGTCGCACCACCTACCGCGACGAGATCCGTGAGCGGCTCGAGGCGGAGCAGCTCGCCGCCGAGGCCGAGGCCGCCGCGAACGCGGGAGAGCCGGGCGAGTCGACGGATGCCTCCGGCGAGCCCTCGACCGACCGGCCCGACGACTCGCGCGGCTGACGCGTCAGCCCGCGGGCTCGCCCGCGCGGGCTCAGCCCGCGTGGTAGGCGGGCGCGAGGGCGATGAGCAGCGTCGCCGTCCAGTGGCAGAGGAACGCCAGCACGGTGAACACGTGGAAGATCTCGTGGAAGCCGAAGTGGCCGGGCCACGGGTTCGGCTTCTTGAGCGCGTAGACGACGGCGCCGAGCGTGTAGAGCACGCCGCCGACCGTGACGAGCACCATCATCGCGACGCTCGCCTCGAGCAGGTCGCCGAGGAACATGACCGCCGCCCAGCCGAGCAGCAGGTAGATCGGCACGTACAGCCAGCGCGGCGCGGTGATCCAGAACACCCGGAAGCCGATGCCGAGCAGGGCGCCGCCCCAGACGATCCCGAGCAGCAGCCAGCCCTTCTCGGGCGGGAGCGCGAGGATCGACAGCGGCGTGTACGTGCCGGCGATGAGCAGGAAGATGTTCGCGTGGTCGATGCGCTTCAGGATGACCTTGACCTTCGGCGACCAGTCGAACCGGTGGTACAGCGCCGAGTTGCCGAACAGCAGCAGCGACGTGAGCATGAAGACCGCCGACGCCCACTTCGCGGGGGCGCCCTGCGCGAGGGAGATCAGCACGATGCCCGCGGCGATCGCGACCGGGAAGGTGCCGGCGTGGATCCAGCCGCGCCATGTGGGGCGGATCTCCGCCGGATTGGCGACGGACGCGTCGAGGAGCGGGATGTTCGGCAGGTGCGGATCGCGCTGCTCGTCCGCGGCGACCGCCCGGTCGGAGGCATCGAGCTCCTGCGCCGGGTGGTGGAGGTGCTCGGCGACGTCTTCGGGCCGGCCGGTCTGCTGCGGGGTCATGCAGCAAGCGTAGGACAGCACGTATGCCGGGAAGCTGGGAGTGTGGGCAGGATCGCGTGGCCGCGACGCGCGGCCGGTCGGGAGTACGGTAGGTCCGTGCAGAAGCGGGACCGATCGAACGACCGCGGCATCCTCTACCGGTTGTACGCGAACCGACTGCAGCGGGAACTGGAGTCGATGACGCTGCCGCACCACGTGGCGATGATCATCGACGGGAACCGCCGCTGGGCGAAGCAGCTCGGCTACGAGACGGCGGCGCACGGGCATCGCGCGGGCGCCGCGAAGATGCGCGAGTTCCTCGAGTGGTGCGACGACCTCGGCATCCAGGTGGTCACGCTCTACCTGCTCTCGGCCGACAACCTCGGCAACCGCTCGGACGACGAGCTGAGCGACCTCGTCGAGATCATCGCCGACCTCGCCGACGAGGTCTCCCGGTACCGCGACTGGCGCGTGCAGCACGTCGGCTCGCGCGAGGGGCTGCCCGAGCCGCTGGTGGCTGCGCTCGGGGCCGCCGAGGCGCGTACCGCGGGTCGCTCCGGGCTGCACGTGAACCTCGCCGTCGGCTACGGCGGCCGCCGCGAGATCACCGACGCGATGCGCTCGATCGTGGCCTCGCACCACGCCGAGGGGCGCAGCCTCGAGGACCTGGCGGAGTCGCTCACCCCCGACCTGATCGGCCAGCACCTCTACACGGGCGGGCAGCCCGACCCCGACCTGGTCATCCGCACCTCGGGTGA
Organism: Agromyces sp. SYSU T00194; assembly: GCF_040496035.1. Lineage (NCBI taxonomy): Bacteria > Bacillati > Actinomycetota > Actinomycetes > Micrococcales > Microbacteriaceae > Agromyces > Agromyces chitinivorans. Next base: position 895,956 of record NZ_JBEPJZ010000002.1, on the reverse strand, counting down.
GCAGCGCCTCAGCGACTTCATGCTGTGGCAGGCCGCGCACAGCGAGTTCTACTTCGTGGAGGCGCTCGGCCCCGACCTGCGGCGCATCGACTTCCTGCGCGCCGTGCGCGACTTCGCGAGCCGTCAGCGGCGGTTCGGCGGATGAGGCCTGCCCGCGCGGCGCGGTGCTCTGCCAGAATGAGCGGCGGAGAGGGGGAGACCACGTGAGTCTCGACCGCTACATCGAGGGCTTCGACGAGGAGCCCGGCTACCTGGACTACGGGCGCTTCGGACCGCTCTCGCGGGTGGTGCTCGAGGAGGGCAACGTCTTCGCCGACTTCCTGCGCCGGGCACGGCACGGCAGCCTCGACGTGCTCGACGACCAGGACCTGCGGCTGCGCGAGGCCGTCGCCGCGCTGACCGGGTTCGACGTCGAGCGCATCGGCTTCCAGCCCAACACGACGTCCGGGCTGCTGCACGCCATGTTCGGCCTGACCGGTCAGGTGCTGCTCTCGCCCGACGAGTTCCCGAGCCTGCCGATCTCCGCCGTGCGGGCCCAGGAGGCGCTGCACACCGTGCAGCCCGCGTGGCTCGCGACCGACCACGGGCGGGTCACGCCCGGCACCGTCCGCGAGCAGCTTGCCGACAACACCGTCGCCGTCGCGGTGAGCCTCGTCGACGCGCGCACCGGGTACCTGGCCGACCTCGAGGGCATCCGCCAGGTCATCGGCGACCGCCTGCTCATCGTCGACGCCATCCAGGGCTTCGGGGTCGTGGACGTCCCGTGGGAGCACGCCGACGTCATCGCGTCCGGCGGCCAGAAGTGGTGCCGTGCGGGCTGGGGCACCGGCTTCCTCGCCCTGTCGGAGCGTGCGGAGGAGCTGCTCGTGCCCGTGTTCTCGGGATACACCGGCACGGACGCCGACGAGGTGTGGGGCGAGGTGCCGCCACCGGCATCCGGCGCCCGCGCCTATCGCACGTCGTCACCCGACCCGATCGCGGAGTCGCGCCTCGCCGCTGCCCTCGAGGAGATCGCCGAAGTCGGCGTGGCGGAGATCCAGGCGTCGATCGCACGCCGGGTCAGCGACGTGATCGACCTCGCCGACGACTTCGCGGTGCCGCTCGCGTCGTCGCGCGACGAGCGGGAGCGCGCCGGCATCGTGGTGCTCGAGCCCGAGCCCGAGCGGCTGAGCGCCCTGACCGCCGCGCTGCACAACCACGGCGTCACGGCGACCACCCGGCTCGGCACGGTGCGCCTGTCGATCCACGCCGGCACGAACGAGGAGACCCTCGACATGCTGCGCGCCGCGCTCGTGTCGTTCTCGACGACCGGGTTCTGAGCCGGCCCGCTGCCGGGCGGCATCGAGGCGGGGTACCGATCCGGTGCGGTCCGGTTCGGGACCCGCAGGCAACGCGCAGGCGTCGATCGCGTGACGGGCGCGTTTCGTTCCGCGTGTCGGTTACCTCCGCCGTCGGGGGTCGGACGTACCGTCGGAGACATCAGGCAAGGCGCCTGGTCGAGGCGGCCGCGTACGACTCGAACCGAAGCTGCGTGGCCGGCTCGCAAGAGCCGAGCTGCAGCTCGGAGTGGGAGCGGTTGTGACCTCACTCGAAACACCGAAGTCCACCACACAGCCGACGAGCCGGGCCGAGCGGGCCCGGGACGCGAAGATCCCACAGGCGGAACGGTCCTTCGTCCTGGACACCTCCGTCCTGCTGTCCGATCCGAGGGCGCTGTTCCGCTTCGCGGAGCACGCGGTCATCCTGCCGGTGGTCGTCATCACCGAGCTGGAGGCCAAGCGCCACGACCCGGAGATCGGCTACTTCGCACGTCAGGCGCTGCGCATCCTCGACGAGCTCCGCGTCGAGCACGAGCGGCTGGACTTCCCCATCCCGGTCGGTGACGGCGGCTCGCTCCGCGTCGAGCTGAACCACTCCAACCCGACCGTGCTCCCGAGCGGCCTGCGCCTCGGCGACAACGACTCCCGCATCCTCGCGTGCGCGATGAACCTCGCCAACGACGGCGTCGCCGTCACCGTGGTGTCCAAGGACCTCCCGCTGCGCGTGAAGGCCGCCTCGATCGGCATCGACGCGGAGGAGTACCGCCACGAGCTCGCGGTCGACTCCGGCTGGACCGGCATGTCCGAGATCGCGCTCGGCGGCGACGACATGGCCCTGCTCTACGAGCACGAGACGCTCGACAGCGACCTCGTCGAGGGACTCCCGATGAACACCGGCCTGGTCGTGCAGTCCGAGCGGGGCTCGGCGCTCGCCCGCGTCACGGGGGAGCGCTCGATGCGCCTCGTCCGCGGCGACCGCGACGTGTTCGGCGTGCACGGCCGCTCGGCCGAACAGCGGCTCGCGATCGACCTGCTGCTCGACCCCGAGGTCGGCATCCTCTCGCTCGGCGGCCGCGCCGGCACCGGCAAGTCGGCGCTCGCGCTCTGTGCGGGCCTCGAGGCCGTGCTCGAGCGGCAGCAGCACAAGAAGATCATGGTCTTCCGCCCGCTGTACGCCGTCGGCGGCCAGGAGCTCGGCTACCTGCCGGGCGACCAGGGCGAGAAGATGAACCCGTGGGGCCAGGCCGTGTTCGACACGCTCGGCGCGCTCGTCTCGCAGAACGTGCTCGACGAGGTCGTCGAGCGGGGCATCCTCGAGGTGCTGCCGCTCACGCACATCCGGGGCCGATCGCTGCACGACGCGTTCGTGATCGTCGACGAGGCCCAGTCGCTCGAGCGCAACGTGCTGCTGACGATGCTCTCGCGCATCGGCCAGAACTCGCGGGTCGTGCTCACCCACGACGTCGCCCAGCGCGACAACCTGCGGGTGGGACGGCACGACGGCGTCGCATCCGTCATCGAGACGCTGAAGGGGCACCCGCTGTTCGGGCACGTCACCCTCACCCGCTCGGAGCGGTCGGCCATCGCCGCGCTCGTGTCGGAGATGCTCGACGGGAACGACCTGCCGTAGGCCCGGCATCCGTTCGGCCCCGGCAACGACGAGGCGCCCCCGCTCCTGATGCGGGGGCGCCTCGCGTCGTCTGCGGCTGCCGGCTAGGTGTAGGAGGCCAGGACGTTGTTGACGCTGGCCGGGGTGATGGCAGCGGGCGGGCTTCCGCCGTGTGCTCCGTGTGGTCGGTGATAGTTGTAGTGCAGGTTCCAGAGCACCAGCGCGTCTGCACGCTCTTGTTCTGAGCGCCAGGTGCGGGCGTAGAGGAAGTCCTCCGCGAGGATCCGGTTGTAGCGCTCGACTTTCCCGTTGTGGCGCGGCGTGTAGGGCGTGATGCGCTGATGCCGTGCGGGCCTGACGGTCTCGGCGAAGACCTTCGCGCGGTAGCAGGCGCCATTGTCCGTGACGACGCGTTCTATCGAGGTGATCCCGTGCGCGGCGAACCACTCTTTCGCCCGGTCAAGGAACTCGGCCGCGGTAGCGCCCTTTTCGTCGTCGAGAGCCTCGGTGTAGGCGAGGCGGGTATGTCCGTCGATGGCGGAGTGGAGGTAGACGTAGCTTGCGCGGGCGCCGCGCTGCTTCGTTCGTTCGACGGCTCGGGCCTGCGCGCTGCCTCGTCCATGAACGCGCCAGCCGCCGCCGTCGGGGATGCGTCCGACCTTCTTGACGTCGATATGGATCATGTGCCCGGGACGTTGGGCGATGATGCGCTGTGGTTCGCGGTCGGGCTCCCCGCTCGGGTCGATGAACCTGCGCCGGTTCAGCCCGAGCTGCGCTAGGACGCGCGTGACCGTGCGGCGGCTGATGACGACGCCTTCCTTCGCCAGCTCGAACTCGATTCTCGATGCCGACCATTTGAAGTCACGGCGCATCCGCTCGATCTGCGCAACGAGCGTGCCGTCGGTCGCGGTTGGCTGGCGCAGCGGCGTTGAGGAACGGTCCTGCAGGCCGATCTCGCCAAACTGTCGGTGCCGGTTCACCCATTTCGACGCTGTCGCGCGGGAGACTCCCATCTCCGCGGCGACGTGCGCGATCGGGCGTGTCCGACACCGCTCCACCAGTCGACGACGGCCTTCGACCGTCAACGGTGCATTGGCATGACTCATCCGCTGATCGTGTGGGACCGTGCAATGAGGTCGGCCATCGCCGTCTGGAAGTCGACGCGCCGCTGATGGGTCCATCCTGTCGTCAACTCGTCGAACACCCGTTCCTGCCATGCGTGAGCCTGCCGCAGGACAGCGCGTCCGCGGGGAGTGACAGCGACCTCACGCCTACGACCATCGGTTGGGTTGGTCACCAGCGTCACGTAGCCGGCGTCGACTGCGCTCTTGACCAGGCGCGACGCGCCGCTCTGATCGATGCCGATCTCGTCCGCAACCGCATTCACTGTCGCAGGCTCCTCGCGCCCGACCAGGGCAGCCACGGCCTCCGTTGCCAAGACCAGCCGCCCCTGTTCAGCGATGGAGGCATCGCCAGCCATGGAACGACGTGACCAATGCCGCACGAAACCGAAGAGAAGCTGCCCCGGCCCTGGCGCGCTCATTCTGTTGCGGCCATCTCGCGACAGATGTATGCCAAATCCAGCGCCGACCTCAGATCAGGCAACCGGAGCGCAGCAGTGGCCCTCCCGTCCGTTACGCGGAACACCGTCGCCACACGCGTGGGTGTCTGATTCTCAGGCCATGTCGCGTCTTCCTCGACCACCATCAGCCGGTCACTGATCGGATGCCACGAGCGCGGGACGAGCCGGATCCCAGAGCGCTCAACCCAATCAGCGAACTGGTCCGACGAGATCGGTCCCGCGCCCTTCGGCCCTAGCACGACGATCGGATCACCGACAGCCTCCGCCGAACGACGTAGATCACCAGAGTTCACTGCCGCATGCCATTCGTTGATGGCCTTTTCTAGGACTGATTCCATGAACACAGTGTATGCGAATCGCATATATCTGGCGCGTTCACGTCAAGAACCTCCTGGCCAACAACAGCTAGGCCTGCGGCGGGCGCGTCATCTTCAGCAGGTCGAGGGCGGCGTCGAGCTGCTCCTCGGTGACCTCGCCGCGCTCGACGTAGCCGAGGTCGATGACCGCCTCGCGCACCGTGATGCCCTTGGCGACCGAGTGCTTCGCGATCTTCGCGGCGGCCTCGTAGCCGATGACCTTGTTGAGCGGCGTGACGATCGACGGCGACATGCCGGCCAGCGCGCTCGTGCGCTCGGTGTTCGCCTCGAGCCCGTCGACGGTCTTGTCGGCCAGCACGCGCACGGCGTTCGAGAGCAGGCGGATCGACTCGAGCAGCGCGGTGCCCATGACCGGAATCTGCACGTTCAGCTCGAACGAGCCGGATGCGCCGGACCAGGCGATGCTCGCGTCGTTGCCGACCACGCGGGAGGCGACCATGAGCACGGCCTCGGGTACGACGGGGTTGACCTTGCCGGGCATGATCGACGAGCCGGGCTGGAGGTCGGGGATGTGCAGTTCGCCGAGGCCGGTGTTCGGGCCCGAGCCCATCCATCGGAGGTCGTTGCAGATCTTGGTGAGGCTCACGGCGATGGTGCGCAGGGCACCGGATGCCTCGACCAGCCCGTCGCGGTTGGCCTGCGCCTCGAAGTGGTCGAGCGCCTCGGTGATCGGCAGCTCGGTCTCCTCCTGGAGGATCGCGATGACGCGCTGCGGGAAGCCCGCGGGGGTGTTGATGCCGGTGCCGGTGGCGGTACCGCCGAGCGGCACCTCGGCGACTCGGGGCAGCGCCGACTGCACGCGCTCGATGCCGAGGCGGATCTGGCGGGCGTAGCCGCCGAACTCCTGGCCGAGGGTGACGGGAGTGGCGTCCATGAGGTGCGTGCGACCCGACTTGACCTCGTTCGCCCAGGCCTCGGCCTTCGCCTCGAGGGACACCGCGAGGTGGTCGAGGGCGGGGATGAGGTCGTCGATGAGCGCGCTCGTGACGGCGATGTGCACCGAGGTCGGGAACACGTCGTTCGACGACTGCGAGGCGTTCACGTGGTCGTTGGGGTGCACCGGCGAGCCGAGGCGCTCGGTCGCGAGGGTTGCGAGCACCTCGTTCATGTTCATGTTCGACGAGGTGCCCGAACCGGTCTGGTACACGTCGACCGGGAAGTGCGCGTCGTGGCGGCCCGTGATGACCTCGTCGGCGGCACCGGCGATCGCGTCGGCGAGGGCGCGATCGAGCACGCCCAGTTCGGCGTTCGCGAGTGCAGCGGCCTTCTTGATGCGCGCGAGCGCCGCGATCTGCGCGGGCTCGAGCGTGGAGCCCGAGATCGGGAAGTTCTCCACCGCCCGCTGCGTCTGGGCCCGGTACAGGGCGTAGGCGGGGACGCGGACCTCGCCCATCGTGTCGTGCTCGATCCGGTACTCGGCCTGATTGTCCACCACGGTGTGTGCTTCCCTTTCGTCGGCGTGCCGGGACGCCGCCCGGCGGGGGTCTCGTCGTGCGCTAGAGCTGCCCGACGACGACATCGGTCTCGACCCGGCCTTCCATGAGCCGGTAGTTCGCCCCGACGACAGCCAGCGTACCTTCCGCGATCGCCTCGCTGATCATCTCGGAGCGCTCGATCATCTCGGACACCGTGTCGCGCAGGTGCTCTCGTCCGACGAACCCGGCGTCGACGTGCGAGGGCTCCACCGGGGCATCCGGGCCCACCCCCGCGACCTTCCGCACGGCGGGCACGATGCGGTCGACGACCGTCTTGACGTGCGCCGGCAACGGCTGGGCATCGGCGGCCTGCGAGTCGATCGCGGCCTGCACGGCGCCGCACGCGTCGTGGCCGAGCACGAGGATGAGCGGCACGCCGAGCACGCCGACCGCGTACTCGAGGGAGCCGAGCACGTCCTCGGCGACGACCTGGCCGGCGTTGCGCACGACGAACGCGTCGCCGAGCCCCACGTCGAAGATGATCTCGGCCGAGAGGCGCGAGTCGGCGCAGCCGAAGATCGCCACCAGCGGGCGCTGGCCCTGGGAGAGCGCGGCGCGGTGCTCGACGTCCTGGTGCGGGTGCTCCGGGGTGCCGGCGACGAAGCGGCGGTTGCCGTCGCGCAGGGCGATCCACGTGTCGCGGGGCGAGACGGGGAGGAAGGGGCTGTCGGTGCGGGCCATCGGTCGGTCCGTTCTCGAGGCGGTCGGGGATGCGGCGGTCTGGTGGTGCGGGTCAGGGGAGGTTCGCGGCGACGGTCGGCGCGACCGCCTCGGCGAGCGCGACGAACTCGTCGTCGGTGCCGGTGCCGAGCAGCACGAAGGTGCTGCCGCCCGCCTCGGTGACGAGGCCGTAGCGGGCGTTGCCGACGTCGTCGCCGGAGGTGCGGTTGTCGTAGACCGTCCACTCGACGCCGGCGACGTCGGTCACGCCGACCGCGAGGGTGCGCGCGAGCGTCTCGGCGACCCAGGTCGGGTTCGCGTCGAACGCCTGGTACATGCCGACGTACTCGTCCGACGGGGTGAGGTAGCCGGCGTACCAGCTGGTCACGCCGTCGACGCCGCTCGTGCGCAGCTCGGCGGCGTTCGCGCGCCAGCCGTCGGGCAGCTCGGGCACCGCGAGCGTCTCGGAGGTCGCGATGGCCGCCTGCTCGGCGACCGACGCGACGTCGACGTCGGGCTCGATCGGGGTGTCGCTGCGCGGCACGAGCAGCACGATGACCAGCACGATGCCGAGCGACGCGAACAGCGAGCCGAGCAGGTTGCCGACGGTCTGGCGGCGTCGGCGGTCGGCCGCGCCCTGCGCCTTGCGCGCGGCGGTCTCGGCGGGCGTCTCCGGTCGTCCGAGCTCGGCGACCACGCGGGGGCCGCGGGCCATCAGTCGTCGTCCCCGGCGCTCGCCGCCGTGCCCGCACGGGCCGCCTCGAGGCGTGCGCGCGCACCGACGAGCCACTCCTCGCAGCGGGCGGCCAGCGCCTCGCCGCGCTCCCAGAGCTGGAGCGAGTGCTCGAGGGTGGGGGCGCCCTGCTCGAGTTCGCCGACGACGCGGACGAGTTCGTCGCGCGCCTGCTCGTAGCTGAGCTCGGCGATGTCGTCGTGGGCGGGCATGGGGTCCATTCTATTCGGCCCCGGCGGTGCGGCCGTCGGGGTCGGGGTCGGGGTCGGTGGCGTGCGCGGTCGGGGCGGCGGATGCGGCCACCGGATGCTCCGCGGGCGGGGCGCCGTCCACGCGCTCGCCCGGGCCGAGCGACGCGGCGCGGATCGAGCCGACCGGCAGTGCCACGAGCACCTCGTCGCCCGCGGGGGCGTCGGCCGGCTCGCGCACGATGCGCCCGTCCGTGCGCTGCACGATCGAGTAGCCGCGGTCGAGCGTGGCCTGCGGCGACAGCGCACGCAGGCGCGCGTGCAGCTGGTCGGTCGCGACGCCCGCGCGCTCGATCGCGCGTTCGGCCAGGTCGGCGCCGCGCGCGACCCACCGTGTGACCTCCTCGGCGCGCGCGTCGACGATGCTGCGCGGGTCGGCGAGCACCGGGCGCGAGCGGAGCTGGCCGATGCGGTCCACCTCCGCGGCGACCAGATGCGTCATGCGTGCGCCGATGCGGGCACGGGCCTGACGCACGCGGGCCAGCTCGTCGGCCACGTCGGGCACGACGCGCTTCGCGGCATCCGTCGGCGTGGAGGCCCGGAGGTCGGCGACCTCGTCGAGCAGCGGCCGGTCGGCCTCGTGCCCGATGGCGCTGACGATGGGCGTGGTCGCGGCCGCCGCGGCGCGCAGCACCCGCTCGTCGCTGAAGCCGAGCAGGTTCTGGAAGTCGCCGCCGCCGCGGGCGACGATGATCACGTCGACCTCGGGGTCGGCGTCGAGCCGCTCGATCGCGCGGCTCACCTCGCGGGCGGTGCGGTCGCCCTGCACGGCCGCGTGCACGACGCGGAAGTCGACCGACGGCCAGCGGAGACGTGCGTTGCGCAGCACGTCCTGCTCGGCGTCGCTGTCCTTGCCCGTGACCAGCCCGATGCAATGGGGCAGGAACGGCAGCGGGCGCTTGCGGGCGGGATCGAACAGCCCCTCGGCCGCGAGCTGCGCGCGCAGGCGCTCGAGGCGCTCCAGCAGGTCGCCGAGTCCGACGTGGCGCAGCTCGTAGACCTGCATCGAGAGCGAGCCGCCCTTGACCCACCAGTTCGGCTTGACGAGCGCGACGACGCGATCGCCCTGTGCGAACTCCTCCGACAGGCGCGCGCGCACCGACGACCAGAGCGTGAAGCTCAGCGTGGCATCCCGGTCGAGGTCCTTGAGCTTGCCGTAGACGTTGCCGTTCGAGACGCCCCACTGGGTGACCTCGCCCTCGACCCAGGCGGTGCCGAGCCGGTCGATGTAGCCGCGCAGCTTCTCGGAGAGCAGGGCGACGGGCCACGGTGCATCGCGTGTCGAGGGGGCGTCGGTCATGGTCTCCTCTCGGGCCGGCGCCCAGGCGGCGGCCCGTAGACTGGCGGCGTGACGATCACCACGGATGCCCCCCGAGTCGCCCTCGGCATGCCCCGCGTCCCCGCGGTGCGCGGGCGGCTCAAGGATACCCCGGTCGCAGGCGAGAAGAAGGTGCTGCTCGCCGCCCCGAGAGGGTACTGCGCGGGCGTCGACCGCGCGGTGATCGCCGTCGAGAAGGCGCTCGAGCACTACGGCGCGCCCGTGTACGTGCGCAAGCAGATCGTGCACAACATCCACGTCGTGACCGAGCTCGAGAAGCAGGGCGCGATCTTCGTCGAGGAGGTCGACGAGGTGCCCGAGGGCGAGCACATCGTCTTCAGCGCGCACGGCGTCTCGCCCGCCGTCGTGGGTGCCGCGGCCGACCGTGGCCTGCACGCGATCGACGCCACGTGCCCGCTGGTCACCAAGGTGCACCGCGAGGCCGTGCGCTTCGCGCGCGACGACTACGAGATCCTGCTCATCGGCCACGAGGGCCACGAGGAGGTCGAGGGCACCGCCGGCGAGGCGCCCGACCACGTCACCCTCGTGAACAGCCCCGACGACGTGCCGAACATCGAGGTGAACGACCCCGACAAGGTCGTCTGGCTCTCGCAGACCACGCTGTCGGTCGACGAGACCATGGAGACCGTGCGCCGCCTGCGCGAGCGCTTCCCGAACCTGCAGGACCCGCCGTCGGACGACATCTGCTACGCCACGCAGAACCGCCAGGTCGCGATCAAGAAGGTCGCGCAGGGCGCCGACCTCGTCATCGTCGTCGGCAGCGCGAACTCGTCGAACAGCGTGCGCCTCGTCGAGGTCGCCCTCGAGTACGGCGCGAAGGCCGCGTACCGGGTCGACTTCTCGACGCAGATCCAGCAGGAGTGGCTCGAGGGCGTCGAGACGGTCGGCGTCACCAGCGGCGCATCCGTGCCCGAGGGCCTCGTGCAGGAGGTGCTGATCGAGCTCGCCGATGCCGGGTACGGCGCGGTCGAGGAGGTCAAGACGGCCGAGGAGGACCTCATGTTCTCGCTGCCGAAGGAGCTCCGCAAGGACCTGAAGGGCTCGGGCCGCGCGCGCGGCGCCGCCCAGCACTGATCCGTTCGCTGCAGGCGCACAGCAGAGGGCGGGCGGATGCTTGTGAGTGAGCACTCACTCGCTTAGCATCGCCGCATGGCAGTGCGCACGGAGCGGGCGCGGCCCCTTCCGCCGGAGGATCGCCGCGAGGCGATCGCCGACGCCGTCGTACCGCTGCTGGTCGCGCACGGACGCGACGTGAGCACCCGACAGATCGCCGAGGCGGCCGGCGTCGCCGAGGGCACGCTGTTCCGTGCGTTCGACGACAAGGACGCGATCATCGACGCGGCCGTCACGCGGTACCTCGACCCCGAGCCGCTGCGGCGGAAGCTGCGCGCGATCGACGCCTCGATGCCGCTCGAGTGGAAGGTCGAGCGCGTGCTCGACCACCTGCAGGAGCGGTTCCGCGGCGTGATGGGCGTGATGTCCGCGGCCGGCATGCGCCCGCCGCCCCCGCACCGCCACCACCACGGCGAGGTCTACGAGGGCATCATCGCCGACCTGCTGGCGCCGGACGCCGATCGCCTCGGCGCCACTCCCCGCCAGGTCGCGCGCTACCTGCGCATGATCGCCTTCGCCTCCGCAGTGCCCGCGTTCGGCGAGACCGTCGGCCTCGACACCGCAGAGCTCGTCGACCTGATCACGAACGGCATCGCGTCCGGGCATCCGCTCGACCGCCCCTGACACTCCACTCGCACCAACGGAAGAAGGCACACCCCGTGCTCTGGAAACTCCTCACCCGCTACCTGAGGCCGCACTGGCCGCTGCTCGCCGCAGTCGTGGTGTTCCAGCTGATCCAGTCGATCCTGACGCTCCTGCTGCCCGCCCTCAACGCGGACATCATCGACGACGGCGTCGCCACCGGCGACACCGGCTACATCCTCTCCACGGGCGGGCTCATGCTCGTCATCACGCTCGCGCAGATCACCTGCGCGATCATCGCCGTGTACTTCGCCGCGAAGCTGTCGATGGGTCTCGGTCGCGACGTGCGCACGGCCGTCTTCGCCCGGGTCGGCGTCTTCAGCGAGCAGGAGGTCTCGCGCTTCGGCGCGCCGAGCCTCATCACGCGCTCGACCAACGACGTGCAGCAGGTGCAGATGCTCGTGCTCATGGCGTGCACCCTGCTCGTGTCGGCCCCGATCCTCGCGATCGGCGGCGTGATCATGGCGATGGGCCAGGACCTCCAGCTGTCGTGGATCATGGCGGTCGCCGTGCCGGTGCTGCTCATCGCGATCGGCGGCATCGTCGTGCGCATGGTGCCGCAGTTCGAGAAGATGCAGAAGCGCATCGACACCGTGAACCGCGTGCTGCGCGAGCAGCTCACCGGTATCCGGGTCATCCGCGCATTCGTGCGCGAGCCGGTCGAGACGAAGCGCTTCGCGACCGCCAACGCCGAGCTCACCGACACCGCGTTGCGCGCCGGACGGCTGTTCGCCCTGGTCTTCCCCGTCGCGATGGGGGTGCTGAACATCTCGAGCGTCGCCGTGCTCTGGTTCGGCGCGTTCCTCATCGAGGACGGCTCGATGCAGATCGGCGCGCTCACGGCGTTCCTCACGTACCTCATCCAGATCCTGATGGCGGTCATGATGACCACGTTCATCGCCGTGATCCTCCCGCGCGCGGCGGTCTCCGGCGGGCGCATCCAGGAGGTGCTGCTCACCGACACGAGCGTCGTCGAGCCGACCGACGCGACCACGACGCTCACCGACCCGGGGACGGTCGAATTCCGCAGCGTCGAGTTCGCGTACCCGGGCGCCGAGCAGCCGGTGCTGCACGACCTCAGCTTCACCGCACGGCCGGGCCAGGTCACGGCGATCATCGGCAGCACCGGCGCCGGCAAGACGACGCTGCTGAACCTCATCCCGCGCCTGTTCGACGTCACCGGGGGGCAGGTGCTCGTCGGCGGCGTCGACGTGCGCGAGCTCGACCCCGAGGTGCGCAACGCCCAGCTCGGGCTGATCCCGCAGAAGGCGTACCTGTTCGCGGGCACGGTCGGCTCCACGGTGCGGTACGGCGACCCGGATGCCACGGACGACGAGGTCTGGCAGGCGCTCGCGACCGCACAGGCATCCGACTTCGTCCAGGCCATGCACGAGGGACTCGACACCCCGATCGCCCAGGGCGGCACGAACGTCTCGGGCGGCCAGCGCCAGCGCCTGTCGATCGCCCGGGCCCTGTTGAAACGACCACCGATCCTGTTGTTCGACGACTCGTTCTCGGCGCTCGACACGGCGACGGATGCCCGGCTGCGCACCGCGCTCGACCGTGCAGCGGCCGACGCCACCCGCATCGTGGTCGCGCAGCGCGTGTCGACCATCGTCGACGCCGACCAGATCCTCGTGCTCGACGCGGGGCGCATCGTCGCCCGCGGCACCCACGAGGAGCTCATCGAGACGTCGCCGACCTACGCCGAGATCGTCGAGAGCCAGCTGAGCGCGGAGGAGGCGGCATGAGCGAGCGCACCCCCAGCCGGCCGCAGCAGCGCGGCCCCCAGCCCGGCGGCCCCGCCGCGGGCATGGCCATGCCGGTCGAGAAGTCCATGAACTTCGGGCCGTCGGCCAAGCGCCTCATGGGGCGCCTGCGACCCGAGGCCTGGGCGGTCTTCGGCGTCATCCTGCTCGGCGTCGTCAGCGTGACGCTGACCGTGCTCGGCCCGAAGGCGCTCGGCGAGGCGACGAACCTCGTCTTCGAGGGCGCGATCTCGGCGAACCTCCCGGCGGGCACCACGCAGGAGCAGATCGTCGCCGGGCTCGAGGCATCCGGCGACACCCAGCAGGCCGAGATGCTCTCGGCCATGAACCTGACCCCCGGCGAGGGCATCGACTTCGGCGCGCTGTCGCAGGTGCTGCTGCTCGTGCTCGGCCTGTACGTGTTCGCGTCGGTGTTCGCGTGGCTGCAGGGCTACGTGCTGAACGGCATCACGCAGCGCACCGTCTACCGCCTGCGCGAGGACGTCGAGACGAAGCTGCACCGCCTGCCGCTGTCGTACTTCGACAAGATGCAGCGCGGCGAGCTGCTCTCGCGCGTCACGAACGACATCGACAACATCTCGCAGAGCCTGCAGCAGACGCTGAGCCAGCTGCTCACCTCGGTGCTCACCGTCATCGGCGTGATCACCATGATGTTCGTCATCTCGCCGCTGCTCGCGGTGATCGCGCTGGTCACGATCCCGCTGACGCTCGTCGTCACCGTGTTCATCGCCAAGCGCTCGCAGAAGCGGTTCGTCGCGCAGTGGAAGCACACCGGCGAGCTGAACGCGCAGATCGAGGAGGCGTTCACCGGCCACGCCCTCGTGAAGGTGTTCGGTCGCAGCAAGGAGGTCGAGCGCGACTTCCACGGCACGAACGAGAAGCTGTACCAGGCGAGCTTCGGCGCCCAGTTCTTCTCCGGCATCATCATGCCGGCGATGATGTTCATCGGGAACCTCGTGTACGTGGCGATCGCGGTCGTCGGCGGCCTGCTGGTCGCGAACGGGTCGATGCGACTCGGCGACGTGCAGGCGTTCATCCAGTACTCGCGCCAGTTCACGCAGCCGCTCACCACGATCGGCTCGATGGTCAACCTGCTGCAGTCGGGCGTCGCGAGTGCCGAGCGCGTGTTCGAGCTGCTCGACGCCGACGAGCAGTCGGCCGACCCCGACGAGGGGGAGCAGCCGCTGGAGCGCACCGGGCGCCTGGAGTTCGAGGACGTGTCGTTCCGCTACGAGGAGGACGTGCCGCTCATCGACGGGCTGTCGCTCGTCGCCGAGCCGGGGCACACGATCGCGATCGTCGGCCCGACCGGTGCCGGCAAGACCACGCTCGTGAACCTCATCATGCGCTTCTACGAGCTCGACGCGGGCCGCATCACGCTCGACGGGGTCGACATCACCCGGATGCGACGGGACGACCTCCGCGCCCGCATGGGCATGGTGCTGCAGGACACGTGGCTGTTCGCGGGCACGATCCGCGACAACATCGCCTACGGGCGGCCCGGTGCCACGGAGGAGGAGATCCTCGACGCGGCGCGCGCCACCTACGTCGACCGCTTCGTGCACATGCTGCCCGACGGCTACGACACCGTGCTCGACGACGAGGCGTCGAACCTCTCCGCCGGCGAGAAGCAGCTGCTCACGATCGCGCGGGCGTTCCTGGCGCGGCCGAGCGTGCTCATCCTCGACGAGGCGACGAGCTCGGTCGACACCCGCACCGAGCTCCTCGTGCAGCAGGCGATGAGCGCGTTGCGCAAGGACCGCACGAGCTTCGTGATCGCCCACCGGCTCTCCACGATCCGCGACGCCGACACCATCATCGTCATGGAGCACGGCTCGATCGTGGAGCAGGGCACGCACGCCGGGCTGATCGCCGCGGAGGGCGCGTACGCGCGACTGTACGAGGCGCAGTTCGCGGCGCCGATCGAGGAGGACGACCCCGAGGGCGACGCGGCGCTGGTGGGGCAGCCGAGCTAGTGCCCGCACGAACGACGCCCCCGCCCGGTCCGGGCGGGGGCGTCGTCACGCGGTGCGGGGCGGGTCAGCCGCCGACGCCGACCGTGCCGAAGTGCTCCACGAGCACGGGGTCGGTCGCGAGCACGGCCCAGACCACCCCGAACAGCACGACGAACGACAGCGCCGCGCCGGCGAGCGGCACCCAGAACGCGACCCGGCGGCGGATCAGCCGCACGATCGCGATGAGCGCCGTGAGCACCCAGAGCACGATCTGGGCGATCATGCCGGTCGAGATGATGCCCGCGACCGCGTCGGCGGGCACGTACGGGTCGATGCCCTCCTGCGTGTGCAGCAGCGACATCGCGTCGGGCAGGGTCTGCTGGATCGATACGGCGAGCGAGACGCCGATGATGCCGAACACGAGCAGCCCGAGCGTGATCGGGCGGTCCCAGAGGCGTGCCGTGGGCGCGGACCCCGCGGGAGCCGCGGGGGCGGCAGGGGCCTGCGTCGTGGCGGGCGCCTGCGGCGGGTCCTCGTGGGTGGTCTGCTCGGGCGGCTGCCAGTTCCAGCCCTCGGGCGCGTACTCGCCGTACTTCGGCTTCGGACGCTCGTCCCGGGACGCGGGAGGCGGCGGCGGGGGCGGGGCGGACCCGTCGCCGGGTGCGCCGCCGCCTTCGCGCGACTGGTCGGACTGCGGCATCCGGCTCAGCTCTTCGAGTGGCCGAACGAGCCGAGCTGCTTCGTCGACTCGACGACGCGGGCGGCCATGGCCGACTCCGCGACCTTGCCCCAGGCGCGCGGGTCGTACTGCTTCTTGTTGCCGACCTCGCCGTCGACCTTCAGCACGCCGTCGTAGTTGGCGAACATGTAGCCGGCGACCGAGCGGGTGAACGCGTACTGGGTGTCGGTGTCGATGTTCATCTTCACGACGCCGTTGGCGACCGCCTTGGCGATCTCCTCGTCGGTCGAGCCCGAGCCGCCGTGGAAGACGAGGTCGAGCGGCTTCGGGCCGGTGCCGAACTTCGCGGCGATGCCCTCCTGGATCTCGCCGAGGAGCTCCGGGCGCAGCTTCACGCCGCCGGGCTTGTACACGCCGTGCACGTTGCCGAAGGTGAGCGCGGCGATGTAGCGGCCGTTCTCGCCGAGGCCGAGGGCCTCGACGGCCTTGGTCACGTCGCCGACGGTCGTGTAGAGCGCGTCGTTCGTGCCCTCGTGCACGACGCCGTCCTCCTCGCCGCCGACGACGCCGATCTCGACCTCGAGGATCGCGTTGATCGCCTTGGTGCGCTTGATCATGTCCTCGGCGATCTGGATGTTCTCGTCGAGCGGCACGGCCGAGCCGTCCCACATGTGCGACTGGAAGATCGGGTTGCGGCCGGCCTTGACCTCCTCCTCGGAGGCGGCGATGAGCGGCATGACGAAGTCCTCGAGCGCGGGCTTCGGGCAGTGGTCGGTGTGCAGGGCGACGGTGACCGGGTACGACTTGGCGACCTCGTGGGCGAACTTCGCGAAGGCGAGCGCGCCGGTGGCGCGGGCCTTCACGGTGTGGCCGGCGAAGTAGTCGGCACCGCCGGTCGTGACCTGGATGATGCCGTCGGAGCCGGCCTCGGTGAGTCCCTGCAGGACCGCGTTGAGGGTCTGCGAGCTCGACACGTTGAACGCCGGGTAGGCGAAGCCTTCGGCCTTGGCGCGATCGAGCATCTCTGCGTACTGCTCGGGGGTTGCGATGGGCATGATGCTCCTTCAAGCGGGATCGTGGGCGTGCACGCACGAGTCTAGTGAGTCGATCGCGCACGGCACGGGGTCGGCCGCGTGGGGCTACGGGCGGAGCCCCGTGTCCGCCAAGATGTTCTGCATGACGCACTTCGAGAGCCCCGTCGTGCACGCCTTCGAGCGCGCGGTCGCCGCAGCCGCGTGGGCGGCGATGGCGCGCGTCGACGGCGGCGACGGCCACGCGGTCGACGCGGTCGCGGTCGACGCGCTGCGTGCTGCACTCTCGGGGGTCCCGGTCGACGGGCGCGTCGTCGCGGGCGAGGGCGAGAAGGACGACGCGCCGATGCTCGCGCCGGGGGAGCGCTTCGGCACGGGCGGCCCCGCGGTCGACATCGTGGTCGACCCGGTGGACGGCACGCGCCTGGCGGCATCCGGCCGGCCCGGCGCGATGGCGATCCTGGCGGCCGCGCCCCGCGGGGCGTTCCTCGACATCGGGCCGGCCTTCTACATGGACAAGCTGGTGTGCGGTGCGGATGCCGCGGGGCTGGCGATCGACGCTCCGCCGGCCGAGAACCTGCAGCGCCTCGCGGCGGCGATCGGATGCCCCGTGCGCGCGCTGCGCGTGGCCGTGCAGGAGCGTCCGCGGAACGCCGCGCTCGCGGCGGCCGTGCGTGCCGCCGGCGCCGAGGTGGTCGCGTTCGAGCACGGCGACATCGAGCGCGCCGTGCAGGCGGCCCAGCCGGGCGGCGACCTCGACCTGCTGCTCGGCATCGGCGGCGCGCCCGAGGGCGTCATCGAGGCCGCGGCGGTGCGCGCGCTCGGCGGCACGATGCAGGCGCGGTTCGCTCCGCAGTCGGACGAGGAGTCGGCACGGGTGCGAGCGGCCGGCGTGCCGGTCGAGCGCGCGCTCGACCGCGACGAGCTCTGCGCGGGCGAGGCGATGGTGTTCGTGTCACCCGTCACGCGGTGCGACTTCGGCGAGCCGGATGCCGCGGCGGTGCGAGTCGTCGCCGCGCGGGCGTGAAAGATTCGCGATTCTTTCACGCCGATCGTCCCCCGTTTGCGGATCGCGCGCGAGCGCGCTGGATAGGCTCGTCAGCAGCGGCCGACCACGTCCGTGTGCGTCGCGCCGATCCGCAGTCGAATCTGGAGTCATGCGTTGACGAGCACCGAACCCGCACCACTGTTCCACCACCCCGACCGCAACCTCGCACTGGAGTTGGTGCGCGCCACCGAGGCCGCCGCGATCCGCGCCGTGCCGTGGATCGGCAAGGGTGACAAGAACGCCGCCGACAAGGCGGCGGTCGACGCGATGCGGCTCTTCCTGGGCACCGTGAACTTCGACGGCGTCGTCGTGATCGGCGAGGGCGAGAAGGACGAGGCGCCCATGCTCTTCAACGGCGAGCAGGTGGGCAACGGACGCGGCCCCGCGTGCGACATCGCGGTCGACCCGATCGACGGCACGAGCCTCACCGCCGCCGGGCGCGGGCACGCGCTCTCGGTGATCGCGGTCTCCGAGCGCGGCACGATGCTCGACGCGTCCTCGGTCTTCTACATGGACAAGTTCGTCACCGGTCCCGAGGGGCACGGCGTCGTCGACATCCGCAGGCCCGTCGGGGAGAACCTGCGGGCGCTCGCCGCGGCGAAGGGCAAGGACATCGGCGAGGTGCGCGTGGCGGTGCTCGACCGCCCCCGCCATGAGGAGCTGATCGCCGAGATCCGGGCATCGGGTGCCGGCACGCGCCTGATCCTCGACGGCGACGTCGCGGGCGGCATCAACGCGGCCCGGCACGACACGCGCATCGACGCCTGCATCGGCATCGGCGGCAGCCCCGAGGGCATCACGACCGCCTGCGCGGTGAAGGCGCTCGGCGGGTTCATGCAGGGCAAGCTCGCGCCGCGCGACGACGCCGAGCGCGCCCGCGGGGAGGCCGCGGGCCTCGACTGCGACAAGATCCTCGAGCTCGACGACATGGTGTCGGGCGACAACCACTTCTTCGTCGCCACGGGCGTCACCGACGGTGCGCTCCTGCTCGGCGTGAAGAAGAACGGCCCCTACATCTCCACGGAGTCGATCGTGCTGCGGTCGAAGTCCGGCACGATCCGACGGGTCGCCGCCGAGCACCTCGCGCAGAAGTGGCTCGACCCCGACTTCCTCTGACGCACTCCCTGCACCGAACCCACAGGAGCCGCCCATGCGCGTCCCCCGGGCGCTGCGGCCGTTCGGGCTCGGCCAGTACCGGCTGCTGACCGGCGCACTGGCGTTCTCGCTGTTCAGCGCGGGCTGTTGGATCGTCGCATCCGTCTGGCAGGTCGTCGAGCTCGGCGGGTCGCCGGTCGACCTGTCGGTCGTGGCGACCGGGGCCGCGGTCGGCCTGGTGCTCGCCGTGCTGTTCGGCGGGGTCGCGGCCGATCGCATTCCGCAGCGGCGCATCCTCCTCGGCGTCGAGGCGGTGCGCGGCGCCGCGTTCGGCACCGCGGCGCTGCTCGCGCTGGGCGGGGCGATCGAGGTGTGGCACCTCGCCGTGCTCGCGTTCGTGCTGGGCGTGGCCGACGGGTTCTTCTACCCGGCGTACTCGGCGTGGCTGCCGGGCATCTTGCCCGAGGACCAGTTGCAGGCCGCCAACGGGGTGGAGGGGGTGCTGCGCCCGACGCTCATGAACGCTGGGGGTCCGGCGGCGGCGAGCCTGCTCATCGCCGTCGGATCGCCGGGCCTCGCGTTCGCGGTGATCGCGGTCGCGCAGGTGGGCGCGTTCGCGCTGCTGCTCGTGATGCGCACGACGCCGCTGCGCGGCGAGCGGGAGAACGACGACGTGCATCCGCTGCGGCGCACGTTCCTCGACCTGCGCGCCGGGTTCGGGTACCTGCGTCGCACCGTGTGGCTGCTCGCGTCGCTGCTGTTCGCGGTGTTCATGGTGCTCGTGATCATGGGCCCGATCGAGGTGCTGCTGCCGTTCGCGGTGCGCGACCAGGCCGGCGGCGGTGCGGGCGAGTTCGCGCTCGTGCTCGCCGCCTTCGGCGTCGGCGGGGCGATCGGTTCGCTCTGGGTCGGCTCGCTGCGGATGCCCCGGCGCTACCTCACCCTGCTGATGCTGGGGTTCGGGTTCGGATGCCTGCCGCTCGCGATCATCGGGTTCACCGACGCCCTCTGGGTGATGGTCGCAGCGCTGTTCGTGTGCGGCCTGCTCTTCCAGGGGGCGCAGGTGCTCTGGGGCACGTTGCTGCAGCGGCGCGTGCCGCCGCACATGCTCGGCCGCGTGTCGAGCCTGGACTTCTTCGTGTCGCTCGCGCTGATGCCGGTGTCGATGGCGATCGCGGGGCCCGTGGGCGAGGCGATCGGATTGGCGCCGACGTTCCTGGTGGCGGGGCTCGTGCCACCGGTCATCGCGGTGATCACCATCTGGGTCGCCCGGCTCGGTCGGGACGAACTGGCGCACCCGCTCGAGGACGTGCCGCTGTCGACCGGGGCGATCGAGACGGTGACCGGCGGGTCGGCGGCCGCGGGCTTCGAACGCTCGGTGGACGAGCCGCACCCGGACGACCGGGCCCCCTGATCGGGCGCCCTGACCGGGCGCGCTGCCCGGGCGCGCGGTCAGATCGAGCGGATCTCGGGGTCGAGGTCGAGCAGCGGCTCACCGGAGTCGAAGTCGAGCTCGACGTCGTGCTCGGCGGCGCGGGCGTCGGCGTCGCGCCCGGCCGCCTCGGCGACGTCGGTCGCCGCGGTGCCGAACGAGCCGGCCTCGACCATGCGCACGTCGTCGCCGGCGTCGAGTTCGGTGAGCTCGGCCGCGGCGAGGCGGCGGGGCGTCTCGTGGATGGGCTCGGGCTCGGCCAGGGCCGAGATCTTCGTGGTGTCGATGCCGGGGAACTGGCGGGCGGTGACGAGCACGCGCGACTCGAGCGAGTTGGCGAACTTGTTGTAGCTCTCGACGGTGCGCTCGATGGCGCGGCGCAGGCCGTCGGCGTGCCCGGCGAGCGTGCCGATGCGCTGGTAGAGCGTGTTGCCGAGGTCGAACAGCTTCTTGGCCTCGTCGGACACCGCCTGCTGCTGCCACGTGTACGCGACCGTCTTGAGCACGGCCCAGAGGTTCACCGGGGAGGCGAGCGCGACGCGCTTGCCGAAGGCGTAGTCGAGCAGCGCCGGGTCGGCTTCGAGGGCGGCCGACAGCAGCGACTCGCTCGGGATGAACGCGATGACGAACTCGGGGCTGGCGTCGAGGCCCTCCCAGTAGGTCTTCTTCGCGAGCGCGTCGATGTGGCCGCGCAGCGCCTTGACGTGCCGCTCGATGAGGGCCTTGCGACGCGCACCCTCGTCGCCGGAGGCGGTGACGGCGATCTGGCTGGCCTCGATGTAGTGCTCGAGCGGCACCTTCGCGTCGACCGCGATGGACTTGCCGCCGGGGAGGCGGATGACCATGTCGGGGCGCCCGGCGCCCGCATCGGTCGTGATCGACGCCTGGGTGTCGAAGTCGACGTACTGGGCGAGGCCGGCGGCCTCGACCACGCGGCGCAGCTGGGTCTCGCCCCAGACGCCGCGGGTGCTGTTCGAGCGCAGCGCCGAGGCGAGCGACTCGGTCGTCGCCCGGAGCTGCTCGTCGTTCAGCTGCGCCTGCTTCAGCTGCTCGGCGATCGAGCCGTACTGCTCGCTGCGCTGCTGCTCGAGCTCGGCGACCTTGCGCTGCATGGTGCTGAGCGTCTCGCGCACGGGGCTCAGCGCCTGCAGCACCGCCGACTCGCGCTTCTCGCGCTCGGCGCGCTCGGCCTGGTCGGTGCGCTGCTGCTCGACGTACTCGCGGAACTGCGTGCGCTGCTGCGTGATCTGCTCGCGCAGGTTGTCGGCCTCGGTCGACGCGGCCGCGAGGTCGGCGCGCAGCTCGCCCTGCACGCGCTGCTGCTCGGCGAGCAGCTCGGCGCGGGCCTGCGCCTCGTCGGCGCGGACCTGCTGCAGCTCGCCCTGGTGGCGCGCCTGGACGAGGGCGGGGTCGTCGCCCGCGGGCGCATCCGCCACCCGACGCGAACGCACGAGCACGGTGACGAGCGCGCCGATGGCGGCGCCTGCCACGAGGCCGATGAGGAGGGCGAGGATGTCCATGCCGAAAGTGTTGCAGCGGCCCCCGACATCGAGTCGGAACGGGCTCGGGGTGGCGCCACGACGGGGCCGAGGTGCGCGGTGCGAGCGGCTACTGCAGGGCCATCGGGCCGTGTTCGGACCGGTGCTCGCGGGTCGCGACCGCTCCGATCGTGCCGACGCGCACGCGCGCCGAGCGGGCGAGCGCCTCGAGGTCGTCGGCCTCGTGCCGCTTCGCCGCGTGGGCGACGATGGCGGCGCACGCGCGCGAGTCGTCGAGGGCGTTGTGGTGCGAGAAGTCCTCGAAGCCCGCGGCCATGGCCGCGACCGGCAGGCGGTACGAGTCGAGGTGGTAGGTGTTGCGCGCGACCTGCAGGCTGCACAGGTAGCGGTGGTTCGGCGCCTCGACCTCGAAGGCCTCGGCGAGGCCGCGCAGCACGCCCATGTCGAAGCCCGCGTTGTGCGCCACGAGCCAGTCGTCGCCCGCGAATGCGGCGAACTCGGGCAGCAGGTCGCCCCACCCGGGGGCGTCCTCGACCTGGTCGGGAGTGATGCCGTGGATGCGCACGTTCCACTCGTTGAACTCGTCGTGCGGGAACGGCGGGCGGATGAGCCAGTACGCCTCGTCGACCGCGCGCCCGTCGCGCACCTTCACCAACCCGACGGAGCACGCCGACGCGCTCGATCGGTTGGCGGTCTCGAAGTCGATCGCGGTGAAGTCCACTGGCACGCGGCCATCCTCACATCGGCGACCGACACGGCGGGGGAGCGGCACGCCCTTCGGCGGCATCCGCTCCACCGGATGCTCTCGGAGCGCTCGCGCTTCCCAGCGGAGGGCCGTTCGTCGGGCTGAGGGCGGAATCTTCGGCCTCAACCGAAGATTCGGCCCTCAACCGGTGCGATCGCGCGGCGGGCGGCGGGAGCCGAGCGGATGCCTCGGTCCGAACGTCGGACGGATGCCGCGGGGCGGCGCGTCAGAACGGCAGGTACGAGTACTCGGGCGCGACGATGTCCTCGATCGCCGGGCCGGCGGAGGTGCGCACGGCGACCGCGCGCGTGGTGAGTGGGTCGTCACCGGCGGGCACCGTGCCCGTGGCGAGGTAGGCCTCGAACGCGGCGAGCTTCGCGGGGAACTCGGGGTCGACGAGGATGATCGACGTCGTGCCGTCGGTCGGCATCTGGAGGTGCGGGGCGACCGCGAGCGCGTCGGCGATCGGGGCGCCCACCGTCAGCCCGCTCGTGGCGAGCAGGTCGAGCCCGTATGCCTCGGGCGCCGTGAACGTGAGGCGGGCGGCGAGGTAGTAGTCGCGCGCCGGGTCGGTGAGCTGTGCGGCCTCGAACGTGAGGCCGGTCCAGGTGTAGACGTCGTAGTCGGCGATGTGCGTGCCGTTCCCCGGCGTGAACGAGACGGCGGGCGCCGTGCCGAACGCGGTCTCGAGGGCGTGGACGGCCGGTTCGGGGGCATCCGACCACCCGAACGTGAACGTCGTCGCCCCCGTCGAGTCGACGATCTCGAAGCCGGTCGACGAGACCTGCACCGCGGCCGGCACCACCGGGTCGGCGGTCGGCGTGTGCGTCACCATCGGCGTCTCGGACGGCGTGGGCGTTGCGGTGCCGGCCGTGGTCGACCCGCTCGAGGCGCACCCGGCGAGGGCGAGCGCGGTGAGCAGCAGCAGCGAGGTCCCCGTGATTCGTCGCATGGCGACGAGTCTGGACCATCGAAGCGGTTCGATTCCGGGGTGTGGAGAACTCGGTCCGGTTGCGGCGTGATCGATGCGGTCTCGGAAGGAACGGCACCGAATCACCAGAAGTCGAAGGTGCCGATCGGCAGATAGGACCATCGTGGCGCCGCGATCACGTCGATCTTCGAACCATCGGTCGAACGCATCGCCACCGTCCGCGTGGACCATGGTTCGTCGTCGAGGCGCGCAGGCTCCTCTCCGGTCTCCAGGTGACTCGCGTAGGCGGCCAGGCGAAGGCGGTCTTCCGCGTCGACCAGGACGACGGTGTATGGCCCGGTGTCCTGCAGCGTGAGCGTATCCCCGGTGTTGTCGATTGCGACCGCAATCGGATCCCCGACCGAGAGCCCGAGGGGAGCGACCAGCCTGACTCCGAGTGCCGACTCCGCGGTGAACGTGACATGCGTCAGGAGGTAGAAGTCCGGCTTGGGCTCCTCAAGGTTCGCCACCCGGAACACGAAGCCACTCCACGTGTAGATGTCGTAGGCGGCCAGATGAGACCCACTGCCGACCGAGGATGTCACGGTCGGCTCCTGGCCGAAGGCCTCAGTGAGGGCGCTGATGGCGGGCTCGGATTCGTCGGCCCATTCGAATGCGAACGATGGCTCTCCCTTTGCGCCCAGGATCTGAAAGCCGGTAGAGCTGAGGGAGATCTCCGACGCCTTCCTCGACAGGTCGACGGACTTGGTTTCGCGCTCGTTGGAGCAGCCGATCAGGGCAAGGATCGCTACCGCTGTGAGAAGCGTCGCTGCGATTCGTCGCATGCGACGAGTCTGCGTGGGCGGCCTTGGGTCGAGGTTTCGTTCAGGCTACGTTCAGATGAAAATCGAGGAACGCTCAGTCACTTGTCGAAGATGTCGCAGTGCCGATGTCGCTGTCGCGGGAGGCGGACATGCTGCTGAGCGGGTTTCGCTCAGTGCTCAGGGTGCGCTCGAGTCGAGGTGAGCGGATGCCCCGGGGCGTCTGCTCCACCGCACGGCGTGAGCGCGCCGCCCGCGCCCACGTAGACTGGTCGCCCGTGGCACTCACCATCGGAATCGTCGGGCTCCCGAACGTCGGCAAGTCGACCCTCTTCAACGCGCTCACCAAGAACGGCGTGCTCGCGGCGAACTACCCGTTCGCGACGATCGAGCCGAACATCGGCGTCGTGAACCTGCCCGACCCGCGCCTCGAGGTGCTCGCGGGCATCTTCGGCTCGGAGCGCATCCTGCCCGCGACGGTGTCGTTCGTCGACATCGCCGGCATCGTGCGCGGCGCGAGCGAGGGCGAGGGGCTCGGCAACAAGTTCCTCGCGAACATCCGCGAGGCCGACGCCATCGCGCAGGTCGTGCGCGGCTTCGAGGACGCCGACGTGGTGCACGTCGACGGCGCCGTCGACCCGAAGAACGACATGGAGACGATCAACGCCGAGCTGATCCTCGCCGACCTCGAGACCCTCGAGCGCGCCATCACGCGCTACGAGAAGGAGGTCAAGGGTCGCAAGCTCGACCCGTCGGTGCTCGCCGCGGCGCGGGAGGCGCTCGACGTGCTGCAGCGGGGCACGCCGCTGTCGGCGGCATCCGTCGACCTCGCCCCCGTCAAGGAGCTGGGCCTGCTCACCGCGAAGCCGTTCATCTACGTCTTCAACGTCGACGAGGCGGTGCTGACGGATGCTGCACGCAAGGCCGAGCTCGCCGCGCTCGTGGCCCCGGCCGAGGCGGTCTTCCTCGACGCGAAGATCGAGTCGGAGTTGATCGACCTCGACCCCGAGGATGCCGCGGAGTTGCTCGCCTCGACCGGCCAGGAGGAGTCGGGCCTCGACCAGCTCGCGCGCATCGGCTTCGACACGCTCGGCCTGCAGACCTACCTCACCGCGGGCCCGAAGGAGTCGCGCGCCTGGACCATCCCGAAGGGCGCGAAGGCGCCGCAGGCGGCCGGCGTGATCCACACCGACTTCGAGAAGGGCTTCATCAAGGCGGAGGTCATCTCGTTCGACGACCTGGTCGACGCCGGCTCGGTCGCCGAGGCCCGCTCGCGCGGCAAGGCCCGCATGGAGGGCAAGGACTACGTGATGACCGACGGCGACGTGGTGGAGTTCCGCTTCAACGTGTAGCGGCGACCATGGGTGCGCATGGGGAGTTCTCGGAGATCGCTGCCGACCTCGCAGCGAGCATCAGACTCGGCTACGAAGCGGAAGCCGACGACCCGAACCTCGCGTTCGAAGCGCCGTCCGCCAAGGAGATCGATTGGCTTGCCGCGTGGTTGGCGAGCGAAGGCTGGACGAGGGCCGCGCACGGACGAGTCAACCGCTCGGGTTCAGCCTAGGTCTCATTGGTCGCTGGAAGCCTTGGGCTCCACCGTGCGTAGCGCGCGTGCTACGATCGCTCTATGAGTGCGAGCATGCCTCAGGGTAAGCGTCTGTCGCAGCGCGAGTTGCGCAATGAGTCCGGACGCGTCCTTCGCGCTGTCGGCGAGGGGCAGTCCTTCGTGCTGACCAACCGCGGAGTACCCGTCGGTCGTATCGTTCCGCTCGATGCCCCGTCGCCCACGTTGCCGATCGTCCGGCCTGCCAAGCGGGTCGGTGGGTGGGCGTCGTTGAAGCCCCAGCGGGTCGAGAGCGACCGGCCGATGGCTCAGATCCTCGACGAGATGCGAGAGGATCGCGTGTGAGCGACGCCCCGCTCGTCTACGTCGACACGTCGGCGCTCGGCGCGCTCCTGGTGGCCCAGTCCGAGACGGAGGCCCTCGTCGAGTGGCTCGACCAGGCGGATGTCAGGCTCGTCTCGAGCGATCTGCTCGAGACAGAGCTGCGTCGGATGGCTGTGCGCGAGGGGCGGGATCAGTCGAAGGTCAGCGCGATCCTCGATGGTGTATCCCTCGCGGCACTCGACCGGGTCGCGTACCGCTCGGCAGGGCTGCTGCCGATGCCGTACCTGCGTACGCTCGACGCCCTGCATCTCGAAGCGGCGATGCGGCTGGACGTCGATGCCGTCCTGACGTACGACCACCGGCTCGGCGAGGCAGCGCGGTCCGCAGGGCTCGATGTTGTCGCTCCGGGTCGAGTGCCTTAGGTTCCGGCTCGTCACCAGAGGGACGAGCAGCTATCGCTCGGCTACACACCTCACCGCAGAGTGGTGTGCCCGGAGATCTGGGCGCCGACGCGGAAGTGGCTCAAGATCTCCTCCCCGGTGTCCACGGTGCGCTGCGAGCGGCCGATCGGGAATCGCATCGGCGCGTGCGTCCGGTTGGGGATGACGTGACCGGCGCCGCTCTGGATCACCAGTCGTACGTCGCCCCAGTCGTACCGGGCGACGCTGTCGCTCACGGTCTCCACCGGCTCGCCGCCTCCCGCGAGCGCCTCGGCGGTCTCACGTGCTGACCGGACGATGCCGTGGCTCGTGCCGAGCAGCCGCGCCTCGCCCCCGTCGACCGGGACGATCGGGTCGGCGTCTCCGTGGAGGATGAGGGTGCGGAGGGCCCCGGGCTCCCGTGCACCGGGGACGACGGTCTCGTCGACCTGCATCCCCGCGGCGATGACGACGAGGCCGGACACCAGTGCGCCGTGCTCGCGTGCGAACCGCTGCGCCATCCAGCCGCCGTTCGAGAAGCCGACGACGAGGGCGGGGCGATCGAAGCGCTCGACGACTGCGGCGATGTACGACACGTCGTCGACGCCCGCCCTGCCCGCGCCGTTCGACCTGCGGGTGGGGGAGTCGTTCCACGAGCGTCGGTGCCCATCGAGGTACACGAGGTCTGCTCCGAGGTTCTCAGCGAGGAGGTCGAGCGTGCGTCCGCTGAACCTGCGCATGGTCGGGCCCTGCTGGCCGGTGCCATGGAGCGCGACGATGAGCGGCGCATCGGCACGCGGCGACGATGGAGCGACGTGGTGGTAGGTCCTGCGCCGGCCGCCTGCCTCGATCTTGTGCGTTCTCATGTCCTGGCTCCCATCGTGCGATAAACGGATCATGTATCCGTTGGGACGGTAGCACGTAAACGGATGAAGTATCCAATAAGCTGGCGATCATGAACGCATCGTCGACGCTGAGGAGGGATGCCGCGCTGAACCGTGCCCGGATCGCGGAGGTCGGCCGGACCTACCTCTCCGACGGTCGTCCGCTCCAGCTCAACGACATCGCGCGCGACGCGGGCGTCGGCGTCGCGACCGTCTACCGGCACTTCCCGACGCCGGAGCTGCTGCTCGAGCATCTGGCACGCCCGGTGATGGAGGAGCTCGAGGCGGCGGGACGTTCGGCGCTCGCGTCGGACGACGCGTGGCAGTCGCTCGAGGGATTCCTTCGGCTCGGACTCCAGACGCAGCTCGGCGATCCAGCGCTGGCGGCGGTGCTGGCCGCGCCCTCGCATGCGGATGCGCGCACCGTCGAGCTGATCGCGTCGCTCAACATGCTGGCGATGCGGCTGGTCGCTCGCGCCAAGGCGGCGGGCCTCCTTGCCGACAGCCTGCAGGGCTCCGATCTCTTCCCGCTCATGTGCGGCGTGGCGTATGCAGCACGGCTCGGTCTGACCGCAGATCCGAGCGATGCGGGGGTGGTCGACCGATTCCTCGACGCGCTGCTTACGGGTGTGCGCGTGCGCTGATCACGAGTCTTCGCGCCCGGAGCCGCTCGCTGGCCACCACGTCGTTCGCCAGCGCTGGGCCGCCATGCCCGGGGCGTGTCACGTCAGTCGCATGTGAGCCCGACGTCATCGGCGAGTTGCTGCTGCTCAGGCTCCGTCGACTCGCAGCATCGGGCCCTCGGCGTCCGTGGGGACCTGGAAGGCGGCCATGTAGGTCAGTGCCTGATGCTCGGGCACGGCGATGTCGTCGGGCCCGCTGTTGCTGCGGCGCGCAAGGCGGTCGAGGATCACATCACTGGGCGCCGTCACGTAGTGGACGACGGGCTCGACCCCCAGACCCGCCAGGAACTGGCGGTACGAGTCGCGGGACGCGCGCGACCAGAACGACGAGTCGACGACGACGGATGCTCCGCGGCTGACATGCTCGGTCAGGACGTGCCGGAGCGCAGTGTGGACTTCGTCACGGGCTGCATCCGGCAGCGGATGCTCCTGGTGCCCGAGCTCCCACGCCAGCGCGTCGAACGACAGCAGCGCGAAGCCACGTGCGGCGAGGCGACGCGCGTGCGCCGACTTGCCCGAACCCGCCGGGCCGCACATCAACACCACCTGAATCATCGACCCATCCTCGCGCACGCGATCACCGGGTGTGAGCCGGCTCGACGCGAGGGGCCGATCGCTCACTATAACGCGTAGCGTTATTGACGCATCACGTTATACAATGCCCGTGTGATCAGGTCGTTCGGGAGCAAGGACACCGAACGTCTGTGGGGTCGTGACCGTGTGCCGTCGATTGATCCTCGGATCCACTCGACAGCGCTTCGGAAGTTGCGTCAGGTGGGTTCCGCGCAGGTTCTGGATGACCTCCGACTCCCGCCAGGAAATCGGCTCGAGGCGCTGAAGGGCGATCGTGCCGGACAGCACAGCATCAGAATCAACGACCAGTGGCGGATCTGCTTCGTGTGGACCGACGCCGGGCCAGAGGAGGTGGAGATCGTTGACTATCACTGACAAGATTCCCCCGATTCATCCGGGTGAGGTCCTCATGGAGGACTTCATCAAGGGCTTCGACATCACGCAGAACAGGCTCGCCGTCGCCATCGGTGTACCGCCGCGCCGCATCAACGAGATCGTGCACGGCAAGCGTGGGATCACAGCCGACACCGCACTTCGGCTTGCGAAGTACTTCGGCACGTCGGCGGAGTTCTGGATCAACTTGCAGAGTCACTACGAGCTCGACCGTGCGGAGGATCTCGCGGGGGCGCAGATCGCTTCGATCAGGCCGCTTGAGGTCGCGTGACCGACTTCGTCGACTGAATCCGGGCGAGCACTCGTCGAGGTGCATCGAGTGGGCGAAGCGAGTCAGCGCGGCACGTCGACCGTGACGGTCTCGCCGCCGTAGCCGTTCGCCTGGTCGCGGCCTTCGACGACGACCTCGTCGACGTCGTCGGGGATCGGGAACGGCCCACGGGTGCGGGTGAAGGGCTGCTCGGTCGCGTGGTCGTGGGTGAGTTCGTGCTCGGCGAGCGCCTCGCCGTCGGGTGTCAGCACGCGCCATCCGTCGGCGTACCGCTGCCGAGTGTCGTACGGCGAGCACATCGTGACCGAGATCGAGAAGTCGTCGCCGCTCGGCTCGAGTTCAGCCTCGATGACGTCGGGGAACTGCTGGCCGGCGTCGACGGGTCCGCACACCGACTCGGCGATCGGCGAGTCCGCCGGTGCCGCGCTCTCCGCGACCTGTTGGCCGCCGGCACACGACGCGAGCAGCAGCGTCAGCCCTATGGCTGGAGCAATAACGAGGTGGCGCCCCATACGGCGACGCTATCAATCCCGTCACGAGCTCAGTCCGTGGCATCCGCCCACGGCGCGATGTCGACGCCGTGGTTGTCGGGGGAGGCGAGCGACCACCAGAACGGTGGGTTGGAGCCGTCGGCGAGCCGACCCCCGGCCGCGAGAGCCGCGTCGACCCGCGCCTGGGCTTGGTCGGCGGGCACGTAGACGTCGAAGTGCGTGCGGCCTCGTGACGCGGCGTCGCCGTTGATGGGGTTGAACGCAAGTTGCGGGCTGCGACGCAGGGGGTCGACGGCGTCGGTGTCGCCCAGCGGCTCGTAGCCGAGCGCGGCCAGGAAGAACGGGCGCGCGTCGACCTGCGAGTGCTGCGCGACGTAGATGCCCACGGACTGCACGAGCGCTGGATCCGCGGTGAGCCCCAGCTCGGCGGCCGCGCGCGAGACATCGGCCGCGAACAACGCAGCAGACGCGGGGAGGCCCGCGAAATCGCGGTCGGGGATGCCCACGACGACGCCCTCGGGCCGCACATCGAGGTCGGGCAGTATCCCGTGCTGCGCCGCCGCAGCGACTACCGGTTCGACGAGTCGCGCCGCCTCGGCGAGCGAGGAAGCGGTGAACACCGCCTGCGGCCCGCCGGACGCGGTCATCCGCCAGTCGGCAACCCCCGGCGCCCGGCGGAACTCGGCACCGGAGATGGTCTGCGGTTCGGTCGGTTCGCCCATGAGTACCCCTTCGCACATGGTGAGGGCCCGCACCCGGCACATCGCCGGCCGCGGGCCCCACCGTACTGCGCCCCGCCGTCACGCGCGATGGCTCAGGGGCATCCGCTCGCCTACACCGCGAGCAGCTCGCGCTCGAGCCGGGCGTAGCTCGTCTCCATGCCCTCGGGCATGCCGGTCGCGAGCACCATGTCGCGCGTCGCGGCGTCGGGGTACTCGATGAGCAGGCTGATGAGCGTCGCGCCGTCCTCCTCGTAGAGCTGCAGGTCGTTGAGCGTCGGCGGGTAGTCGGTGCCGGTCATGTGCTCGGTCGAGACCATGCGGCGCGGCGCCTGCAGGAGCGTCACCTCGCCGTCGAAGCCGAACGGTTCGCCCTCGCCGCCCGCGACGGGCGCCCACGCGTAGCGGTATGGCCCGGGCGCGGAGGCGGGCATCTCGCACTCGGTCATCGCCCAGCCGTCGGGCCCGAGCAGCCACTGCCGCATGAGCTCGGGCTCGGTGTGCGCACGCCACACGAGATCGCGCGGTCCGTCGACGAGGCGCGTGATGCGCACGTGCTGGTCGGTGAGCACCTCGGTCTGCGTGCCCTTCCCCTGGGAGTACTCGCGAAGGTCGTGCAGCACGCGCTCGATCTGGCCCATCGCCAGGCGCGTGCCCTCGACCACGCCCATCTCGATGACCTGCTCGAGCGCCTCGACCGACGTGAAGTGGCTCACCGTGCGCATGCGCGTGCCGGCGCCTGCCTGCTCGAACGTGAGGACCATGCGCATCGCGGGCATGCCGTCGATCGGCGCGCCGGACTCGTCGGCGAACGCGTCGAGCACCTCGAGGCGGTGCGGCTCCTCGATGGCGAGGAACTCCCACGTGCCGCGCGACAGCTCGCCGCGCGGGCCATTCATGGCGTAATGCGCGTGGCCGCCGACGGTGAGGTCGTACGCGGAGAAGGTCGCCGGCCACCCGGGCGGGCCCCAGAACCGCTCGAGCTGGCGCGGATCGGTGTAGATCGCCCAGAGCCGCTCGACCGGCGCGTCGAACTCGGCGACGACGGTCATTGTGAGGGCTTCGGGGTCGGAGGTGATGTCGATGGTGGGCATGTCAGCGCCTTTCGGTGGAATCGCGTGACGGATGCTCCGCGAGCAGCGCGTCGAGCCGGTCGATGCGTCCGCGCCAGAGGTCCTCGTACTGGGCGAGCAGCGCTCGGACGCGCGCGATCACGGTCGGGTCGGCACGCACGAGCCGCTCCCGCCCCTCGGCGCGCTTGATGACGAGCCGTGCCTCCTCGAGCACGGCGACGTGCTTCTGCACGGCCGCGAACGACATGTCGTAGTCGGCCGCGAGCTCGGACACCGACTGCTCCCGCACCGCGGTGCGGCGCAGGATGTCACGCCGCGTGGCCGCGGCGAGCGCGTGGAAGACACGGTCGGTCTCAGCATCCGTCAGTTCATTTCGTACAACCATTTGGTTGTACGATAGGCCGCACACGTCGAACTGTCAACGGTCAGATCCCCGAGCCGCCCGCGCCGGGTGGCATCCGGTGTCAGCTCAGTCCGTTCCCTGCGATCACGAGGCGCCCTCGGGCAGGCACGCCGCGAAGAACTCGCGCACGTCGGCGGTGAAGGCCGCCCGGCTGTCGCCGAGCGTGTAGAACATGTGCCCGCCGTCGTAGGCACGAAGGCGCACGCGATCGCCGGTGGCGGGCGCGAGGCGCATGAGGTCGATGATCCGGCGCGAGCTGTCGAGCGGAGTCACCAGGTCGTGGCGACCGTGCACGATGAGCGCACGCAGATGCGGGTTGAGGGTGAGGCCCCGGCGGAGGTCGTCGACCGACCCCGGAGGGGTGGCGAGTGCGTGGTGGCCGTCGTCGGTGGCCCACTTCGTGTTCACCTCCTCGCTGAGCAGTGCGTACTGCCGGTCGGTCTCCACGCCGATCTCGGCGCGCAGCAGGTGGTTGATCGCCATGGTGAACGCCGCCGTCGAGCCCGCCAGGGTGTGCTCGCCGCCTTCGAACGACACGCGGTCGGTGAAGGGATCGACGACGGTCTGGGTGACGTCGTAGAGGCCCGCGACCTCGCCGCGGTCGCGGAGGAGCTCGCGGGTCCAGCGGTCGATGCCGATGCGGCCGTGCAGGTGCTCGACCACCGCCGGGTCGAGTCCGACCAGTTCGGCCAGTCGCGCGAGCACGGCGGCCCGCTCCTCGGCCGGCACTGCGGCCCCGCGCAGCAGGAACATCGCGTAGTCGGTCGTCGCGAACCGCACGGCGGCCGCCGCGACCGCATCCGCTCCGTCCGCCGCCTCGGGCGCCCGGCAGCGCCCGTGGTGGAAGGCACCCGCCGCCATGGTCGGAACCGTGTCGACGTACGGATCGGTGGCGTAGTCGGTGAAGGTCAGCGGGGTGATCTCGAGCGCCGGCGAGATGAGCACGGCGCCCGCGAGCCCCACGCCCTCGTCGGTCGGCAGCGACCACGCGAGGCGCCCGACCCGATAGCCGCCGTAGCTCTCACCCGCGAGGAAGACCGGGGCCGACCACCGGCGATGGCGCGACAGCCAGCGGCTGATGAACTCGCGCATCGCCGCGAGGTCTCGCTCGTAGCTCCAGTAGCCCGGCGCATCCGAGTCCTGCTCCGGCGGGATGGGGCGCGAGAACCCGGTGCCGACCGGGTCGATGAACACCAGGTCGGTCTCGGCGATCCACGAGGCGTCGTTGTCGACCAACCGCACCGGCATCCGCGACGTCGAGCCGTCGTCGGGCAGGACGACACGGCGGGGGCCGATGGCCCCGACGTGCAGGTACGCGGACGAGGCGCCCGGTCCGCCGTTGAACACGAACGTCACCGGGCGATCGGGGGCCGCGTCGGTGGCGAGGTAGGAGACGGCGAAGACCTCGGCGGCCGGCGACTCCTCCCGGCGCAGCACGGTCCAGTCCGCGGTCGCGGTGAGCGAGACGGGCTCGTGGCCGTCGGGCGCCCACGTCATGGGGGTGCTCGCACCCGCGGGCGCCTCCCATGCCGGGGTGACCGGGCCGCGGCCGTCGGGCTTCGCGTTCGATGCGCCGCCCGCGGTCGTGTCGGTCGTCTCGGCGGGGGAATCGGGCATCGTCGCCTCCTGTGCGCAGTTCGTTCGCTTCGCGCTCAGCCTAGTGAGCGCCGGCAGTCGTGCCATCGGGGTGTGGACTGCCCGGATGTCGCCGCGCAGGGCACAGCATCCGGGCTTGTGAGGGAGCGACGGGAGCGGTAGACCGGGGGCAGGCCGTCCCGGACACGCACGCGCGACGACGCTGCGATCGGCGGCGGGCACCGGCGGCCGGTACCCGAGTCGGGAGGATGGTCATGGCCGATCCTGTTCAGGACGTCATCGGAGACTACCGAGCGTTCGTCGCCGTGCAGCGCGACCGGCTCCGGGCGCGTGGCATCGACATCACCCCGTACGAGTTCAGCCACCTCGCGTTCCGGGTGCCGGAGTGGGACCAGTACGTGCACGTCCGCACGCTCCTGGAACGCCGCTCCGAGGCGAACGTCGAGGGTGTCTGGAACGGGCGGCCGATCTCGATGCTGCTGCTCGCCGAACCGCTCGAGGTGCTCGACGGGCGGGTGATCCCGCTCATCGAGCTCATCCCGCCCGTCCACCAGCGCGTCTACAAGATGGGACTGGAGCACGTCGGCGTCGTCGTCGGGGACGAGGCCGAGGAGTTCTCGCGTCGGCATCGTGAGGTGCTGACCGGGCAGCAGTTCCAGAACACCCTGAACGAGCCGTACTACGTCCTGTTCGAGGACTTCACCCACGTGAAGTTCCACCAGCGACCGCTGCGCGAGGTGATCGAGCTGCAGGGCGCCGTGTTCGACGGCATCCACCACGTCGAGGGCTGGGTGCCGCAGCGGCTGGTTACCGCGACGGGGCCGAATCCCCTTCCCACCCCACCGGTGGTCAGCCCGTGAACCATCCGGTCGGGCCGAGCTCGCCGCCCATACGCGGGACGTACTGGTCGAAGTACACCCGCGCGACGAGCTCGCGTCGGCTGGTGACGCCGGCCTTCTCGAAGATCGACTTCAGGTGGTCCTGCACGGTGTAGGGCGAGACGTGGATCGCGGCGGCGATCTCCTTCGTGTCGGCACCGCGCAGCACCATGGCGACGACCTCGCGTTCGCGGGGCGTGAGGCCGAACGCATCGGCGACCAGGCCGATGATCTCCTGCGGGCGCGCCTCGGCGATCGTGACCACGACGTCGCCCGCGCGGTCGCCGGCGCCGCCGAGCGGTGACGCGTGGAGCACGAGCCAGACGCCGTCGACGGTGCGGACGCGGACCCGGGGCATCCGATCGCCCTCACCGCGAGCGAAGCGGCGTGCACCGTGCACCAGCGCGTGCACGACGGCGAGCGGGTCGCCGGTGTTCGGCACCTCGGCCATGCGAGCCAATTGGGCCGTCGCGCCGGGGCTCGACTGCACGAGGCTGCCCGCGGCATCGACGACCATCACTGCGGGGCCCGGGTCCTCGCCCGCGTCGGTGCGTCCGATGCGCGCGAGCAGGCCGGCACGGATGCCGCGGGTGAACGCCGGGGCCAGCTCGGCGAGGAGGCGCATCTCCTCGTCGGAGAACGGCGCGTCGTCGGTGCCGCGGAACATCGAGATGGCGCCCCACGGGCCGCTCCGATCGCTGAAGATCGCCCTGGCCTCATCGACGTAGTCGAAGCGCGGCACCATGAAGTCGGCCATGCGGATCGATCGGTCGAGCGCGCCTCCCAGCGACTGGTGCACGCCGACCGCGACGGCGCCGTGCTTCACCATGCGGGCCAGCGACGTCGGGTCGTCCTCGCAGTACTCGATCTCCGCCCACGCCACGTCGCCGTCGTTGCGGCCGTCGAGGTCGCCCACCTTGCGGGTGCTCGCGACCATCGCCGTTGCGGGGTCGAGCGTGACGAGGCACCCGCCGACGAACGGGATCGCGCGGCGCACCGCTTCGGCCGCCTCGTCCATGAACCGGTGCAGGGGCAGGCCGGCGCGCGACATCACGTCCACGTCGCTGCGCGCCCGCCCCCAGGCCAACTCGGTCGGCATGCGTCCATAGTGCTCCCGGATGCCCCGCGGGCGCCATCCCAGAGTTCTGGGGGAGCGGATTCGCCCGCCGATCTGGGATGGAGTCGTCCACGGCTGCGGCCCCACACTGAACCTCGGCCGTCGCATCCGACGTGCCGTCGACGACGCAGTGGGGGAACTCGCACATGACCATCCAGACCGACGCCGGCGCCATCGCCGCGCAGCAGCTCCGCGACGCGCTCGGCGAGCGCATCGTCCTTCCGGGCGACGCCGCGTACGACACCGTGCGCCTGCCGTGGAACCTCGCGATCGACCAGCGACCGTTCGCCGTGGCGCAGCCCGAGTCCGCGGAGGACGTCGTCGACGTCGTGCGCGCCGCCGCCGCATCCGGCCTGCGCGTCGCGCCCCAGTCGACCGGCCACGGCGCCGCAGCCCTCGCCGACACCGACCTCTCCGACGTCGTGCTGGTGTCGCTGTCGCGGCTGCGCGGCGTCACGGTGCATCCCGAGGCCCGGAGCGCGATGGTACTCGGCGGCTCCGTGTGGAACGACGTCGTCGAGGCCGCCGCGCCCCACGGCCTGACCGCACTCCACGGCAGCGCCGGCGACGTGGGCGTCGTGGGCTACGCCCTGAGCGGCGGGCTGTCGTTCTACGCGCGCACCCACGGGCTGGCGGTCAACTCGGTGCGTGCCGTGCAGCTCGTCACGGCCGACGGCAGCATCGTGCGTGCCACGCCGCGCGACGAGCCCGAGGTGTTCTGGGCGGTGCGGGGCGGCTCCGGCGCGTTCGGCATCGTCGTGTCGCTCGAGCTCGACCTGCTCGAGGTCGCCGACGTGTTCGCCGGCATGCTGCTGTGGGACGCATCGCGCGCCTCCGAGGTCGCGCACGCCTGGGCGGCATGGACGACGGATGCCCCGGAGTCGGCGTCGACCTCGCTGCGCGTGATGCACTTCCCGCCGCTGCCCGAGCTGCCGCCGTTCCTGTCGGGCCGGTCGGTGGTGGTGATCGACGGGGCGATCCTCGAGACGGATGCCGCTGCCGCCGCGCTGCTCGCACCGCTGCGTGCGCTCAGGCCGGAGCTCGACACGTTCGCGCGCATCCCCTCGGCCGCGCTCGTGCAGGTGCACATGGATCCGCCGGAGCCGTCCCCGGCGTTCTCGGCGGGTGCGATGCTGGAGTCGTTCCCGTCCGAGGCCGTCGATGCCTGGGTCGCCGCCGCGACGACCACGCCCGTGCTGTTCATCGCCGAGGTGCGCCATGTCGGCGGCGCCGCGGCGCGGCGCCCCGAGGGCGCCGGCGCGATCGGCTCCGTCGACGGCGACTACCTGCTCGCCGGCATCGCGATGGTGCCGGCCCCCGAGCTCGCCGAAGCGGCGCACGCCGCCGCCCACGCCGTGGTCGCGGCGATGGCCGCCTGGCATGCGCCCGCCCTCGCGCTGACCTTCATCGACGGCGGCGTCGACCGTGCGCTCGGGTTCGGCTCGGCCCGCGAGCGCCTGCTGCAGTTGAAGGCGGCGTGGGATCCGAACGACCTCTTCGCCGCCGGCCAGCCCGTGGGGTGACCCTGTCGTGGGGTCGGCCTAGGCTCGCGCCATGGCCGACCTCGACGACGTGCGCGGCCACCGACCGACGGGGAGGATCGCGACCGAGATGGCCGAAGTGCTGCTGTACCACCACATCCAGGGACTGACCGACGGGGTGAGGGCGTTCGCCGACGAGCTGCGGGCCGACGGGCACACCGTGCACACGCCCGACCTCTTCGACGGCCGCACGTTCGACTCGATCGAGGAGGGCTTCGCGTTCGCCCAGGAGGCGGGGTTCGATCGTCTCCGCGAGCGGGGCGCGGCTGCGGCCGAGGGTCTCGGGCCGGGGCTCGTCTACGCCGGCATGTCGTTCGGCGTGATGATCGCCCAGCGGCTCGCGCAGACCGAGCCCGGCGCCCGCGGCGCGCTGCTGCTGTTCTCGTGCGTGCCCGTGTCGGAGTTCGGGGAGTCGTGGCCCGATGGGGTGACGGTGCAGATCCACGGCAAGGACGGCGACGAGTTCTTCGACGAGGACCTGCCGGCTGCGCGCGAGCTCGCCGAGTCGACGGATGCCGCCGAGCTGTTCGTCTACCCCGGCAACCAGCACCTCTTCGCCGACTCGTCGCTCGACGCGTACGACCCGGAGTCGGCAGCGCTGCTCCTCGAGCGCGTGCGCGCGTTCCTCGCGCGGGTCTGAACCGAGCCAGGGCGCCCCGATCATGCGGCCGGGGCGCCGTGGCGGCGACGCCTACGTGCCGTTGCGACCACCGGTGCCCGACCCGGCGGTCGACGACGTCTTCAGCGATTTCACGTTGCCGGCGCCACCGCTGTCGGGCGCACCGCCCGTGCCGCCGCCCGAGCCCGGCTTCGCGGGTGCCTTGGTGCTGGTGGAGCCGGTCGGCGACGTGGTGTCGTTCTTCACCGTGGGCCCACCGGTCGAGCTCGTGGCATCCGGCTTCGAAGTCGACGTGGTGTTCGTGTTCGCAGTCGTGTTCGAACCGGGCGCCGTCTGGAGCGACGCGGGCGCCTTCTTGCCCTCCTTGAGCTTGATGCGCGGGCCGGTGAGCAGGGGCGCGAACTTCACGGTGCCGTCACTCCGATCGATGTCGAACAGGGGCTTGGCGTCCCACTTCTTGGAGAACTTGTAGAGACGTTCGGCCCTGGTCTTCTTCGTCGTGGCGCTGGTGCCCTGGGCACCCGCGGTGCCCGCCGTCGGGGTGGCCGAGGTCGTGGTCCTCGCCGCCCTGGCCTTCGCGACCACGTCGTTCGCGCTCGCGATCGTGAACAGTTGGCCGCTCGGGTCGACGAACCGCACGGCGTTCGAACCGGCGTACGCGTAGGTCGCGCGCAGTTCGGGCGAGCCGACGACGATCGTCGGATCGTCGACGAGTACCGGGTCGACCGTCGTGAACATCTCCCGCTGCTGGTCGTACCAGCGTTCGCCGAGCGAGATGATGGCGCGCTGCTCGTCGGTGTAGCCGCCCGCGTACTGGTACGGCGTGCGGTACTGCGTGCTGTGCTCGGCGACCCACACCTCCCCGGTCGGGAAGTACTCCTGGTGCTGGAAGGTGTCGCCCGTGGGGCCGGTGACCACGTTGGTGCTGCCCTGCAGGTCGGTGTGCAGGAAGTACCGCTGGGTCTCCTCGTACCCGCCGTCGGCGTCGGGGTCGTTGTTGCCGCTGCCCTCGTTGTCGCGCTGGGTGCCGATGCGCTCGTCGTCCAGCCAGATGTGCTTGTACAGGTCGGTGCCGTTGCGCACGCTCACCCACGGGTTGATGAACGCCGTCTCACCCGACGGGCCGCGCTCGATCGCGAGCTGGCCCTGGTCGTCGTAGGTGTAGTCGGTGTCGTTCGACGCGTCGTCGAGGTGCACCATGTGGCCCGCCCAGTCCCACTCCATCTCGCGGACGAGCTCGATCCTGCCCTGCTTCGTCTCCGTGGTGATGTGGGTGAGCTCGCCGTCGGCGTCGTAGTGGTACGCCTCGTCGCCGGCGGCCACCGCCTGGTGCGGGTCGTCGGCCGCGTAGGTGCGGTCGAACGAGTACGTCGTGTCCTTCTGCTCCTTGTTGCCGATCTTGTCGACCTGTTCCTTGCTCAGCACGTTGCCCTGGTCGTCGTAGCTCAGCGCGAACGTGTACGTGCGATCCTTCGGCAGGGTGTCGTACTTCGCCGCGGCCCCGACCAGCCGGTCGAACTCGTCGTAGTCGTACGCCGCGGTCACGACGCCGCCGAACAGGTTCGACACGGCCGCCGGCAGGTCGTTCGTGTACGTCTTCGGGTTGCCCACGACGTCGTACGTGTAGCGGATGTCCTGGATCTCCGAGTACTCGGCCGGGTTGTCCTTCAGGTCGCGGCCGGGCGAATCCGAGTGGATGCCCGTGAGCCAGAGCGTCTCGTCGTCATACGTCCACTCGGTGGTGACGCCGTTGCCGAGGTCGACCGCTGCGGGTCGCAGGAACTCGTCGTACCGGCGGTCGTCGACGTACGGGTACTGATACGTGGTCGGCGCGTCGGTGAGGACCACGACGCCGTACTCGTCGAGCACCACGTTGCCGGCCGCGTCGAGGAGCGGCACCTGCTTCTGGCCGTCCTCCTCGCCGACGATCGACGTGACGCGGCCGCCGGCGTCGTAGTCGTACGTGAGGCGCTCGCCGTCGGGGTACACCATCGAGGCGAGGCGCCCGAGCGCGTCGTACGTCCACTCGGTGACCCAGGTGAACTTCTCCACGTCGTCGGCGTCGAGGTCGGGCTCCCAGTTGTGCAGCTTCACCTCGGCCGACTCGCGCACGACCGCGCCGAGCGCGTCGTACGCGAACGACGTGATCTGCGAGCCGTCCTCGACCTGCACGACACGGCCTGCGCCGTTGCCCGGGGCGCCGGCGGCGCCGTACGTGTACGTCACGTCGGGGGTGTCCTCCGGGTAGTCGATCTCGACGAGGCGACGCAGCTCGTAGGCGTAGTCGGTGAAGTGGCCCTCCTCGCGGAGCGTCGCCGACTGGTCGCGCACGAGCTTGCCCTCGGCGTCGTACCAGAACTCGACGAGGCCGCCGTCGGGCGTCTCGGTCGAGAGCCGGTTGCCGAGCTGGTCGTACTCGTGCACGGTCTCCTCGCCGGCCGGGTCGATCGAGGCGAGCAACTGGCCGATGCCGTCGTACTCGTACACCGAGCGCAGCGCGTCGACCCCGTCGGGCTGGTCGTCGTACACCCGCGTGTTGCCGCGCACGTCGCTGAACGTCGTGCCCACCCGATCGCGCGGGTCGGTGGTCGCGGCGCTGAAGAGCGTCACGCCGGCGACCTCGGTGAAGTCGTACGCCGTGGTGGTCACCCGGCCGCCGGGCTCGGTGACCTTCGTCTCGAGGTCGGTGAGCGTGTACTCGGTCGTCGTCACCGTGTCGGGTGCCGAGGTGGTGTATTCGTACGCGGTCTGCGCCACCGTGTCGAACACCGGGCGGTACTGCTCGATCGGGCGGCCCAGGTCGTCGAAGTTCGTCGCTCCCGTGACGATGCGGCCGTCGACCGCGACGCCGGTCGCATCGACCACGCGCGCGTCGCGCTTCTCCTCGGTGACGCGTCCCAGCCCGTCGACGAACGAGATCGTCTCGATCGGGTCGGCGTTGAACCGGTCGTGGTGCTTCGCGATCGCGTAGCCGTAGCCCGAGGCGCTCGGGCTGTAGACGAACTCCACCACGTCGTCCTGCAGCTCGTTGCTGATCTTCCAGATGCGGGCGAGGTTGTCGTACTCGTACGACGTGGTGTTGCCGTTCGCGTCGGTGCGGCTCGCGATGCGTCCCGAGTCGCCGTCGAACGTCGCCGTGGAGGTCAGGCCGGTGCGCACGGGCACCGGCACGGTGCATCCGTCGTAGTCGAGGAAGGCCTCGACCGAGGTCACCGCGTCCGTGCAGCCCGTGTCGAGCGTGGCTGCGGTCTCGTCGAGGTCGTACTCGGTGACCTTCGCGATGTCGGAGTGGCGGTCGGCGTCGTAGACGTACTCGACCGCGTACCGCACGCCGTCCTCGCCCTCGGGGTAGACGATGCGGTTGTAGCTGCCCCATTCGTCGTAGGCGAGGTCGGTGACGGCGGTGGTGTCGCCGTCGACGAGCTCCTCCAGGTGCGTCACGCCGGCGTTGTCGCAGAGCGCTGGGCTCCCGTCGCTGTGGCGGTAGACCTCACCGGTGGCGCTGTTGGTGATCGTGACGATCGCCGGCATGCTCACCCAGGTCGGGCAGCGGGTGTCCGACCAGTACGGCGACGGATGCTCCGGGGCGCCGGTCGTGCCGAACTCCGGCGGGCACTGGGGGTCCATGCTCGACGAGATCTCGCAGTCGGAGTAGACGGTCGTCGTGGTCAGGTCGTCGGCGGGGTCATCCGTCTCGCCCTCGTCGACCTCCGTGAGGATGTTGCCCATCCCGTCGTAGGTGAACGTCGATCGCGTCTCCTGCCCGGCCGCGCCGGACGCGTCGTACCAGCGCTCGGTCGTCGAGACGGCGAGTGGAGCGATCGCGGTGCCGAGGGCGCCGGGGGTCGGCACCGCGGCGTCCGGCAGCAGCGAGACCTCCGAGGTCGCGACCGGGTCGCGCGGGTCGACGCCCGCGTCGAATCCGACGACCTCGCGGTACTCCCACTCGAGGTACGCGCCGCGGATCACGTCGCCGCTCGAGGCATCCGACAGCTCGGTCGATGTCCCGAGGCCGGCCGTGAAGATGTTGTCGTTGAGGAAGGTGCGCGTGGTGTCGCGCAGGGCGGTCGTGCCCGCCTCGTCCAGCTCGTGCTCGACGATGCTGCTGTAGCCGAGCGACTGGCGGAACAGCCGGTCGAAGCGCAGGCCGTCGTACTCGAACGTCGAGGTCCGCACGTCGACGCCGTCGCCGGGGCGGCCGTCGTTCACCGACACCTTCGACATGGTCCAGATCGAGTCGGGGTGCGCGTAGGTGTTGCCGTCGCGGTCGTAGTCGAGGGTGATCGTCCCGCCCAGCGGGTTCTCGACCGTCTCGAGCAGGTTCGCCTTGCCCGCCTGGTTGAGGCGCACCGACACCTTGTCGTCGTCGGTGGTGCTCAGCGAGTCGACGTAGCCGTCACCGTCGATGTCGTCGAGCGTGACCTCGGTGAAGCTCACCGAGTTCTGGTACGACGCGCCCGGGTTGATCACGAGGTAGCACGCGGCCACGC
The DNA here is from genome assembly GCF_040496035.1 of Agromyces sp. SYSU T00194. Classification (NCBI taxonomy): domain Bacteria; kingdom Bacillati; phylum Actinomycetota; class Actinomycetes; order Micrococcales; family Microbacteriaceae; genus Agromyces; species Agromyces chitinivorans. Next base: position 853,837 of record NZ_JBEPJZ010000002.1, on the reverse strand, counting down.
ACAGCGGGCCGGCGTAGATCGTGAAGTCGAACCCACCGCCGATGCCCTGCGCCCGGTCGTAGCCGATCTGCGGGCCCGACTCGACGTTCGCCGCGCCCACGCCCGCCGTCGTCGCGAATTCGCCGTACGTGACGGGTGAGCCGTACAGGCCCGACCCGGTGCCGAACGTCACCGTGGGCTGTGCGTCGTTGGCGCCCTTGTGCAGGCGGTCGAGGATGCCGTCGCCGTTCACGTCGATCCAGGCGTAGCGCACCATGTCGTAGTTCCACGTGAGGGATGCCCCGCCGGAGAACTCGCCCCACGGCGTCGCGAAGCCGAGGGAGGCGCTGCCGCCGATCGACTCCTGCGTGCCGAACCCGCCGGCGGTGAGCTTGGTGCGCTGCGAGGTGAACCCGTAGCCGAGGTTGTAGTAGACGTACACGCCGGTGTCGTCGGTGACCACGCGGTCGGGCAGGCCGTCGCCGTTGACGTCGGCGAGCTCCTGCTGGCCGCCGAACCCACCCGAGATCACGTCGGCCTGGTCGCGGACCACGCCGCCGAGCTCGGAGCTCGAGTACGGCGTGTTCACGAGCCCGCCCGAGTCGTTCGGGTTGGTCCAGCTGCCGTCGATGCCGCCGCCGATCGCGACGCCGAAGCCCGCGCCGAGCCCGGCGTCCTCGGACGCCGAGCCGCCCTTGCCGGACGCGTTGCCGCTCGTGGCGTTCGTGCGTCCCTTGCTGTTCGGCGAGACGTTGACGAGGCCGGCGTCGAGGCCGCCCTGCGCGTTGACCGTGAAGTCCTGGTTGACGTAGTCGAGCCCCATGTCGGTCAAACCCTGGCCGAGCGCACCGCGCTGCGTCGTGAACTGCACGCCGTCGGGGACGAGCAGGTCGGGGTAGCCATCGCCGTTCAGGTCCTCGTAGTCGACGACGCTCTGGCTGGTGCCGACGCCCACGGACCCGCCGAGCGGACCGAAGCCGAAGCCCAGCGCGAGCGAGGGCGAGACGGTCGAGATACGGGTGATGCCGGTGCCGCCACCGCCCGTGGTGCCGAGGTCGGCGCTGTCGGACGCGAGCCTCGAGGATCGCATGCGCTCGGGCCCGCCGGCGAGGTTGTCGCGGTTGCCGCGCCACTGGTTGCCCGCGAGCGGCGTGCCCGCGGCGGCCGCCAGCGTCGGGTCGAGCGTGGGGGGCTCCGAGAGCGCGAGGAACGCGAACGACGGGTCGGGGTCGGGCCCCTCGGCGGGCACGTCGTCGAAGCCCGACGGCTCGGTCTGGTCCGCCAGCTCGTCAGCGTCGATGACGAACGCCGCGTCATCGATCGTCTCGGTCGCGAGCTCGTCGTTCGCGGTGTACCCCGCGAGTCCCCAGCCGCGGTAGGCGAGCGGGAAGATGCCCTGGTAGTCGGCACCGTAGAAGGTGGCGTCCACCTCGATGTCGGTCGACGCGGGGTCGTCGGGGTCCGTGAGCTCGACGGTCATGGTGCCGAAGTCCTGGGCGAACTCCGCGTCGCGTGTCGTCACCTCGAACCAGTAGTCGGTCCCGTCGTCGAGGTCGAAGTTCAGGTCGAGCGTGTTCTCGTAGCCACCGGAGTCATCGGTGGCGGCGAGGGTGAACGCCTGCTGGGCGACGACGCCGTCGACGGTCTTCACCGTCAGCACCGCACCGGGGTAGCGGCGGTTGCCGTCGCCGTCGCGCGGGACGGCCGCGCCGGAGAAGCTCACGATCGCGTCGAGGGTCTCGCCGGTGGTCGACTCCCACGGCGAGACGGGTCCGGTGGACGAGTGGATCGGGTACTGCTCGATCTCGGGCGTCAGGTCGACGCTGCGGATGTACTCGCCGTTCGAGTCGACCACGTCGAGCGGGTCGCCGTTGACGTCGGTGGCGTCGAGGTAGAACAGCTCGGGGGTCCAGGTGATGGCGTTGAGGTCGATCGGGGAGTCGACCGCGAGGTACGCCTCCACTGTGTCGGTCGAGCCGTTCTCGTTGCCCGAGCTGGGCGCGACCGGCTGCGCGACGTCGAAGTCGACCGAGATCGGCGTGTCGCCGATGAAGTCGGCGTCGATCACGATGCCGGAGCCGGGCACGGCGACGCCGTTGTGCTTCAGCACGAGCTGCAGGTCGTCGGAGGTGGCCGCGTGCTTCGTGAGCGCGCCGGTGAATCGCACGGTGCCGTCGTAGGGCATGACCACGCTCGTGCCGGGACGCCCCGACAGCGTGAAGTCGCTCGTCGCGTCGTACACGGTCTGCGAGAGGCCATTGACGTCGAGCGGGACCTCCGTCGCGCTCGACCCGCTGGGTGCCTGCCCCGCATCGACGACCTCGTCACCGTCGATCTCGATGTAGGTGACGACCGGCGACCAGATCACCTCGTCGTTCGCGCCGTCGTTGACGGAGCCGACGCGGAAGTAGAGCGGATGCCCCTGCTCGACGTCGACCGGGTACGGCGTCGTGAACGCCTCCGCGCCGGTCGCGAGCAGGTTCGCCGCATCGATCTCGGTGCCGTCGTACTCGATCGCCACGCGCACGCCGTCGAGCGACGCCTCCGCCGGGTCGAGCACGACCGGCGCGTCGACCTCGACGGTGCCGGTGAACGGTGCGATCCAGCGCCTTACGGTGTCGACGAGGGGGGACTGGTCGGCGAGCAGCTCGCGCAGCTCGTCGACCTGGGAATTCCCCACGTCGGGGGCGGCGCCGGTCGCGATCGGCACGGCAGTGCCGGTGCTCGACTCGGCGAAGGTCGGCACGCCGTTGACGAGCCGGTTGAAGAGCACCTTGCCGTCGTACACGAGGTCGGGCAGACCGTCGGCGTTGACGTCGGTGAAGTACGTGTCGCCCCAGGCGATGGAGGTGCCGACGCCGAACGATGCGGTGACGCCGAGGTGCGCCTCGAGCGCGAACTGCATGTTGAACTCGTCCTCGACCGAGAGGGACTTCAGGGTCGGCAGCGGGACCGGGTCGGAGAACGTGGTGCCCGAGCCGTTGGCGCCACCCGTGTTGAGCCGGTACGAGATGCCGCCGCCGATCGTGCCGCCGGCGCGGTAGACCTTGTCGGGCAGCCCGTCGCCGTTCAGGTCGATCCACTCCGCGACGCCGGTCGTCGTGCCGCCGCCGAGTTGTACCGATGCGCCGACCGAGCCGACCTTCTGGGGGACGAATGCGTTGAAGCCGATGTACGCGTGGCCTTCGCCCGAGTTGTTCTCCGAGCCGCCGAGCGCGCCGGCCGACACGTTGCTGTCGAGCCAGGAGCGGTCGCCCATGTCTTCACCGGTCGACCACGACTGGTCCGAGGCGAATCCCGTATAGCCGGCCGTGGCGTTGCCCACCTCGTCGAAGTAGGTGAACTCGTGCGTCGCGGCGACGTCCGGGTCGTGCGCGCCCTGCGTCACCGATTCGAGCAGCGACTTGCCGAACGGGCTCAGGGCCGCGTCCCGATAGGCGAGGTCGTACCGGGCGGCGAGGTCGTCGGCACCGGAGTCGGCCGGGAAGCTGCGTGCACGCGTCGGGTCGAGCGTGAGGTCGCCGTGCCGCACCTCGATGCGGGCGAGGCGCTCCCAGGTCAGGTCGAGGTAGCGGCCGGTGCCGTCGAGGATGGGGTCGCCCCGTCGGGCGGGTGCGGGTTCGAGCTCGGACTCGAGGATGAAGTCCACCCGGTACGCGGGGTCGGCGAGCTGCCCCGATGCCTCGGCCGCGATCGTGTAGTCGATGTGGTCGAGGTACGTGTGGCGCGCGCAGAGCGTCGATCCGCTGCATCCGCTCGCCCACGACTCGCCCGAACGCTGGTAGTCGTAGGTCTCGTAGTGGTACCGGATGATGCTGTAGCCGATGTCGCGCTGGGCGGAGAGCAGCCAGCGCACCTGGTTGCCGGCGTCGTCGGTGACGATCGCGTCGCGGTCGATGGTGCCCTCGCTGGAGTCGTCGCCGTACGGGCCGCCGGCGTCGGGGTAGCCGCCGTACCAGCGGATGCCGCCGTCGGCCTGGCGCACCTCCCAGTAGTAGTCGTCCGGTCCGCCGTCGCCGACCTCGTGTCGGATGATCTGCTCGTACTCGGTCTCGACCTGGCGCACGAAGTCCTCGCGGTCGCCGGAGACGCGCTCGTCCCACTCATCGCCCAGCGCGTTCGGCACCAGTGCGTCGCCGTCGAGCGTGTAGCTCTCGCTCTCGTGGTCGGCGTCGAAGTAGGGGGCGCCGAAGGTCGTGTCCACCGCGACCTCGCCGACGCCGAGGTCCCAGCCGGTGCCGACCCAGCTGTTGCCGCCCGAGGAGTCGTACTCGAGGGACAGCTCGGGGGTGATGCCGCGGCCCGCCGGGATCGGGAGCGGATACGCGAGGTGCGCGCCGCCGTCGCTCGATGCCTCCGGCGCGTCGACCACGACGAGTCCCTCCGTGGCATCCGCGTACTGCAGGCCGTCGAACGCGCCGTCACCGAGCTCGTCGGGGGTGAGGATCGACTCGCGTGCGAGGGCCTCGCCGGGGCCGAGGCCGTCGCCGTCGAAGCCGCCGGTCGCGGCGATCGCCCCGGTCGTGGCGAGTGCGATCACCGCGGTGGTCGCCACCACCTTTGCAGTGAACGAGAGCCGCTTGGCCATCGGGGACCTCCGTCGTCGGGCAGGACGGTTCCCGGCGGCGACCGTCCGGTCCCCAGTCGACTATGTGAGCGGTGCTCGTGTCCTTACGAAGTTCTTGCATTAGTATTCACATCACATTCCCAGCCGGGAGCGGTCGGCGTCGACATCGTGGTCGAACGTGGAGCGCGGCCCGGCCGAGGCAGCGCCGAACGGAGGTCCGGGCCCGGTGAGCGATGTCGTGCAGATCCCGCCAGCCCGCCTTCCCGAACCCGAGACCTTCCACTTCGACGAGTGGCGCTTCGACGCAGCCGACGGCCGGCTGGCCGGTCCCCGCGGCGAGGTCTCACTGCGACCGAAAACCGCGGGCGTGCTCCGCGAGCTGCTGGTGCACGCCGGTGACGTCGTGTCCAAGCGCGAGCTGATCGCCGCCGCATGGGGCCCGATCGGTGGGGGCGATGACGCGCTCGCCGTCTGCGTGAACGAACTGCGCCGGGAACTCGGCGACGATCCCCGGCAGCCGCGCTTCATCGCGACCGCGCACCGCCGCGGGTACCGGTTCGTCGCAGCCGTCATCGACATGCGTGCGGGCCGCGAGTCGCCGGCACTCGTCGGGCGCGACGAGGAGCTCGCCGTGCTCGGTGGGTGGTGGGCTGCCGCCGGTGAACGCGGCCGACGCGTCGGCGTCGTCGCAGGGGAGCTCGGCATCGGCAAGTCGGCGCTCGTGCGCGCCTTCGTCGACGAGGCGCGCCTCGCGGGCGCCTCGTGGATCGGGGAGGGTCAGTGCGTCGAGCGGTTGGGCGACGGCGACCCCTACCACCCGTTCCTCGACGCGCTCGGCGCGCTCTGCGCCGGCCCGCGCGGTGCGCGTGCACGCTCGGTGCTGGCGGCGCGTGCGCCGTCGTGGATCGCGCAGCTCTCGGGGCAGGCGGTCGTCACGCGCGCGGCGGAGCTGCGATCCGGCAGCGCCGGGGCGAGCCGCGGGCGGATGCTGCGGGAGTTCGTCGACGCCATGTCGGAGCTCGCCGCCGAGGCGTCGGTGCTCCTCGTCTGCGAGGACCTCCACGCGGCCGACCGGGCGAGCCTCGAACTCGTCTCGGCGCTGGCGCAGCGCGGCGCGCCCGCCGGGCTGCTCCTCCTCGCGACCGCACGCACCGACGCCGCGCGGCAGGGCGGCCCCGAGGCGGACCTGCCCGATCGACTCGGCTCGCTCGGCGAGTCGGGCTTCCTCGTGCTCGGGCCGTTGGATGCGGCAGCGGTGCGCGCGTTCGTCACCGATCGTGCCGGGCGTGCCGAGGTCGACGACGTCCTCGTGGGCGACCTGCTGCGCCGGACGGGTGGCAACCCGCTGTACCTCTCGCTGCTCGCCGACCGCGTGGGCGCCGCGGACGCCCACGCGGGCACCGCAGCGACGCATCAGATCCCCGACGGCCTCCGCCGCGTCGTCGAGCGGCGGATCGGGACGCTGCCCGCCGTCGACCGGCGACTCCTCGAGACCGCCGCCGTCGCCGGGATCGAGTTCGCGACCGCTTCCGTCGCCGCGGTGGACGAGGGAGCACCTCCGGAGGACGTGGAGGAGCACCTCGCGCGGCTCGCCCGCAGTCACGGGCTCCTGCAGGAGCTGGAGCCGGCGACGTGGCCCGACGGCACTGTCACCGCGCGGTACGCGTTCGCGCACGCGCTGCACCGGGACGTGCTCTACGGGCGGCTCGGGGGCGCGCGCCGGGTGCTCGTGCACCGCCGCATCGGCGAGCGGCTCGGTGCGGCATTCGCCGAGCGCCCGGGGGCCGCCGCGGCCGAGGTCGCGACGCACTTCGACCGCGGGGCCGACGCCGCCAGCGCCGCCGTCTGGTTCGCCCACGCCGCCGAGACCGCGATGGGTCGCCAGGTGCCGGCCGTCGCGCTCGCGCACACCGATCGCGCCCTCGAGCTCCTCGAGGAGCTGCGGGCCTCGGCGGATGCGGAGTCGACCTTCGTCGACCCCGTCACCACCGCCCTGCACGCACGGTTGCGCGTCACGAGGGTCGCGGCCGCGATCCTCGCGTGGGGCGTGCGGTCCGACCGGGTCGCCGAGGAGGCGGCGCTGCTCGAGGTCGCCGCTGCCCGGGTGGACGAACCGAGTGCGCTCGGGCGCATCTCCTACGTGCTCTGGAGCGTTGCCCTCATGCGCGGCGACCTGCGCGGATCGCAACGGCCTCTGGGTCGGCTGGCGGCGGCTGCCGTGAGCTCGGCCGACGACGGGCTGCGGCTGCAGGCGGCGAACGCGCAGGCGGTCACGACCCTGGCGCTCGGCGACCCCGTCGGGGCGCGCGTGCACATCGAGCGTGCCGGGGAGTTCGACTCGCCGGAGGTGCGTCGGCGGCTCGCCGGTGCGTACCAGGATTCCGGCGTGCTGCTGCGGTCCTTCGCCGCCCTCGACGAGTGGCTCCTCGGGCGACCGGTGGCGGCACGCGAGCTGGCCGAGGACGCCCTGCGGCTCGCCCGGGCCGGCTCGCGGCCCGACGGGCTCGCGCAGGCGCTCGGCGCGCTCTCGGCGGTGCACCAGCTCCTCGGCGACGTCGAGACGGTCCGGGCGCTCGCCGGGGAACTGCTGGCCCTCGCGGAGGCGAACGAGTTCGCGCTCTGGATCTCCGCCGGTCGCGTGATGCGGGGGTGGGCGATGATCGAGGACTCGCCGCCGGACGCCGCGGAGGTGATCCGTTCCGGCCTCGCCGAGGTCGAATCCGTCGCCGACGGCATCTGGGGTCCGTACCACCTCTCGCTTCTGGCCGAGGCGGAGACGGCCGCGCGGCGCGTCCCCGAGGCGATCGAGGCGGTCGATCGCGCGATCGACATCGCCGAGTCGTCGGGCGAGGTCTGGTACCTGGCCGAACTCACGCGCATGCGTGCGGGCCTGCTGCTCGCGGCCGCCGGCGCAGCCGGACCGGGGACGCGAGGCACCCTCGAGCGCCAGGCGGACGAACAGCTCGACCGCTCGTTGCGGATCTCGCGCGAGCAGGGCGCCGTGACGCTGGAGCGCCGCACGCTCGCCGCGATCGCCGCACACGACCTCGATCGGCGGGGCACCGTGCACTGGCTGCGTGAGCGATCCGGCGCCTGACCCCGGTCGGGGCGCCGCGCGGCTCGTCCACAGGGTCGCGCGTGCCGCGCCGGTGGCGAGCGCAGCGTCGGGTTACTGTCGGGCGACACCCCTGCAGGAGGCTGGTCGCGAGTATGGGCGAACGTGAACGGACGGCACCGGGCGACGTGGCCGCGGTCGCCGCGTCCATGGACGTCGCCGCGGCATCGACGGGAGCTGCTTCGGGACGGCGCTGGCGTACGGCATCCGCCCGCCTGTTCTGGTCGGTGATGCTGCTCGCCATGGTGCTCGGCTACCTGCTGCTCGTCGGCATCATGGTGAAGAACACCGTCGAGGGGGCGGTGGTGCTCGGGCCGGGGGCGCAGTGGGGCACCTACGCGGAGGAGTCGCACCTGCCCGGCAAGGAGGGCGGCACGAGCATCGGCGTGTGGCGGAGCGACGACGGAGCGACCGTCCTGCGGCCGGTCGAGCTGAAGGGCCGGCTCGACGATGGCGCCGACACCGCCAGGGCCGCCTGGGTGCCCGAGCGGTGGGCGGGCATCCGCGGGTACGAGATCGTCGAGACGGCGCACTGGGCGAGCGTCGACGTGGTCTTCGGGGCGCTCGGTGCGCTGGCGCTGGTGGGCGTGCCGGTGGGCGTCGCCGCGGTGACCATGCGATCGTCGACGCGATCGGATGGGGCGACGGGGTCGTAGACATTCACGTAACGCGAAGATATACTCACGTTCCGTGAAGACAATGCCCGCGCAGCTGACGCCGTTCATCCGGTCGGATGTCACCGGAGCGCTGCTCGCCGAGACGCTGGGGCGGCCCGACGAGGAGTGCTCGCTCGCCGAGCTCGGGCGACGCGTCGGCGCGGGCGGCGGCGTCGTGCACAAGGAGGTCGGTCGCCTCGTCGACGGCGGGGTGCTGCTCGATCGCACGGTCGGGCGCAACCGCATGGTGCGCGCCAACCCTGGGCATCCGCTCTTCCCCCTCATGCGCGAACTGGTGCAGGCGACCTACGGGCCCGTCCCGGTGCTGCGGCGCATGCTCCGCGAGATCGACGGCGTGGAGCGCGCCTACATCTACGGGTCGTGGGCCGCACGCCGGCTCGGCGAGCCGGGGGAGTACCCGAACGACGTCGACGTGCTCGTCGTGGGCGCGCCGTCGCGGCGTGCGCTCGCCGACGTCGCCGTTCGGGCCGGCGAGGAGATCGGCCTCGACGTGCACGTCACGCGCGTGGCGGCCGAGGAGTGGGATGCGGCCGAGCCGACGCCGTTCCTCGCCACGGTGCGCGCCCGGCCGCTCGTCGAGGTGCTGACGGACGCGGCCGATGGCTGATGCGACCCCGGTCATCCGGCGGATGCTCGCCACCGGGCGTCTCGAGCGCATCGCCGTGAACCCCGGGCACGCCGACGAGCTGATCGCGACCGCGCGGCGGCATCTCGAGACCGCCCGCCTGCTCGCCCGCACCGACGACGTGGCGATGGCGTTCACGGCCGCCTACGACGGCACGCGCAAGGCGCTCACCGCCGTGCTCGCGAGCGAGGGCCTGCGCGTGCGCCCCATGGGCGGCGCGCACCGCAACACCGGGCTCGCGGCGGCGGAGTTCCTCGCCGAGGCGGCCGACGCGCTCGCCGAGTTCGAGTGGATGCGGCAGGTGCGCAACGGCACCGAGTACCCGAGCCCCGACCAGCCCACCGCGGTGCGCGCCGACGTGCCCGAGGCGATCGCCGCGGGCGAGGCGATCGTCGCGGCGTGCGCCGCCTGGTTGGCGGGGCGCTCCTGACCCCACGTCACGCCCACGGTGGCGGGTGCGCGAGCCCGGGAGTATCGTGCGACGGGAGCCTCGCCGACGAGGGGAGCCCACATGTCACGCATCACGCACGCACTGTCCGGAGCGGCCGCGGCCGGGCTCGTCGCATCCGCCATCGCCTTCGCCGCACCGGCGCAGGCCGCGGAGGTCGTGATCGACCAACCCGCCGACGACGGCGGGTTCGAGATTATCTGCGGGGCGCTCGACCTCGCGCAGACGTTCACGGCGACCGCGACCGGCGAGGTCGCGGAACTCGCACTGCAGCCGACCACCTCGGGCACGGTGACACTCGCGTTCTTCGCCACCGCCGTCTTCCCGGTGCAGCCCGAGGGCTACCCCGACGACCCGCTCGCACCGGCGCAGCAGGTCGACCTGACCGGCGGCGAGACCGCGACCGTGACCCTCGACGCACCCGTGCCGGTCACCGCCGGCGACGAGTACTGGGTCACGTTGCGCTGCGCCGGCGACCTGCCGCCGAGCGGCACGATCACCCTCGCCGGGTCGACGACCGGCGACCCGTACGCCGGCGGCGACGTCTACTTCACCGAGGGCGAGGGCTTCGCGAAGATCGTGCCGCTTCCGGGGCACGCCGACCTCGCCTTCCGTCTCGCCATCGACGCCGACCTCGACGCCGACGGCGTGCTCGCCGCCGCCGACGCCTGCCCGGGCACGGACGCGACCGCACCGCCGCCCGACCTGAAGCGGAACCACTACTGGTCGACCCCCGACGGGTTCGTCGACCGGACGGGCGCGGTCGCGTACTCGTTCGGCGACACGAGCGGATGCTCCGCTGAGCAGATCATCGACGAGGCCGGCGCCTCCCTGGGCCACGCGAAGCACGGGCTGCCGCGCGGCGTACTGCAGGCCTGGATGGCGCGCCACTGAGCCCGGTCGCCGCTGCCGGCTCGACTACCCGTGGAGGTCGCGGATGCGATCCGCGTGGGCGGCGACGCGCTCGACGACCTCGGCCTGGCGCAGCACCGAGGCGCGCCAGTCGCCGACCTCCAGGGAGTGGTCGGCGCCCTCGACGCTCACGAGCGCGGCGGACGTGCCCGCGACGCGATCGGGCAGCCACCAGGCATCCGCCGTGCCACCGATCGCGAGGTGCGTGTCGGGTGCGTCGCGCAGGGCGCCGGCCACCTCGTCGTTCTTGAGGATCGGCGTGAGCCAGACGCCCGCCAATCCCGCCTCGAGCGTCGACGGCAGCGCGTATGCGCCGAGCGACTTGCCCACGATGAGCGACGGCGGCTCCGGGATGCGGGTGCGGGCCGTCGCCACGGCGGCCTCCACGAAGGCGCGCGGCCCGTGCTGGGCGAGGTCGTCGGTCGTCGGATGCCACTCGACGGCGTACGTGCGCCAGCCGGCGCCGGCCAGCGCCGATGAGGTCCAGTAGAGCAGTGGTGCCTGCGCGCTGTACCCGCGGCCGGGGAGTACCAGCGCGACCGGGTCGCCGTCGTGCGCGCCGGCGGGGTCCACCTCGTGCACCTCGACCATGATGCGACTCTACCGCCGAGGCACGTCGCCCCTCCGGGACCATCGGCCGGCCCGTGCTCCGGGCCGGTGGGACACTGGAGGGACGGGGTGCACGGCACCCCCTGCGAGGTGGTCTCCCATGGGAACCGACCGATACGGCTGGCGGGCGCGCGTGTACGACCGCGTGCTCGAGCCGATGAATGCACCGCTGCGGCGGGTCGCGCGACGGCAGGTCGATCCGCCGCCGGGCGCGATCGTGCTCGACCTCGGCTGCGGCACGGGTGCGTCGCTCGCCGAGTACGCGGCTGAGGGCTTCCGCGTGGTGGGCGTCGACACGTCCGGGGCGATGCTCGATCGCGCCCGCGACCGGCTCGGGGCGGGCGCCGACCTGCGGCTCGGCGACGGCTCCCGCGAGGTCTTCGAGAACGTGCGCGCCGACCTCGTGCTGCTCTCGTTCGTGCTGCACGCCCTCGACCGGGCGGCGGGCCGGTCGCTGCTCGACGATGTCGCACGCGTGCTCGCGCCGGGCGGCCGGCTGCTCGTGACGGAGTTCGGCACCGGGACGCTCAGGTTCCCGCGGGGCACGGCGATGCGCGCCGTGACCGTGCTGGCGGAACTCGCCGCAGGGCCGACGCACGCGGGCAACGCGCGTCGGTTCGTGCACGCGGGCGGCACGCGCGGGCTCGCCGGGCCCGGCTGGGCGGTCGTCGCACACAAGCCCACGGCCGGCGGCAACGTCGACGTGACGGTGCTCGCCCGGGCCTGAGCCGCGCCGCCAGGTGGCATCCGCTGTTCAGCCGGCGAGCATCACCAGCTCCTGCGTCGCGCGCGTCATCGCCACGTACCGATCGACCGCCCCCTCGATGCCCTCGCCGAACGCGTCGGGTTCGACCAGTGCGACGAGGTCGAACTCCAGGCCCTTCGCCTCGACGGGGGAGAGGGAGCGCACGCGGCCGGCTTCCTGGGCGGTGCCGAACGAGGGGTCCCCGATCACGCACGCGACGCCCTCATCGTGCGCCCCGAGCCACTCCTCGAGCACCGCGCCCAGCTCATGGCGCCCTGCCCGCCGCACCGGCACCCCGGTCGACCGCACCGACGTCGGCACGTTCGCGTCGGGGATCGCCGCGCGGATCACGGGCGCCGCCGCGTCCATGATCTCGGCCGGCGTGCGGTAGTTGATGCGCAGCGATGCGACCTCGACGTCGCTGAGTCCGACCCGCCGCAGGCGCTCCTCCCACGACTCGGCGAAGCCGTGCCTGGCCTGCGCGCGGTCGCCGACCACGGTGATGCTCCGCGACGGGCACCGCGCGATGAGCATGCGCCACTCGGCATCCGTCAGCTCCTGGGCCTCGTCGACGATCACGTGGGCGAACGGTCCCGCGAGCCGGTCGGGGTCGTCGGCCGGCAGCACCGCGTCATCGACGAGGCTGTTGCGCAGGTCGTCGCCGTCCATCCAGCCGAGCAGGTCGTCGCCGGCCTCGATGAGTCGCTCGATCGTGCGCGACATCGCCTCGCGCTCGGCGGCGAGCGTCGCCTCCCGCTCCCGACGACGCCGGGAGGCCCCCGGGTCGCCGAGGCGTCGGCGGGCCGCGTCGAGAAGCGGCAGGTCGGCCCTCGTCCAGGCCGAGGCATCCGCCCGCTGCAGTGCCGCCACCTCGTCGGGCCCGAGCCACGGCGCGCAGCGGCGCAGGTAGGCGGGCACCGACCAGAGGTCGGCGACGAGCACGGACGCCTCGACGAGCGGCCAGGCGCGCGTGAACGTGCGCGCGAGCGACTCGTTGCGCGCGAGCGCGCGGCGCACCTGGTCGAGCGGCACCTCCTCGTCGTCGAGCCGGTCGGCGAGGATCTCCACGAGGGTCTCCCAGGCCTGGTCGCGCGCCTCGTTGTGCGGGGTGCCGGGCTCGGGCGATGCGAACGCCTCGGCCCAGTCGTCGGGCCCGAGCCACAGGTCGCCCCACGGGGTCTCGACGTCGAGCGCGTGCGTCGGCGGCTCCTCGTAGAACCGCACGGCGGGTTCGATCGCGTCGATCATGCGGGCGGATGCCTTGAGCCGGGCCGCCTCCGCATCGCGCTCGGCGACCGCGTCGGCGCCCTCGGCGACGAGCTCGCGCAGGGTGCAGGTCTGCACGCCCTCCTCGCCGAGGCTGGGCAGCACGTCGGCGACGTACGCCAGGTACGAGGGGTTCGGCCCGACGAAGAGCACCCCGCCTCGACCCGAGCCGAGCCGCGGGTCGGCGTGCAGCAGGTACGCCGCGCGATGCAGCGCCACGACCGTCTTGCCCGTGCCCGGCCCGCCGTCCACGACCAGCGCACCGCGCGAGTCCGCGCGGATGATCGCGTCTTGGTCGGCCTGGATCGTGCCGAGCACGTCGCGCATGCGACCCGACCGCTCGGCGCCGAGGCTCGCGATGAACGCCGACTCCTCGTCGAGTGCGAGTGCGTCCATCGCCGCACCCGGGGTGAGCAGCTCGTCCCAGTAGTCGCGGATGCGCCGGCCCGCCCACCGGTACCGCCTGCGGCTCGCGAGGCCCAGGGGGCTCGCGCTCGTCGCGGCGAAGTACGGCTCGGCGGCCGGCGTGCGCCAGTCGAGCAGGAGCCTGCGGCCGTCGCCGTCGGTGAGGCCGAACCGGCCGACGTAGACCGGCTCCCCGCCGTCGGCGGGCACGATGCGGCCGAGGCAGGCGTCGGCCCCGAACCGGCGCAGCGTGCGCAGGCGCGCGGAGAGGTGGTGGATGCGCAGGTCGCGATCGAGCGCCTGCTGGCCCCGCCCGCCGGGCGCACGGCGCTCGGCGTCGAGGCGCGCGGACAGGTCGTCGACCTGGTCGGCGAGACGGGCGGTGATGCGGGCGAAGTGGCGTTCATCGTCGGCGATGCGCTCGGGCGCCGCCTTGCGTGCGTGGTCGGATGCGAGGTCGAAGATGCGGATCGAAGTGTGGGTCACGCGGATGCTCCCGGGTCGGCGGATGCGCGTCGCCGACCCGGTGCGGGGTCGACGAATCACGGCGCGACCTGCGATTCTGCCCCAGCGATACCCCCTTGCCGCAAGGCCCCCTCCGTGCGGGATAATGGAAGTGGCGGGAGCGCGGTGCATCGGGCCGGGCGCCCGCCGATGCGCGTCGGGTCAGCCGCGGTCCTCCTGGATGCGCACGCGGAAGGTGCCCTCGAAGCCCGTTCCGGTGATCGGGAAGGTCCAGTCGCCCGGCGAGCCGTCGACCGGGGCGGCCTGCACGACATCGGTTCGTGCGGGATCGTCCGCGACGGCCTGGACGCCCGCCCGGTCGAGCGCGTGCTCGCCGACCAGCACCTGCTCGCCCGTGTGCAGGAAGATCGCGGTGCCGTTGCCGGCGGCATCGCGCGGGAAGGTCTGCACGTAGTACTGCTTGCGGTACACCACGTTGTCGGAGAAGCCGACGCCGTAGCTGTCGCGCTCGCCGACGTAGAAGTCGACGCGGAACACGATCCCGAACCGGGGGTCGGGCGTCGCGTCGCGGTCGATCCACCCCTCCCAGATGAGCCGGTCGGGACCGGCCCAGTCAGTGGCGCCGCCGAACTCCGCCAGTGGGAGCCGCAGCCGTCGCTGCAGGTCGCCGAGGTCGTCCGACAGGTCCATCTCGTTGAACGGGCCGTAGCAGTTCTCCGCCTCGATGCTCTGGTGGAACAGGTCGAAGTCGACGTAGCGCGGCTTGATCGACACCCCGAAGTAGAACTCGCTGCGTCCGATGAGGTCGCGCCCCCGGGTGATCCGCCCCTCGTCGAGGAACAGCGACACCCGATGCGTGCCGTGGAAGAACCGCATCGCGATCTCATACGCCTCGCGCGAGGTCACGAGCGAGTCGTTGCCGCCGTGGCACTTGTGCACGAAGGTGCGCGGCGCGCCGGGCAGCTGGGCCGATGCCTGCTTCACGAGCCCGTCGCTGCGGTTGTAGACCATCGAGCCGTCGTTCAGGAGGCTCGACAGCCGGTTGAGCGCGCTGGCGATGCCGATGTTGTACGAGCGGTAGTTCGTGCCGACCACGGTCAGCACGTTCCGCACGTCGTAGACGTCGTCCCACTCGAGGAAGCGGGTCGACTCGGGGTCGAACGACGCCAGCTCATTGCTCGCGCTCTCCACCTTGGGCAGCACCTTCAGCAGCCACTCCGGCGTGCGCTGGAAGGCGATGCCGCGGTGCGGCGTGCCGAGCGTGACGATGCGGTGCACCAGTTCGCGCGGGGGAAGCACGTCGTCCGCCGCATCCGGCGCCGTCGCGGTCTGGTGCATCGCGATGACTCCCTCGCGGGTCACCAGGCCGCCCATGCTGTGCGCGACGATGTCGACCCCGCGGAAGGTCTCGCCGTGGCGCGCCGCGGAGCGCCGGATCAGCGTGACGAGCCGCTCGAGCCCCTTCCCGTAGACGCGGAGCGAGCGCGGGTCGAGGTCGTAGTAGCGGAAGATCCAGATCGTGCCGGCCGTGCCGTGCGAGAGCACCTTCCGCTCGACGGCGGGGTCGAGCACGATCGTGCCGGTCACGTCGTCCTCGCCGAGGTCGCCGAGGTCGGGCGGTGCGCCCTGGTCGGCGCCGTAGAACCCCGCGACGTTGGTGGCATCGCGGTACGGATGCTCGTCGGACTTCATGGCACGCAGCACGAAGCCCTCGTAGATGTAGTTCTCGCCGCGACGGCCGGGGTACACCGTGCCGTCGTTGAACCCCTGGTAGGGATTCGCCCGCTCGTCGTCGACGCCCACGCCGCCGAATCCCCGGATCAGGATCAGCGGTCGCGGGGGCGCCCCCTGCGCTTCGTTCGTCATTGCACAGCCCCCAGTTCTCATCAGTGAGATTCGCTCGTAGATTCGCCCTCCGCAGGGGCCGTGTCAAGAGCGTGCGCCCGGGGCGTCCCTCTTGTCGGAACCGGCGGGAGCCGATACGGTCGGCGACGTCCGGCACCGAACTGGGGAGAATTCGCCATGCCACGACCGCTCACATCCGCCCGCACCGGCCGAGTGCCGGCCGTCGCCACGCTCGCCGTTGCCGGTGCGCTGCTGCTCACAGGCTGCGGCGACATCAGCATGGGCGACGTCCGCGACGTCTTCGACAAGGCGCAGGACACGCTCGACCAGGTTGAGGATGAGTTCGAGAAGCTCACCGGGCCGCCCGAGCTGCCGCCGTTCGAGAAGACGGATGAGGGCTCCTACGACGGCGGCGACTACCAGGAGGAGGGTGCGGCGTACGACGAGAAGTACGCCGACGACATCATCGCGTTCTACGAGGACCGCTACGGCGTGGCCGACACGAGCGTGGTGTCCGAGGAGACCGGCGAGGTCGTGACGCAATGGAACCCTGCGGACGGAACCGGCATCGTCGTCACCGAACGCGACGGCATGGTCTACGTGGAGACCACCTGGAACACCGTCGAGGAGTGATCCGCCCGGCGTCCGTGGCGTGTGCTCGCGCCGGGGCGCCCATCCGGCCCGCCCTTGTGCACGTTGATACCCCGGGGGTACACTGTGCACTGTGGTCAGACCACATATCCGGCCACGGTGACGTGAGAGGGGTCGGCCATGAAGATCGTCGTCGTCGGTGGAGTCGCAGGGGGAGCCTCGGTCGCCGCGCGCGCCAGGCGCCTCGATGAGACCGCCGAGATCATCGTGCTCGAACGCGGCGGCTACGTGTCGTTCGCGAACTGCGGCCTGCCTTACCACATCGGCGGGGTGATCACCGATCGCAGCCGCCTCCTGCTGCAGACGCCCGAGAGCCTCAACGAGTCGCTCGCCATCGACGTGCGCGTCTCGACCGAGGTCGTGGCGATCGACCCGACGGCGCAGACCGTCACGGCGCGGGAGGTCGACACCGGCCGCGAGTACACCGAGCGCTACGACGCGCTCGCGCTCTGCCAGGGCGCCGACCCGATGCACCTGCCGCTGCCGGGCGTCGACCTGCCGGGCATCCACGTGCTGCGCAACATCGCCGACATGGACGGCATCAAGGCGCAACTGGATGCCGCGCTCGACGCCGCCGCGACGACCGGGAAGCCCGTGCGCACCGTCGTGATCGGCGCCGGCTACATCGGCCTCGAGATGGCCGAGAACCTGCGCCATCGCGGCGCCGAGGTCACGGTCGTCGAGCTCAGCGACCAGATCATGCCGCCGCTCGACAAGGAGGTCTCGATCCCCGTCGAGCAGCACATCCGCGGACGCGGCGTCGAGCTCGTGCTCGAGACCGCCGCGGCCGCCTTCCAGCGTGCCGCCGACGGCAGCCTCAGGGTCGAGCTGAACAACGGACGCGTCCTGCCGGCAGACCTCGTCATCCTCTCCGCCGGCGTGCGGCCCAACGTCGGCCTCGCGGAGGAAGCCGGCATCGAGCTGGGGCCGCGCGGCGGCATCGTCGTCGATACCCACATGCGCACCTCCGACCCGCACATCTGGGCAGCCGGCGACGCCGTCGAGACGCCGCACACCGTGCTGCCGGGCGCGGGGCTCACGCCGCTCGCCGGGCCGGCCAACCGCGAGGCCCGCGTCGCCGCCGAGAACATCTGCGGGCGCGACACCGAGTACCGCTCGACCCAAGGCACGTCCATCGTCAAGGTGTTCGACATGACCGCCGGCGGCACGGGCGCCACGGAGCGCCAGCTCGAGCGCGAGGGCGTGCCGTACCGCACCGTGCACCTGCATCCGTCGGGCCATGCGGGCTACTACCCGGGCACCGCGATGATGCACATGAAGGTGCTGTTCGCGCCCGACGGTGGGAAGCTGCTCGGCGCGCAGATCGCGGGATTCGACGGCGTCGACAAGCGCCTCGACGTGTTCGCCACCGCCATCCGCCTCGGCGCGACCGTGCACGACCTCGAGACCCTCGAGCTCGCCTACGCGCCGCCGTTCGGCTCGGCGAAGGACCCGGTGAACATGGCGGGCTTCGTCGCCACCAACGTGCTGCGCGGCGACCTGAGGCTCTGGTACGCGAAGGACTTCCCGGCGGCCGTCGAGGGCGCGCGCATCATCGACGTGCGCACGCCCGAGGAGTACGACATCTGGCACATCCCCGGCGCCGAGAACGTGCCGCTGGGCGACCTGCGCGAGGTCGCCGACGCGTGGGACCACGACGTGCCGATCCGGCTCTACTGCGCAGTCGGCTTCCGCAGCTACCTCGCATACCGGCTGCTCGTGCAGCGCGGCTTCGCCGACGTGCGCACGCTGTCGGGCGGGTCGCACACGTTCCGCTTCTGGCACGACCTCGAGCCGGTCGGCGAGGCGGTCAAGGCGCCGGAGATCCCCTACGCCGAGGCGGTCGACCTCGTCACCGCGGTGCGTGGCACCGGCACGGTCGTCGACCTCGACTGCACCGGACTCGCGTGCCCCGGCCCGATCATGAAGCTCTCGAAGCAGATGGACGAGGTGCAGCCCGGCGACGAGGTCGTGGTGCACGTCTCCGACCCCGGGTTCGCCGCCGACGGACCCGCCTGGGCGGCCACCAAGGGGCACGAACTGCTCTCGATGACCCCCGAGGGGCCGGGCTACGTGGCGTCGTTCCGCAAGGGCGGTGCGGCGGTCGGCCCCGGGGCATCCGCCGTCGTCGCGAGGCAGGGCCTCGACCAGGTCTCGTTCGTGGTCTTCTCGGGCGACATGGACAAGGTGCTCGCGGCGTTCATCATCGCCAACGGCGCGCTCGCGATGGGCCAGAAGGTGTCGATGTTCTTCACCTTCTGGGGCCTCAACGCGCTGCGCCGGCAGGACCCGCCGAAGCGCGACCGGCGGGCGCTCGACCGCATGTTCGGCATGATGATGCCGTCGGGCCCCGAGAAGCTGCCGCTGTCGACCATGAACATGGCGGGCATGGGGCCGGCCATGATCAAGAAGGTCATGGAGGACCACTCCGTGCAGTCGCTGCCCGAGCTCATGCAGGCGGCGCACGCCGACGGTGCGCGGCTCATCGGCTGCACCATGACGATGGACCTGCTCGGCATCGCCGAGTCCGACCTCATCGACGGCATCGAGCTGGGCGGCGTCGCGACCTTCCTGGGCGAGGCGCAGAAGTCGGGCACGACCCTGTTCATCTGAACCGGGTCGGGTGCGACTCAGGCGACCGGCGCGTCCTCGCTGCGCAGGCGCGGCTCGGTGCGCAGTTCCGGCCGCACGCCGGCCTTGTCGGCGTAGAACGCGCGAATGCGGTCCATGTCGGTCGGCACGTCGCCGGTGAGCTCGAAGGTCGGGCCGAGGCCCGTCGTCATCGTGGTGCGGTCGACGTAGCCGAGGGTGACCGGAATGCCCGCCTCGCGGGCGATGCGGTAGAAGCCCGACTTCCAGTAGGTGTTCGAGCCGCGCGTGCCGTCGGGGGTGACGACCAGCCCGAAGACCTCCCCGGCCTCGATGCGCGCGAGCACCTCGCCCACGACCTCGGACGGGTTCGAGCGGTCGACCGGGATGCCGCCGAGACCGCGCATGATCGGCCCGCGCCATCCGGCGAACAGGCTCTTCTTGCCCAGCCAGCGGATGTCCATGCCGTGTCGCCACGCGATGCCGAGCATGAGCACGAAGTCCCAGTTCGAGGTGTGCGGGGCGCCGATCAGCACCGAGGGGCGGTCCGGCGCCGGCTCGCCCGCGAGGGTCCACCTGCTGCAGGCCCAGTACACGCGGGACACCAGTCGTCGAAGCATCCGGCAACCCTATGCGATCAGGCATGGAGCCGGCTGCATGCGGCGGATGCCGCGGGGCGGCCGGATGCCCCGCAGCACGCACCGTCGACGGGGCGTCCGGCCCGCGGCATCCGCTACCCCTCGATCTCGACGACCGCGTACACGTCGTCGTCGGGCAGGTAGAACGTCACCCGCTCGTCGGCCACGCCGGCGCCGCGGATGATCGCCGCGAGCTCGTCGAGCCCGCGCGGGTGGATGTACGGCCACTGCACGCACCGCATCACGAAGTCGAGCTGCGGGTGCGTGTCGCGCATGTTCGCCAGCACGAGCGTGCCGCCCGGCGCGACGCGGGTGAGTGCGGCGGCGAGGAAGTCGGAGGCCGTCGGCACGAGCGATCCGGCGACGGGCGGCGCCTCGGTCGGGAGGTACTCGAAGAACCCGAGCAGGTCGACCAGGTCGAACTGCGACGCGGCCGAGCGGAGGGCGCGCAGGTCGTACAGGTTCACCTGGCGCGTCGTGAGGGGCGCCGGCAGGCCGTGGCGCACGGCGAGCAGGTGCGCCATGTCGATCGCGTCGGGGTCGGCGTCCCACAGCTCGACCGCGGTGTCCATGCCCCGAGCGCCGAGTGCCCCCGCGGACTTCAGGATGGGCACGAGCCCGCCGCTGCCGAGCGACAGGCACGACCCGCCCTCGGTCGCGGCGAGCTGGGCCTCGGCGACGGCGGCGAGCACGGCCGCGCGCGAGCGGATGCCGACCGCGTCGGCGACGTGGCTGAGCACGGCCCAGTCGTCGGCGTTGGGCGCGGCCCCGTCATCGAAGGGCAGCGTCGGCTCACCCGGGTGCTGCAGCGGCCAGAGCGCCTTCGCGGAGGGCACGTGCTCGCGCCACCGCGGCATGTAGTCGAACGCGAAGGCCTCGCGCGGGCGGTCCCGCCCGATGCCCCACCACTCGTCGAGCACCTCGTGGCGGCGCGAGAGCAGCTCCCGGCCGTCGGGGCCGGTCAGTGGTCGCCGCGGGCGGTCGACGCCGTCCGCGGCGAGCCGCGCCGTCTGGCGCTCGACCATCTCGGTCACATAGCGGTAGCCCTCCGGGTCGCGCCGGGCGACGAGGTTGCGCGTCTCGACCCGGTACGCGGCCGCATCGAGCCCCGTGTCGCGGGCCGGGGTGAACGCGCGGAGCTCGACGTGCTCGTCGGCGTACTGCAGGTCCGGCTGGCGGGTGGCGCCCGGCCCGGCTCCGACCAGGGTCGACGGGTGTCCGGTGGCGGCGAGGTCGAGCGGGTCGCGGGCCGGGATGCGGCCGGTGGTGGTGCCGTGCAAGGTGGGTCTCCTGTCGTGTTGCGCGTGCGCGGGTGGCGCAGCCTCCGACAGCCTCGCCGCCGAGGCGCCCGGATGTGTCGTGGCGGCGTGGGGAACTCCTGAGGATCGCGTCGGATGCGCGGGGCCGGCGGGTTGCCCACATCCCGTCCGGGCGCGCCGCCGCGCGCCTACGATTGGCGCATGCGGACTCCCGCGGCATGGGTGCGGGGCGTGCGGCGCCCGGAGGCGTTCCACGGCCACGGCGTCCGGCGCGGGTTCTTCGAGGGCTGGTACGTGAAGCTCGTGACGGCCGACCGGTCGCAGCGCTGGGCGGTCATCCCGGGCGTCTTCCGGGGGCTCGCCGGCGACGGGGGAGCGCGTGACGAGGCGTTCGTGCAGGTGCTCGACGGGCTCACCGGCCGGTCCTGGTACCACCGGTTCGACGTCGACGAGTTCGCGGCGTCCGCGCACGGCTTCCACGTCGAGGTCGGCGGCAACCGCTTCTCGCCGACGGGTGCGACGCTCGACCTGCCGCAGCTGCGCGGGCGGGTCGATTTCCCCGACCCCTTCACCCCGTGGCCGGTGACCCTGCGCGAGCCCGGCATCATGGGCTGGTACGGGCTGGTGCCGTTCATGGAGTGCTTCCACGGCATCGTCTCGTTCGGGCACGGGCTGGCCGGCACGCTCGAGGTCGAGGGCGCGTCGGTGCCGTTCGACGGCGGACGCGGGTACATCGAGAAGGACTGGGGTCGGGCCTTCCCGGCGGGCTACGTGTGGATGGCGAGCAACCACGTCGATGCGACCGCGGGTGACGGCACGGACGCCTCGCTCATCGCCTCCGTGGCGATCATCCCGTGGGTCGGCAGGTCGTTCCGCGGCTCGATCATCGGCTTCCGGCACGGCGGTCGCCTGCACCGGTGGACCACCTACAACGGCTCGCGCGAGCATGCGCTCGCGATCGACGACGCCCACGTGCGCTGGAGCGTCTCGGGGCCCGACGGCGTGCTCCACCTCGAGGCCGAGCGCGTGCGGGGCGGGCTGCTGCACGCGCCGCTGCGCGAGGCCATGCACCAGCGCGTCGAGGAGACGATGGACGCGCGCATCGCGTTCCGCCACGTCGACCACGACGGCACGGTGCGCCTCGAGGGCGTCGCCGAGTGCGCCGGCCTCGAGGTGTTCGGCGACACCGAGCGGTTGCTCGCGCTCTGAGCCCGCCGCGGGGGCCCGGCCAGCGCGCGGCAGCTCCGCGGCATCCGCTCGCTGCCTAGGCTGGGACCCATGGAATTCAGGTACCTCGGCAACAGCGGCCTCAAGATCTCGGAGATCACCTACGGGAACTGGCTCACCCACGGCTCCCAGGTCGAGAACGACACCGCGCAGCGCTGCGTGCGTGCCGCGCTCGACGCGGGCATCACCACCTTCGACACGGCCGACGTCTACGCCAACACGGTCGCGGAGGCCGTGCTCGGCGAGGCGCTCGCCGGCGAACGCCGGGCCTCGCTCGAGATCTTCACCAAGGTCTACGGGCCGACGGGCCCGAAGGGCCCGAACGACTCGGGCCTCTCGCGCAAGCACATCATGGAGTCCATCGACGGCTCGCTCTCGCGGCTGCGCACCGACTACGTCGACCTCTACCAGGCCCACCGCTTCGACTACGAGACGCCGCTGGAGGAGACGATGCAGGCGTTCGCCGACGTCGTGCGTGCCGGCAAGGCGCTCTACATCGGGGTCTCGGAGTGGAACGCGGAGCAGCTCCGCGCCGGGCACGCGCTCGCCCGCGAGCTCGGCGTCTCGCTCATCTCGAACCAGCCGCAGTACTCGATGCTCTGGCGCGTGATCGAGGCGGAGGTCGTGCCCACGTCCCGGGAGCTCGGCATCTCGCAGATCGTGTGGTCGCCGGTCGCACAGGGCGTGCTCACCGGCAAGTACCACCCCGGCGCGGAGCTGCCCGCGGGGTCCCGGGCGACCGACGAGAAGGGCGGGGCCGACATGGTCCGGCGCTTCCTCGACGACGAGGTGCTCACGGCCGTGCAGGGCCTGCGGCCGATCGCCGAGCAGGCGGGCATGACGATGGCGCAGCTCGCCGTCGCATGGGTGCTCCAGAACCCGAACGTCGCGTCGGCGATCATCGGCGCCTCCCGGCCCGAGCAGATCGCCGACAACGTGCAGGCTGCGGGTCGCACGCTCGATGCCGACACGATGGCCGCGATCGATGCGGCGGTCGGCGGGCTGGCCGAGCGCGATCCGGCGAAGACCGTCTCGCCGCCGACCCGGGAGACCTGATGGCTGCCGGTGCACCGGGCGTGGAGCCCGACCAGCTGCTCGACCTGGCGCGCGCTGGCGCGGACCTGCTCCTGGAGTTCGTGGACGCGGGCGTGCCCGCCGACCTCGCCGACGGGCAGGGCAACACGCTGCTCATGCTCGCCGCCTACCACGGCCACGCCGCGCTGGTCGCGGCGCTCGCCGAGCGGGGCGCCGAGGTGGACCGGCTCAACGCGCGCGGCCAGTCGCCGCTCGCGGGCGCGGTGTTCAAGGGCGAGGGCGACGTGATCCGGGCGCTGCTCGCCGCCGGCGCCGACCCCGACGCCGGCACCCCGAGCGCGCGGGCGACCGCGCAGATGTTCGGGCGCGAGCTGCCCGGCGCCTGACCGCGTCGCCGGGGCTCGCGCGCCCAGGTGCCCGGGGACACGGGGGAGCAGCCCGCGGGCGCCGCCGTCGCGCGTGCCTCAGGCGGCCCCTGAGTCCTCCGCGCGGGCATGCGGCACCGGGCATCCGCCCGGGAAGGTGCCCAGCTGCTCGACGTCGTACCCGTCGGGGTAGCTGCGCACCCACGGCAGGTCGGCGACCGTGGTGGGGGTGCGGTTGGCCGGGAGCAGGCGTGCCACGCGGCCGCGCAGGCGGAGCGCCGCGCGCGAGGCGACGGTGACGGCGCGCGGTGGATGGTCGTAGCCGAGCGCGTCGAGCAGTGCGTCGTCCATGAGCGCCCGGCTGAACACCTCGACCGTGCGCCTCGGCAGCCGCGGGTGGAACGTCAGCAGCAGCGCGAGGGTCGCGTCGGCCACGCGCCGCGCCCCGGGCTCGAACGCGAAGTGCTCGGTCTCGTAGGCGTCCATGAGCGTCGCGAAGCCGTCGTAGGTCTCGGGGACGTCGGGGATGCCCATGCGGCTGCCGAGCGCGCGGTAGTAGTGCACGGATGCCTCGAGCTCACCCGCGTCGAGCGGGCGCTTGCCGTAGGCGTCGAGCCACCGCTTGGGCACCACCACGAACGTGGAGAGCACGTAGCGGAACTCGTGGTCGGGGATGTCGTAGGCACGATGCATCCCGTTGATGCGGCGGATCGCCGCCCGTGCCTCGGGGTGCGCGAAGCCCAGGCGGCTCGGCGCCTCGAGCAGCAGCGCGGTGTCGTCGTAGCGCTTCTGCGTACGGCCGGTGAACTCGCCGGTCTCGTCGAGCAGGCGCCCGATGCCCGGCACGGCGTACGTGCGGAACAGCGCGAAGCTCAGCGCCTGGTTCATGTCCCATGGGAACTCGTACTGGAGGACGTTCCGGTAGATCTCCACGTGGTCGCGGGCGGGGTCGAGCGCAGCGTTGCGCCGCCGCCAGTGGTCTCGTCGCATGTGGGCAGGCTACGGGACGGACGGCGGGAAGTGAATGGCGGATCACATTCGGGCGCCGCGGCGTGCGTGCGCGGCGGACGGCGGGAACACCCCTCCCGGCCGATGTGCTGTACTGGCGTGCATGCGATCCGTCGCGATGTTCCCGCTCGGCGCGGTGCTGTTCCCGCACATGCCGATCACGCTGCGGGTGTTCGAGGAGCGGTACCTCGCGATGCTCGGCCGCATGCTGGAGGGCGAGTCGCCCGAGTTCGGCGTCGTGCTCATCGAACGGGGCGCCGAGGTCGGCGGGGGCGACCAGCGCTTCGGCATCGGGACCATGGCACGGCTCGTCGAGCTCGGGTCGGGGGACGGCACCATCGCCATCGCCGCGCGCGGCGGGCTGCGCTTCGAGGTCCTGGAGTGGCTGCAGGAGGACCCGTATCCGATGGCGGTCGTGCGCGACCTGCCCGAGCTGGCGTGGGAGGCGGCCTGCGCGGCGCTGCGCGACGAGGCCGAGCGGGCGGTGCGCGGGGTGCTCGCGCGCGCCGGCGAGTTCGTCGAGCTGCCGTGGTCGGCCGACATCGTGCTCGACGAGGATCCGGTGGCGGCGAGCTGGCAGCTCGCGGGAATCGCGCCGGTGGGTGCGCTCGACCAGGTGCGACTGCTCGGCGCCACGTCGGTGCGCGACCTGCTGGAGGGCGTCATCGCCGCGGTGCGCGAGGTCGAGCCGACGCTCACCGCGCCGCCGCCCACCGGTGAGGCGGACATCGAGCTCGCGGAGCTGCTCGGGGATGCCGACGAGGACGAGGACGGTGCAGCGGGGGGCGCCTGAGTCGTCCTCCGCCCCTCGCCGTCCGGCCGACCGACCCGGGTCAGGCGGTCGCCGCGGAGTCGATCCGCGCCTTCGGGTGCGGCGCGTGGTCGGCAGGGTCGGTGCGGTGGCGCGGGGCGAGGGCGATGCCGACGCCGGTGGCGACGCACGCGAGCACGCTCGCGAGGAGCAGCAGCTGCGAGACGGGTCCGGCAAGCAGGTTCTCCCAGCCCCAGCCCGCGCCCATGCCGACCAGCACGAACGACACCCAGGCGGCGACGCCGACGCCCGCGACCAGTGGCGCGGCGCTCCAGACGCCGAGCGCGCGGCGGCGCACGGCGACCACCCCGCACGCGATGAGCATCACGATGGTGCCGCCGAACCCGACGAACCATCCGATCGCCTCGATGGTGTCCAGCAGTCGGTGCACCGAGTTCCGCAGGATCGCGCCGTCGTCGAGGATCCCGAGCGAGGTGACGACCAGGGCGAGCCCTGCGAGGATCGCGGCGGACCGGGCGATCGCCCTCGTCCGGGCGGTCAGGCCCAGCCTGCCGACGAGTCCGAACAGGCCGATGGCGGCGAGCACGCCCCCGATCGCGGCGATGAGCGGATGGAACCAGAGGGCCGGGTTGACGCCGAAGAGGCCGTGCACCCCGTCGACGACGTTCCAGAAGCCGTAGCTGCCGTAGCTGGCGATGTAGAGCGGGAAGCCGATGGCCGCCGCGATGCCGTACCCGATTCCGGGTGCCGTGGTGCGCATGGTGAACCCCTTCCGCACATGCTCGGCGGCCGCGGTGGCCACCAGGTCGATGAGGATGCGCCCGCGCGCACTCGAGAGTGCGGCGGGGCCCGACGCGCTGGCCTCGCGGAGCGTGTCGCGGCTGACGAGCAGCACTTCGTCGCCGTACTCCGCGCGGAACTCGGACGGCAGGGCGCGCAGTGCGACCCGGATCATCCGTCCCTCGTCCACGCGGGCGGACATCAGGCCGCGCCCCATTCCGGCAGCAGGCGCTTGGCCGCCGCCTGGCGTGCGAGCGCCGCGATGCGGGTCGCCTCCGCCGTCGCGACCCGCTCGCCGAGGCCGGTGATGCGGTAGTAGCGACGGCGTTCGTCGTCGAGCGACGGGTCGACGCGGGTGTCCGACTCCTCGATGAGCCCGAGGCCGCGGAGCCGCTTGATCGCCCCGTAGAGCGTGCCGGGTGCGAGCTGCACGTCGCCCTCGGTGCGGGTGCGCACCTCCTGCATGATGCCGTAGCCGTGCCGCTCGTCGTCCACGAGCGCGAGCAGGATGTGGAACACCGGCTCGGTGAGGGGGAGCAGGTCGCGGGGCTGGGTCTCGGTCATGGTCTCCGGTCGATCACTCGTGGGTCGCTATATCGCCTCACGATATACCTCTCCGTCGGCGCCCGCAAGGGTGGTTGCGCGTGCATGCGGCTGGTTGACTGGGCGCATGCCGGAACTGCCCGAGGTGGACGCCCTGGTGGGCTTCCTGCGCGAGCGCACGGTGGGGCGCGGCATCCGATCGGCGACCATGACGTCGTTCTCGGCCCTCAAGACCTTCGACCCGCCGCTCACCGACCTCGTCGGGCGCACGGTGACCGGCGCGGCCCGCCACGGCAAGTGGCTCGACCTCGACGTCGACGGCGTGCACCTGGTCGCGCACCTCGCCCGCGCGGGCTGGCTGCGCTGGTACGAGCAGCTCCCGGCCAGCCGCATCCGGCCCGGCACGTCGCCCATCGCCATGCGGGTCGGGTTCGACGACGGGTCGGGGTTCGACCTCACCGAGGCCGGCACGAGGAAGTCGCTCGCGGTGTACGTCGTGCGCGACCCCCGCGACGTGCCCGGCATCGCCTCGCTCGGGCCGGAGCCGCTCGACGACGACTTCACGCTCGAGGTCTTCGCGGGCATCCTCTCCGGCCGGCGCACGCAGATCAAGGGCGTGCTGCGCGAGCAGTCGCTCATCGCGGGGGTCGGCAACGCCTACTCCGACGAGGTGCTGCACGTGGCGAGGATGTCGCCCTACGCGCTCGCCTCCTCCCTCGACGACGACGAGGTCGCGCGCCTCTACGACGCGCTCCGCGACACCCTGCGCGCCGCCGTCGAGGCGGCCGAGGGGCGGCCGGCCGCCGAGCTCAAGGACGCCAAGCGTCGGGGTATGCGGGTGCACGCCCGCGGCGGCGAGGCCTGCCCCGTCTGCGGCGACACCGTGCGCGACGTGCACTTCGCCGACCGCTCGATGCAGTACTGCCCGACCTGCCAGACCGGCGGCAAGCTGCTCGCCGACCGACGGATGTCGCGCCTGCTGAAGTAGGCGGCGGATGCCGGGCGACGCGCATCGGCCCGGCATCCGCCGCAGCGGTCACGCCGAGGGGCGCGCCCGCTCCGAGCTCGCGTCGCGCACGTGCGCGGCGCGGTCGGCGTCGGTGCGGCCGTCCGCGGGCGCGGACTGCGAGGCCTCGGCGGTGTGCCGGCCGTCGGCGGTGTCGTCCTCGGGGGACGGGTCCGATGCCGCGGTCGGCGCGTCGTGCGCAGCGGCGGCCGCATGCCGGGGCTCCTCGCCCCGGGGCTCGTCGTGCCGGGGCTCGTCCACACGGGCCTCGTCGTGACGGGCCGCGTGGTGCTCGGCGTCGGCGGTGCCGGCGTCCTCCGTGGGCCGCTCTTCCGTGGGCCGCTCTTCCGTGGGCCGCTCGTCCGCGGGCCGCTCGTCCGCGGGGGGCGCGTCCGCGGGCTCGTCCGACGCCGGCTCGTCCGCGGCGCGGTCGCCCGTGGTGTCCGGGTCGATCTCGTCCGCCCGGCGCCGGGTCTCCTCGGTGGACGCGCGCGCCTCCTCGGCGGCCGCCTGGCGCTCCGCGCTCTCGCGGCTGCGCTCCTCGGCGTCGAGCCGGGCCTGCTGGGCCCGTGCCTCGGCCTCCTCCGCCTCGGCCTGCGACCGCGCGGCATCGGCACGCGCCCGGGCGGCGGCCGCCTCGCGCTCGCGCGCCTGTCGGTCGGCGTCCGCCGCCTCCGCACGGAGCTCGGCGGCCTTGCGCCGGTCTGCCTCCAGGCGCGCCTCGCGGCGCTTGCCCGAGGTCAGCAGTACGACGCCGATGACGATCGCGATGACGACGACGACGCCGACGATGATCCAGATGAGCGTGGTGGTGTCCACGTGGGTCCTCCTTCATGAGGTTCGACCTGACAGCCAAGCGGCGGGCACCGGATCGGTGCAACGCCCTTGCGCGATCGTCCGACGTGCGCGATCATGCAGCGAGTGAGCCTCGCCGCGACCCTCATCCGCACCCGCTGGCTGGTCCGGCTCCCCATCCCGCTCTACCGCGCAGGACTCGGCGTGCTGCTCGGCCGGCGCTTGACGATGATCGAGCACGTCGGGCGTTCGTCGGGCGAGCCGCGGTACGTCGCACTCGAAGTGGTCGACCGGCCCGACGATCGCACGGTCTTCGTGGCAGCCGGGTTCGGACGCGGATCGCAGTGGTACCGCAACCTCCGCGCGAACCCCGCCTGCCACGTGAGCACCGGGCGCATCCGCCGACGGCCGGCGCACGCCGTGCTGCTCGACGATGCGGGCAGCGCAGAGGTGCTCGCACGCTACGCCGACCACTACCCGAAGGCGTGGGCCGCCCTGCAGCGCATGATCCGCGACGTCACCGGGGAGGCCGAGCCCGAGATCCCGATCGTGCGGCTGGAACTCGCCGAGCACTGATCCGTCGGCCGCCGATCGGCGTCGACGTACCGGCCCCTCCGGGCCACTTGTGTGGATCCTCCAGTTCCGGACCCTTCCCGCGTCACCTACACTGTTGGGATCCCGCACCCCCCAGGTGCGGACCCGAACGACAAGCGAACGAGTCACCGGTTGTCGCAGCACGCGCGACGGTGGGCAATGGAGTGAGCGTGGGCCGTCACAGCGTCGCGCCGGCGAGGCGACCTCGGCGACCGATGCTGGTGGGCGGCACCGTCGCGCTCGTGCTCCTGCTCCTGGTCGGCGGCACCGGGGCCGCGTGGGCCGCCGGCATCCTCGACCCGCTCCTGGACGGCTCGATCTTCGCCTCCGAGCCCGAGGGATGCGACGAGCCGACCGAACTCGTCGTGGTGGCCGACCCGACGATCGAACCGGTCGTGACGAGCGTGGCCGAGACCTTCGACGAGGCGTCCGAGGGCTGCGCCGCGACGACGGTGCGCGCCCAGGAGTCGGCCGACACCGCGGCGGTGGTGGCGACCGGCACGGGTGAGCCCGCCGACGTCTGGATCCCGAGCGCCGTCGCATGGGTCGACCGCATGTCCGCGACCGCGACGTCCCTCGGCCGGCCCGCGCCCGAGGTCTCGGTGGGCGATGCCGTGGCGAGCACGCCGATCGTGTTCGTCACCCCGGCCGAGCAGGCCGCCGAGGTGGGCGAGACGCAGCCCGGCTGGGGAACGGTGCTCGCGGGCGCCACGCGCATGCTGCTCCCCGACCCCGAGGGCTCGGCGTCGAGCCTCGCCGCCCTCGGCGCGCTCGCGGGCATCGCCGACCCCGACGACCCGACCCAGCTCGCGGGCGCGATGATCGAGCTCGGCAAGACCATCCCAGCCTCGACCGAGGCGGCGCTGGCCGCGACGGTCGCCGCGTCGGAGCCCACCATGGCCATCGCGACCGAGCAGGCCGTGGCAGCCCACAACGCCGACCACGAGTCCGAGCAGCTCGTCGCCGTGTACCCCGCCGAGGGCACGCCGGCGATGACCTTCCCGTTCGTGCGGCTCGGGGTCGGCGCCGACGACGCCGAGACCGCCGCGGAGGATGGAGCGGAGGACGGGGCGGATGCCGCCGAGGCGACCGGCGCGCCCGAGGCCGACGCGACGGCCGAGCCCGACCCCGACGCGTGGGCCCCGCCCACGAAGGATGAGCTGCTCGTCGACCTCGAGCAGGCGATCGCCGGCGCTGCCGACGTCCTGGCGGCCAACGGGTTCCGCACCGCGGACGGCGGCGGCGAGCTCGAGGCGCCGGGCGTGGTGGCCGACGCGGTCGCGACGTTCGACGCACCGGCCGGCGCCGACCAGGTGAACCTCCTGCGCCAGTGGGGCGTGCTGACCCTGCGCGGCCGCATGCTCGCCGTCATCGACGTCTCCGGCTCCATGGAGGACCCGGCGGGCAACGGGCTCCGGCGCATCGACATCTTCCAGCAGGCCGCCCTGGGCGCGATGGAGAAGTTCTCCGGCGAGGTGCAGATGGGCGTCTGGGCGTTCTCGACCGCGCGCAACGGCGACCTCGACTACGAGGAGCTCGCGCCCATCGCGTCGCTCGCCGACGTCGCCCACCTCCAGCAGATCGCGGGCATCATCGCGTCGCTGCCCGAGCGCCTCGGCGGCGCCACCGGGCTCTACGACACGACGCTCGCCGCCGTGCAGCGCGTGACCGAGACCTACGACCCCGACCGCGTCAACTCGGTGCTGCTCATCACCGACGGGCGCAACGAGGACGCGAACGGCATCGACCTCGACACCCTGCTCGCCGAGCTGGAGGACCTGCAGGACCCGCTCCGGCCCGTGCCGGTCATCATGATCGGGTTCGGTCCCGACACCGACCTCGACGCGATGACGAAGATCGCCAAGGTCACCGGGGGTGCGGCCTATTCGGCATCCGAGCCCGAAGATCTCGGCCAGGTGCTCGTCACCGCGCTGTCGCAGCGCACCTGCCGCCCCGACTGCGGCTGACGCCGCACCCGCCGAGTGCCGCGTACGGCCGCTGCGCGTCGGCGCGAACCGGGTCGCGCCGACGCGTCACGGACGATCAGTGCCCGACGACGTGCGCCGGCGAGTCGGCGGGGCGGCGCACCAGCGCCGAACCGACGATCGCGAGCAGCGAGAGGATCGCGCCGACGAGGAACGCCGCGCGCACGCCGCCGGCCGCCGCGGCCGCATCCGCCACCGTCGGGGACGACAGCGCGGCCGTCTGCGCGGCCATCACGGTCACGAAGAGCGCCGTGCCCGCCGCACCCGCGACCTGCTGCACAGTGCCGACGATCGCGCTGCCGTGCGAGTACAGCCTCGGCTCGACCGACGCGAGAGACGCCGTGAAGAGCGGGGTGAACATGAACGCCAGGCCGAGGCTCAGCGTGACGTGCGCGGCGAGCACGACCCAGGCGGGCGTCGACTCGGTCGCGAACAGGGCGAGGAACCAGAGCACCCCGCTCACGACCACGCTGCCCGGCACCAGCAGCACGCTCGGCCCGAAGCGGTCGTAGAGGCGCCCGACCGTCGGCGCCGCGAGCCCCATGACGAGTCCGCCGGGCAGCAGCAGGAGCCCCGCCTGGAGCGCGTCGAGCCCGATCACGTTCTGCATGTAGATCGGCAGCAGGATGATGGTGCCGAAGAGCGCGAGCATCATGATCGCCATCAGGCCGATCGAGATCGAGAAGTTCCGCGAGCGGAACGTGCGCAGGTCGAGCAGCGCCCGGTCGCGGCGCTGGAGCAGCAGCTGCCGGGTGATGAACGCCGCGAGCCCGATCGCGCCGATGGCCAGCGAGATCCACATCGCGACGGCGTTGCCCCCGGCCTCGCCGCCCGATTCGGCGGCGCCGCCGATCTGGCTGAGCCCGAACACGATGCCGCCGAAGCCGAAGGCCGACAGCACGACCGAGAACACGTCGATGGGCACGACCCGCGGCTCGGTCACGTTCTCGACGCGGCGGATGCCGATCAGGAGCATGGTGACGGCGATGGGCAGCACGATCCAGAACATCCACCGCCACGACAGGTAGTTCAGGATCAGGCCCGAGATGGTCGGGCCGATCGCGGGCGCGACGGAGATGACGGTCGAGACGCGGCCCATGATTCGCCCGCGGTCGCGCGGTGCGACGAGCGTCATGAGGGTCGTCATGAGCAGCGGCATCATGATCGCGGTGCCCGTCGCCTGCACGACGCGGGCGCCGAGCAGCACCTCGTAGCCGGGCGCGAGGGCGGCGATCAGCGTGCCGGTCGAGAACAGGCTCATCGCGGCGATGAACACGGGCCTCGTGTGGAAGCGCTGCAGCAGGAACCCGGTGATGGGGATGACCACCGCCATGGTGAGCATGAACGCCGTCGTGAGCCACTGCGCGGCCTGCACCGTGATGCCGAGGTCCGTCGTGAGGTGGGGGATCGCCACGCCCATGATGGTCTCGTTGAGGATGACGACGAAGGCGGCCGCGAGGAGCAGCCAGATGACGCGCGAGTCGCGTGCGGCGCGGTCGGCGTCGCCGGGCGCGTCGGCCGGCCCGGCTGCGCGGGCGTCGTCGAGGTCGGTGGAGCGGTCGGTCACGTGTGGTTCCTCACTGCGGAAACGGGCGTGGCCGGATCCGGGGTCGGCGATGGCGATACAGCCGGGCAACCGTCACGAGCGGACGGAAATTCCCGGTACGGGACGAACGAGCGCGTCGTCGCGCAGCGTGCGTGCGGCCCGAGCGGGCCGCGGGAAGGGGCTACGGGGCCGGCGCGGGCCCGTCGGTCGGCGATGCCTCGGGCAGCCAGCCCTTGAGGAGTTCCTCCTCGGGGGCGAGCTCGTCCGTCAGCCGCTCCTCGACCTCGCGCTCGTGCTCGGCGCGGGCCTCGGCGTCGGTCTCGTCGTCGCCGGGCACCGGAGTGGAATCGCTCATGCCGACACGATACCGCCCACCGCCGACACGGCAGAAGCGACGGATGCCGCCGCGGCGGCCACGTCCTCGGCGTCCGCGTCGCGTCCGAGCGTGAACCGCACGGCGGTCTGCGCGACCTCGGCGGGCAGGCCGATCGCGGTGAGCACGTGCGACGGCTCGTCGCTGCCCGCGGCGCAGGCCGATCCGCTCGAGGCGACCACGCCGCGTCGCTCGAGCTCGAGCAGCACGGCCTCGCCGCTCGTGCCCGGGAACACGAACGACGCGGTGCCCGGCAGTCGGCGCACCGGGTCGCCTGTGAGGCGCGCGGACGGCACGTCGGCGAGCACCCGCGCCACCAGTGCGTCGCGCACGGCGGCGACCCGCGCGGCGGCCTCCGGTCGTTCGGCCTCGGCGAGTCGCAGTGCGGTCGCGAGTGCGACCGCGCCGGCCACGTTCTCGGTGCCCGAGCGGCGCCCCCGTTCCTGGCCGCCGCCGTGGAGCACCGGCTCCAGCGGCATCCGCCCCCGGACCGCCAGCACGCCCGATCCCTTCGGCGCGCCGACCTTGTGGCCCGACAGCGAGAGCGCGTCGACGCCCAGCGCGCCGACCTCCAGCGGCAGCCAGCCGGCCGCCTGCACGGCGTCGGTGTGGATCGGCACGCCGCGTGCGCGGGCGACCTCCGCGAGCTCGGCGACCGGCTGCACGGTGCCGATCTCGTTGTTGGCCGCCTGCACGCTCACGAGCGTCGTGTCGTCGCGCAGCACGGCGGCGAGCTCGTCGGGGTCGACCAGTCCGCCGGCGTCGACCGCGAGCATCGTGACGTCGAAGCCGTGCACCTTCGACAGGTGCTCGACCGACTCGAGCACCGCCTCGTGCTCGATCGGCGTGGTGACCACGTGCCGGCCGCGCGGGGCGCCGAGCGCGATGCCCTTGACCGCGAGGTTGTCGGCCTCGGTGCCGCCCGACGTGAACACCACCTCGCCGGGCCGACAACCCAGCACCCGCGCCACCGTTGCGCGGGCATCGGCCAGCGCCCGCGCGGCGGCCTCGCCGACCGTGTGGTGGCTCGACGGGTTGCCGTACTCCCCGGTCAGGTACGGCCACATGGCCTCGAGCGCCTCGCGGCGCACGGGGCTCGTGGCGGCGTGGTCGAGGTAGATCACGGCGCGCCGATCACCACGTCGAGTCCGAGGTCGAGCGAACGCACGCTGTGCGTGAGCGCACCGACCGAGATGACGTCGACGCCGGTCCGGGCGATCTCGCCGACGGTATCCAGGTGCACGCCGCCGCTCGCCTCGACCACCGCGCGCCCGCCGACCAGTGCGACGCCCGTGCGCAGGTCCTCCAGCGAGAAGTTGTCGAGCATGATCGTGTCGACGCCGGCGGCGAGCACGTCCTCGACCTGGTCGAGCCGGTCGACCTCGACCTCGAGGTGCGCCGTGTGGGGCATCCGCTCGCGCACCGCCAGCAGGGCGTCGGTCACGCCCGTGCCGTCCGCCGTCAGCACCGCCAGGTGGTTGTCCTTGGCCATCACGGCGTCCGACAGCGAGAACCGGTGGTTGCGGCCGCCGCCGTCGCGCACGGCCTGCCGCTCGAGCACGCGCAGGCCCGGGGTCGTCTTCCGGGTGTCGACGATGCGCGCGCGCGTGCCGGCGACCGCGTCGACGTAGCGCGCCGTGAGGGTGGCGATGCCCGACATGCGCTGGGTGAAGTTCAGGCCGATGCGCTCGGCGCGCAGCACGCCCCGAGCCGGCCCGGCGACGCTCGCCAGTCGGTCGCCCGCGGCGAAGCGCGCACCGTCGGGCACGACCGGCTCGACCTCGATGCGCGGGTCGACGAGGCGGAACGCGGCGGCGAACACGGCGCCGCCGCTCATCACGCCCGGCTCGCGGGCCACGAGGTCGGCGCGCGCCTGCGACGTCGCCGGGATCAGCGTCTCCGAGGTGAGGTCGCCCCACGGGCCGTCCTCATCGAGCGCGGCCTGCACGATGCGGTCGAGCTGTGCGGGCGTGAGGGTGGTCATGCGGCCTCCGGGAGGGCGCCGAGCGCGGGGTCGCGGTCGGGGTGGTCGAGTCGGTGGTGCGCGCCGCGCGACTCGCGACGGGCGAGCGCGGCGTCGACCGTGAGGCGTGCGAGCAGCAGCAGGTTGGCGTCCTCGAGACCGGCCCGGTCGTCGGCGGGGTCGGCGTGCCGGCGATCGGCCCAGGCGTCGAGCACGGCGGATGCCTCGGACAGCCCCGCGCCGGTGCGCTCGAGTCCCGCGCGCGACCACATCAGCTCCTGCAGGGCGGCTCGCGTGCAGGCGGCCGGAGCGGCGTCGGGGGCGGCGGTGTCATGGGGGTGGGCCGGCGTCCGGCCCGGGAACTGCCGCGGCGCGGTCGCCCCCGGGAACGGCTCGTCGAGCACGCGCGCCGCGCGATCGGCGAACACGGCCGCCTCGAGCAGCGAGTTCGACGCCAGCCGGTTCGCGCCGTGCACGCCGGTGCGCGCGCACTCGCCGACCGCGAAGAGCCCGGGCACGCTCGTGCGCCCCCAGAGGTCGGTGGCGATGCCGCCCATGGCGTAGTGCGCGGCCGGCGTCACCGGGATCGGCTCGCGCGACCAGTCGTACCCCGCGGCGCGCGTCGCCGCGTCGATGCCCGGGAACCGCCGGGCCAGGAACGCGCCGCCGAGCGCGGTGGCGTCCAGCAGTGCGGGTGCGCCGCCGTGGCGGCGCATCGCGGCGGCCACCTCGCGGGCCACGACGTCGCGCGGCGCCAGCTCGGCGAGCGGATGCCGCGACGGCATGAAGCGCTCTCCGGCGGCATCCCGCAGCACCGCCCCCTCGCCGCGCACCGCCTCGGAGACGAGCGGGGTGCCCGGGGCGGCGAGCGCCGTCGGGTGGAACTGGGTGAATTCGAGGTCGGCGACCCGCGCGCCCGCCCGCCAGGCGGCGGCGATGCCGTCGCCGGTCGCGACCGCGGGGTTCGTGGTGCGGCCGAAGAGCTGCCCGGTACCGCCCGTTGCGAGCACCACGGCGTCGGCCGGGCGGTCGACGAGCTGGCCGTCGACCAGGAGGCGCACGCCGCAGGCGCGGCCCCGGC
Source organism: Agromyces sp. SYSU T00194 (assembly GCF_040496035.1). Classification (NCBI taxonomy): domain Bacteria; kingdom Bacillati; phylum Actinomycetota; class Actinomycetes; order Micrococcales; family Microbacteriaceae; genus Agromyces; species Agromyces chitinivorans. Next base: position 817,969 of record NZ_JBEPJZ010000002.1, on the reverse strand, counting down.
AGGTGAGCACGTCGGCGAGCATCGCGTGCTCGACGAGTTCGACCGCGCGCGCGCGCACCGTGGCGACCAGCGCGCGCTCGATCTCGGCGCCGGTGGCGTCGCCGCCCGCGTGCACCACGCGCGCCCGCGAGTGCGCGGCCTCGAGCCCGCGCGCCAGGCCGGAGTCGTCGCGGTCGAACCGCGCGCCGAACCGGATCAGGTCGCGCACGCGCGCCGGTCCCTCCTCGCACAGCACGCGCACGGCGGCCGGGTCGCAGTGCCCGGCCCCGGCGCGCAGCGTGTCGAGCACGTGGGCGTCGACCGAGTCGTCGGGGAAGAGCGCGGCCGCGATGCCGCCCTGCGCGTAGCGCGTGCTGCCCTCGTCGAGCGCACCCTTCGTGACCACCGTCACGCGGTGGCCCGCGTCGGCGGCGCGCACGGCGGCGAGCAGGCCCGCGAGCCCGCTGCCGACCACGACCACGGCCGCCATGGTCAGTCCGTCGTGCCGGGGGAGGGCGCCGCGATGGCGTCGGAGACGCGCGTGCCGGCCTTCGCGACGGCGCCGGCGGGCGGCTTGGCCGCCAGCATCCGCTCGAGTGCCACCCGCGCGTGGCCCGCGACGTCCTCGGGCACGGTGATGGGGTTCACCGTGCGGCCCTCGACGAGCTCCTCCAGCACCCAGGCCAGGTAGCCGGGGTGGATGCGGTACATCGTCGAGCACGGGCAGACGACGGGGTCGAGGCAGAAGATCTCGTGCTCGGGGTGCTCGGCGGCGAGGCGCTGCACGAGGTTGATCTCGGTGCCGATCGCGAAGCTCGACCCCGCGGGGGCGGCGTTGATGGCCTTCACGATGAAGTCGGTCGAGCCGTAGCCGTCGGCCGCGTCGACCACGGGCATCGGGCACTCGGGGTGCACGATGACCTGCACGCCCGGGTGCTCGGCGCGCGCGGTCTCGATCTGGTCGACCGTGAAGCGCTTGTGCACCGAGCAGAAGCCGTGCCAGAGGATCACCCGCGCGTCGTGCAGCTCGTCCTCGGTCGAGCCGCCGAGCGGCTTGCGCGGGTTCCACATCGGCATGTGCTCCAGCGGCACGCCCATCGCCTTGGCCGTGTTGCGGCCGAGGTGCTGGTCGGGGAAGAACAGCACGCGCTGCCCGCGCTCGAACGCCCACTCGAGCACCGTCTCGGCGTTCGACGAGGTGCAGACGATGCCGCCGCGCTCACCGCAGAAGCCCTTGAGCGCCGCCGACGAGTTCATGTAGGTCACCGGGATGACCGGCACGCGGCCGTCGGCGTCGGGCTCGGTGCCGTAGACCTCCTCGAGCTGCTCCCAGCACTCCATGACGGAGTCGAGGTCGGCCATGTCGGCCATCGAGCAGCCGGCCGCGAGGTTGGGCAGGATCACGGCCTGCTCGGCGCCCGAGAGCATGTCTGCGGTCTCGGCCATGAAGTGCACGCCGCAGAACACGATCGCCTCGGCCTCGGGCTTCGCCTTGGCGGCGTTCGCGAGCTGGAACGAGTCGCCCACGAAGTCGGCGTGCCGCACCACCTCGTCGCGCTGGTAGAAGTGGCCGAGCACGACGACGCGGTCGCCGAGAGTCGCCTTGGCGGCCTCGATGCGCGCGTGCAGCTCGTCCTGCGAGGCCGTGCGGTACGACTCGGGCAGGTCGCCCTGGCGCGGCGAGCCGGTGGGGATCACGTCGCCCATCGACGAGCCGGGACCGTAGCCGATCGGCCCGCGGTCGAACTCCCACGGGCCCTTCGCGAGTTCGGGGGTGCAGGTCGCGCCGGCCTTCGACCCGGTCTGGATGAGCCGGATGCTGCGGTCGACGGATGCCGCGCGACGGGTCTCCACCTCGTCGCGGGCGGGGGGCGTTGCGATGGTCATGCTCTCATCCTCGGGTGGGGCAGGATCGGGTCGGACTCGACCCGATCGTCGTGCGCGCTGCGCAGCGCGCGGGTTCGGGCGAGCGGCCCGGCGTCGGCCAGGTCGATCGAGGCGTCGTACCGGTACAGCTTGGGCGGCCGGTGCGGGGTGCCCGACAGGCGCTCGCCGGTGTCGACGAGCGTGCCGGACGCTTCCATCGTGCGACGGAAGTTCGCGGGGTCGAGGCGGCGCTGCAGCACCGCCTCGTGCACCTCGCGCAGCTGCGCGAGCGTGAAGGTCTCGCCGAGGAACGCGTGCGCGATGCGCGCGTACTCCATCTTCGTGCGGAGCCGCCAGAGCGCGTACTCGACGATGCGGTTGTGGTCGAAGGCGAGCCGCCCGAGCGAGTCGGCGGCGCACCAGCGCACGTTCTCGTCGGCGGTGGCGCGCTCGGCCTCGTCCGACTGCACGAGTGCCCAGTACACGACCGACACCACGCGCCCGCCGGGGGAGCGTCCGATCGCACCGAACGTGTAGAGCTGCTCGAGGTACTTCGGCGCGAGGCCGGTCGTCTCGCCGAGGGTGCGCGCCGCGGCATCCGACAGCTCCTCGTCGTCGGGCAGCCAGCCGCCGGGCAGCGCCCAGTCGTCGAGGTAGGGGTCGCGCGTGCGGCGCACCAGCGGAATCCAGAGCGTGGGCAGTCCGGATGCCTCGTCGCGGCGCAGCGCGAAGATCACCGTCGACACGGCGAGGCGCGCGTCGTGCGTGCCCACGGGCTCCACCGGCATCCGCCCCACCCCCTAAGTGTCAGTCTGACTCGAAGACCGCGTCCATCTTAGTGTCACCCTGACCCGAACACAAACCGCCCCCGCGAACTTCCAGACCCGTCAATTCCCTGCGCTTTGGCGAGCCAGACCGCAGTTTCCTGACGGGTCTTGCGTGTCGGGTCACGTAGGTGGCTCGAGACCCGTCAGAAAACTGCGCTCCCAGCGGGGAGAGCGCAGCTTCTTGACGGGTCTCAGCGGGGCGGGGAACCAGGTCTGCCGCGTCTCTGGTCTTCAGGTGCGAGGCATGCGGAGTCGGCGTTCGATTCGCTCCACCGCGTCGCAGGAGGCCGTCGTCGTGAGCGTCGCGTCAACGTCGTCCGAGGTCAGGCGGATCATGTGCCAACCCGCGTCCTGGAGCCGTTCGATGCGTCGGATGTCACGACGGAAGCGTTCGCGCTCGCGATGCGTGTCGCCCTCGTACTCCACTCCGAGAAGGTCGTCCGGGTACGCGAGGTCGATCTCTGCGATGAGTTCGCCCTTCTCGTCGACGACTGGATGGTTCAGCACCGGCTCCGGCAATCCTGCACGGCAGAGCATGAGCCGAGCTTCGGTCTCCTTCGGTGAACGGGCGCCCGCGCGGACGTCGACGAGTGCATCGCGGGCGCGAGCCGCTCCGCGAAGGCGCGGCGTTCGCTCGATCGAACGCTGGAGCGCCTCGTCCTCGGTGAGGGCAGGGAGATCGCCGTAGGACCCGCGGGGCGACACCAAGTAGTCGCCGACCACGATGAGCTCGTCGACGGAGAGCATCCCGGCGAGGTGGCGCCAGGTGGTCGGAGCATCCGTCACCAGCAGGCCATCGACCTCGATGACCTTGGTGCATCGGCTCGACAGCTCGTGCCCGACGACCCCGCGAGTGCGGGGCCCGCGCCACTTCCCGACGCTCGAGACGTGGACACGCGGGTCTCGTTCCAGCCTGCGGGGGAGCGGACAGCCTAAGAGCAGTGCGGCCGTGGTGTGGCTGAAGCACTGACCCTCGGCGAGTCGCACCTGATAGGCCGACGCGAGCGGTGGTGCGTCTTGGGCGGACCGAACCCCGTGGAACGGAGCCACGATGTCGGGTGCGGCGAGCCGCCGATGTCCGACGCCGTGCTTCGCGGCATCCCCAGTCGTGAATGACACGCGGGACACGAGATCGGCGGGGAGTCGGCTCGGACTTCGCATGCTGACACTGTCTCCAACGAGCCGGACTTCGGCGGTGCCGCATGCGCACACCCCCCGAGAGGGTGCCCGTTCGCGCCTGTGGAGGACCTACCCCTGGTCGCCGATACAACGCCCGTCAAGAACCTGCGTTCTCAGCGCTGGGAGTGCAGGCTCTTGACGGGTCTCGAGACCACGGGGACGGGTCGTGCGCGAGACCCGTCAAGAAACTGCGCCATGAGGCGCGAGAGCGCAGGAGATTGACGGGTCTGGGGCCGGACCGGGCTCGCGCGCAGCGCGGGGCGAGGATTCCCGGATTCGGTTGGTAGGCTGTGCGCACAATCGCATATCGGGCCATCGACGCGTTGCGGGAGAGCCGGCTGGGCCGGCACCGAAGGAGCAAGCCTCCCCGCCAATCTCTCAGGTCACAGACCGCAGCGAGCAGGCCGCTCTGAAAAGCGGATGCCACGAGCATCCCGCCCACGGTGAAAGCGCACCCCACGGGGTCCGTGAAACTCTCAGGCACATGACAGAGGGGGAGTTCTCGACCGCGGCAGCATGCCGCGCGCGCCGTGCGACGACAGGAGAACTCCGTGACCGAACGCCTGAGCCCCCTCGATGCGATCCACCGCGCCGCCGGCGCGACCTTCACCGACTTCGCGGGCTGGCAGATGCCCGTGCGCTATTCGTCCGACCTCGCCGAGCACAAGGCGGTCCGCACCGCGGCGGGCATCTTCGACCTCTCGCACATGGGCGAGATCGTGGTCGTCGGGCCCGAGGCCGACCGCGCGCTCGACTACGCGCTCGCCGGCAAGCTCTCGGCCAGCGCCGAGGGTCAGGCGAAGTACACGCTGCTGCTCGCGCGCCACGGCGGCGTGATCGACGACCTCGTGGTCTACCGCACGGGGGCCGACCGCTTCCTCGTCGTCGCCAACGCCGCCAACGCCGCCCACGTCGCCGACGAGCTGCGCGCCCGCACGGCGCCGTTCGACTGCGAGGTGTTCGACGAGTCCGACGACGTCGCCCTTGTCGCGGTGCAGGGGCCGAAGGCCCTCGAGATCCTCACCACGACGCCCGGCTTCGGCATCCAGGGCGACGGCAACGACCACGACGACTTCGTGCATGCCGTCACCGGAATGAAGTACTACCGCGCCGTCGCGGCCGAGTTCGCCGAGCAGCCGGTGCTCGTCGCGCGCACCGGCTACACGGGCGAGGACGGCTTCGAGCTCTACGTCTCGCCCGACCAGGCGCCCGCCCTCTGGGAGGCGCTCGTCGAGGCCGGCGAGCCGCTCGGGCTCGTGCCGGCGGGCCTGGCCAGCCGCGACACGCTGCGCCTCGAGGCGGGCATGCCGCTCTACGGGCACGAGCTCACCCGCGACACGTTCCCGGCGCAGGCGGGGCTCGGGCGCGTCGTCGCGCTCGCCAAGGAGGTCGACTTCGTCGGCCGCGCCGCGAGCGAGGAGGGGCCGGCGGCGGATGCCCCGGTGCTGGTCGGGCTCGCGAGCGAGGGCCGCCGCGCGGGCCGCGCCGGGTACGCGCTGTTCGACGGCGAGGGGGCGGATGCCTCCGAGGTCGGCGTGATCACGAGCGGCGCGCTGTCGCCCACGCTCGGCCACCCGATCGCCATGGCCTACGTCGCTCCGCGTCACGCGGCGACGGGCACCGCGCTGTATGTCGACGTGCGCGGCACGCGCATCGCCGCATCCGTCGTCGACCTGCCCTTCTACCGCCGCGAGCAGTAGCCGCGCCGTCCGGCGAACCCGCCACCCACCACGAACCGCACCGCCCACCGAGCACCGCGACCCACCGATCCGAGGGGAACCCCATGACCGACCTGAACGACCTGAAGTACACGAGCGACCACGAGTGGGTGCTCGTCGACGAGGATCCCGCGGAGGGCGTCGACGCGGGCGGCGTGGTCGTGGGCATCACCGCCTACGCCGCCGAGAAGCTGGGCGACGTCGTGTTCGTCGAGCTGCCCGCGGTCGGCACGGCCGTCGCCGCAGGCGACGTCGTGGGCGAGATCGAGTCGACGAAGTCGGTGGGCGAGCTCATCTCGCCGGTCGACGGCACCGTGACCGAGGTGAACGAGCGCGCGGTCGAGGAGCCCGAGCTGCTCAACAGCGACCCCTTCGGCGACGGCTGGCTGATCAAGGTCACGGTCGCGGAGATCCCGGCGGACCTGCTGAGCCTCGAGCAGTACCGCGAGGTCACGGGCGAGTGAGCGGCACGTACGACCTCGACGCCTTCGGCCGTCGCCACATCGGCACGACCCGCGACGACCAGGCGCTGATGCTGGCGACCCTCGGCTACGACTCGCTCGACGCGCTCGTCGACGCGGCGGTGCCGAGCTCGATCCAGATGCGCGAGGTCATCTCCTCGTCCATCCCCGAGGCCGCGACCGAGCGGCAGGCGCTCGCCGAGCTCCGCGCGATCGCCGACGAGAACACCGTGCGCACGTCGATGATCGGCCTGGGCTACTTCGGCACGATCACCCCGGCCGTGATCCAGCGCAACGTGCTCGAGAACCCCTCCTGGTACACGGCCTACACGCCGTACCAGCCCGAGATCTCGCAGGGCCGCCTCGAGGCGATGCTGAACTTCCAGACCATGGTCGCCGACCTCACCGGGCTCGACACGGCGAACGCCTCGATGCTCGACGAGGGCACCGCGGTGGTCGAGGGGATGCTCCTGGCACGCCGCGCCTCGAAGGCGAAGACGGCCCGGTTCGTGGTCGACGCCGACGCGCTGCCGCAGACGCTCGCGCTGCTGCGCTCGCGCGCCGAGGCCGTGGGCATCGAGCTCGCGGAGCTGCCGCTCGCCGAGACCGACCCGGCCGGGCTGGGGGAGTGCTTCGGCGTGTTCGCGCAGTACCCCGGGGCATCCGGCCGCATCTGGGACCCGTCGGCCGTGTTCGAGGCCGTGCACGCGGGCGGCGGCATCGCCGTCGCCGCGGCAGATCTCCTCGCGACGACGCTCGTCACCCCGCCCGGCGAGCTCGGCGCGGACGTCGCCGTGGGCACCTCGCAGCGCTTCGGCGTGCCGATGGGCTTCGGCGGGCCGCACGCGGGCTTCATGGCCGTGCGGAAGGGCCTCGAGCGCCAGCTGCCGGGGCGCCTGGTGGGGGTGTCGCAGGATGCCGCGGGGCATCCGGCGTACCGGCTCAGCCTGCAGGCGCGCGAGCAGCACATCCGCCGCGAGAAGGCGACCTCGAACATCTGCACCGCGCAGGTGCTGCTGGCCGTGATGGCGTCGATGTACGCCGTCTACCACGGCCCCCGCGGCCTGCGCGCGATCGCGGCCCGCACCGCGGGAATGGCGCACCTGCTCGCCGAGCAGCTCGCCGACCTCGGCCAGACCGTCGTGCACGACGCCTTCTTCGACACGCTCAGCGTCGTCGTGCCCGGCACGGCAGATCGCGTCGTCGAGCGCGCCCGCGAGCTCGGTGTGCACCTCTGGGCCGCCGACGAGGCGACCGTGCAGGTCTCGGTCGACGAGACCACGACGTTCGACGAGCTGCACCTCGTCACCCGCGCCTTCGGCGGGCCCGAGGAGCGCGGCGAGGCGGCACTGACCGGCTCGGCCATCCCCGAGGCCCTCAGCCGCAGCACGGCCTACCTCGAGCACCCTGTCTTCAATACGCACCACTCCGAGACCGCCATGATGCGGTACCTGAAGCTCCTCGGCGACCGCGACTACGCGCTCGACCGCGGCATGATCCCGCTCGGCTCGTGCACCATGAAGCTGAACGCCGCAACCGAGATGCAGGCGGTCACCTGGCCGGAGTTCGCGAACCTGCATCCGTTCGCCCCCGAGGCCGACGTGGTCGGCTCGCTCGCGCTCATCGAGCAGCTCGAGTCGTGGCTTGCCGAGGTGACCGGGTACGACACCGTCTCGCTGCAGCCGAACGCGGGCAGCCAGGGCGAGCTCGCGGGCCTGCTCGCGATCCGCGGCTACCACCACGCCAACGGCGAGCCGGAGCGCACGGTGTGCCTCATCCCGCAGAGCGCGCACGGCACCAACGCGGCATCCGCCGTGCTGGCCGGCATGCGCGTGGTGGTCGTGGCCTGCGACGACCGCGGCAACGTCGACCTCGACGACCTGCGCGCCAAGATCGACGCGAACGCCGCCGAGATCGCGGCGCTCATGATCACCTACCCGTCGACGCACGGCGTCTACGAGCACGACGTGGTCGACATCACGCAGGCCGTGCACGACGCCGGCGGCCAGGTCTACGTCGACGGCGCGAACCTCAACGCGCTGCTCGGCACGGCCCGGTTCGGCGACTTCGGCGGCGACGTGTCGCACCTGAACCTGCACAAGACGTTCTGCATCCCGCACGGCGGCGGCGGCCCCGGCGTCGGCCCGGTCGCAGCGAAGGCGCACCTCGCGCCGTACCTGCCCGGCCACCCGATGGCGCAGCGCGCCGACCACCGCGAGCTCGTGCACGGCGGCGGCCCGGTCTCGGCGGCGCCGTACGGCAGCCCGTCGATCCTCCCGATCTCGTGGGCGTACATCCGCATGATGGGCTCCGAGGGGCTGCGCGAGGCGACGTCCGCCGCGGTGCTCGCCGCGAACTACGTCGCCGAGCGCCTGCGCGAGCACTTCCCGGTGCTCTACACGGGCGACGACGGGCTGGTCGCGCACGAGTGCATCCTCGACGTGCGTCCGCTCACGCAGGCGACGGGCGTGACCGTCGACGACGTGGCGAAGCGCCTCATCGACTACGGCTTCCACGCGCCGACCATGTCGTTCCCGGTCGCGGGCACGCTCATGGTCGAACCGACCGAGTCGGAGGACCTGGCGGAGCTCGAGCGCTTCGTCGAGGCGATGATCGCGATCAAGGCCGAGGCCGACGCGGTGGGCCGCGGCGAGTTCCCGGCCGACGACAACCCCCTCCGCAACGCTCCGCACACGGCCGAGTCGATCGCGGTGGGGGAGTGGACCCACCCGTACACCCGCGAGCAGGCGGTCTTCCCGGTGCATTCGCTCGTGCGCACGAAGTACTGGCCGCCGGTGCGCCGGGTCGACCAGGCCTACGGCGACCGCAACCTCGTCTGCGCGTGCCCGCCCGTGGAGGCGTTCGCCTAGGCCGACGGATGCCCCGGGGCTGCGCCGCTCGAATCGAGCGCCGGCCCCGGGTACGTCGCCGACGTCGAGCGGATGCCCCGGGCGGGCCGGTCAGCCCCGGTCCGCCCGCGCGGCCGCGGCGACCGCCGCCTCCGTGCGCGAGCCCACGCCGAGCTTGCGCAGCACGGCGGAGACGTGCACGCTCACCGTCTTGCCGCTGATGAACAGGCGTTCGCCGATCTCGCGGTTGGACAGGCCCTCGGCGACGAGGTCGAGCACCTGCTGCTCGCGTGCGGTGAGTTCGGCGTCCCCGACGCCTGCGCTGCGTTCACCGGTCGCCCCGAGCGGCAGCCCCGCCCGTGTGGCGACGTCGTCCGCCATGCGCACGACGAGTCCGCAGCCGAGCGGCTCCGCCTCGGCACGACCGCGCGCGATGCGCTCGGTCGCCGCCTCGCGGTCGCCGGCGTCGAGCAGCGCCGTGCCCTGGCGGACCAGGCCGTAGCCGAGCAGATGTCGGTGGCCGTTGCCCGCGGCGAGGAGGTCGAGCGCCGGCTGCCAGGCCTCGGCGCGTTCGGTCGGATCATCGGTCAGCTCGGCGTTCGCGATCGCGGTCCACACGGGTGCGGACTCCCAGCCCTGCAACGGTTCGAGTGCCGCCCGTACATCATCGGCGGGTCGCGGTGGCGCGATGCCGCGGTCGCGCATCGCGCCGATGATGCGTGCGGCCGTCGCGAGTTGCAGCAGTCGATCGGCGGGCCGGTCGTCGCGTCCGTCGAAGATGATCGGCTCGAGCCGTGCGAACGCGGCGGCCGGGTCGCCGTTCGCGAACAGGAGCTCCGCCTCGTCGTACGCACCGCCGGTCTCCACCTGGCGCTCGATGCGCCCCACCTCGTCGCGGCGGCTGCGGATCATGCGGTTCCAGTCGTTCGCCGCCTCGAGTTCGCCCGACCAGACCAGCAGCCAGAGCTGCATGTGCTCGAGGAACCGGCGGAACGCCATGGGGGCGTCGGAGCGCAGCGTGCGTTCGAGGATGCGCCGGGCGCGATCCCATTCGCCGAGCGCGAAGAGCGGCTCTGCGGCGTTCGACGAGAGCATGACCCCGGTGCCGCGCTCCTCGCCGCGCTCGCGCGCCTCCTCGAGCGCGGTCTCGGCGACCTCGACCGCCTCGCGGTAGCGTCCGAGCAGGAGCAGCGAGTCCGACAGGTTGATCGCGAGGCGCACCCGGGGCCCCCAGTCGTCGCCGGCGAGTTCGCGGGCCTGGGCGAAGCGCTCCATGCCCTCCTCCACGCGACCGGCGTCGATGAGTGCGACCCCGGCCAGGTTGGCACCGACGGATGCTGCGCGGCGCCCCTCGTCGCCGGCACGGGCGCCCGCCTCGAGCGACTCCTCGGCGATGCGCAGCGTCTCGTCGCTGCCCTGCATCATGTGCGCGGCGCTGAGGTCGGCGAGGATCTCGGCACGCAGGACGAGTGCCTCGTGCGAATCGTCGTCGGCGATCAGCGCGAGGCCGCGCTCCATGCGCGATCGGGCCCCGGGTTCGCCGAGGCGGTACAGGTCGCGCCCGTTGTCGCCGAGCAGGCGTGCCATGAGCAGCGGGTCGTCGGCAGCGGACTCCATCGCGAGCTCGGTGAGGGGGATCGCGCGCACAGCGCTGCCCGCGGCGCGGTGCGCGTTTGCCGCGGCCTGCAGCAGGTCGAGCCGGCTCATGCCGGCGACGGCCTCCGCATCGGGCACCTGATCCCAGATGTCGACCATTCGCTCGGCCATGGCCGCGACCGTCGACATCGCGTACGAGCGCTCGGACTCCTCGATCGCTCGCCGTGCCGCCGTGAACGCCTCGTCGTACCGCCGGGCGGCCAGGAAGTGCGTGGAGACCTCCACGTCGATACCGGGCCAGCGTCGCGACTGCAGCGCCTCGGCGTACCGCGCGTGGTACCGCGAGCGCTCACCGGGCATCAGCTCGCCGTCCACGACCTCGCGCACGAGCGCATGACGGAAGGCGTAGCCCGATCGGTCTGCGACCAGCAGCCCGCCGTCGATCGCCTCCCGGATCGCCTGCTCCATGCGGACAGGCTCTCCGTCGTGGACGACCTCGAGCAGGTCGTGCTCCACGCGCAGTCCGCCGACCGACATCAGTCGCAGGGCGGCGCGCGTGTCGGTCGACATGCGCTCGTAGCGCGCGGCGAGCAGGTCGGTGAGCGAGTGCGGCAGATCGTGCGGGCTCGCGCCGAGGAGCTCCTCGACGAAGAACGGGATGCCGCCGCTGCGCGCGAAGAGCTCGTCGACCCGGTCGGCGTGCGCGGCACCCGCCATCTCGTGCACGTCGTCGCGGGTGAGTCTCGGCAGCTCGATGCGGGTGACCGCACGCAGCCGGTCGAGCTCCGCGAGGTCGGTGCGCAGCCGGTGCCCGCGCGGCAGCTCGGCAGTGCGGGCGGTGAGCACGAGCAGTGCGCGCGCGTCGCGCAGGAGCCGGATCGCGTACTGGACGACGGCCACGGTGGAGGCATCCGCCCAGTGCAGGTCTTCGATGACGAGCACGAGCGGCCTGCGCTGCGAGAGCCCCTCGACCAGGCGCAGGAACCCCTCCTCGAGCAGCCCGGCGCCGCCGCTCGGTGCGATGTCGCCGCCGCCGGGGAACAGGGTGCGGAGCGCGTCAGCGGACGGCCCGGCGGCGTCGCGCGCGGCGTCCTCGCCGAACTCGGCGACGAGCGCGCGCACGAGCTGGCGCACCGGGATCAGGGGAGCGCCCGCGTCGGCGAGCTCGATGCACTGGCCGCGTGCGACGAACGCTCCGTCGATGTCGGCGATGAACTCGTCGACGAGCCGGCTCTTGCCGATGCCGGCCTCGCCGCCGACCAGCACGACCCGGGTATCGCCGCGATCCGCCGACGCCAGCGCGTCGCGCAGCGTCTGCAGCTCGGCACGCCTGCCGGCCATGCTGCGTGTCGGTGCGGCGCCCACGGCGTCATCCTCCCACAGCGACGCGGCCCGAGGTCGTGAGGACCGCGGGCCGCGTGCCGGTGCGCCGCCTGGGCGAGCCGGCGAGCCGGTCACAGGTGGCGCGCGCGCATCACCGACGCGTGGTGGTGCACCCGGGCGAGGTGCCGGATGCGGATGCGCCTGCGGGCCCCGCGATAGGCGCGGACGAGCGCGCGGTCGATACGGTGCCAGGCGTGCTCCGGGAGCTGGCCGCGCTCGGCGGCGACGCGACGGTGTTCGTTCTCGACGGCCTGGCGCCTCGCATCATGGGCGTGGAGCGCCTCGGCGACGACGGTGTTCGCGTAGTACATGATCTCGGATTCCCCCCTGTGGGCGGTGCGTCGGGACCGCTCCGCCACCCCTTCAGACTGCCGTCACCCCCTGACACCCGCATCGGCGCGTGCACCGGTCCTCGGGGAGTACTCGGTGCGGTGCGGCTCGGTGCTGCCCGGAATGGCCCTCGGTGCTGTTCGGGCGGTGTCTCGGTGCAGCCCGTGCGTCGACTCCGGGCGAGCAGGCGTCGCACTCAGTGCCCGCACCGGGTCACGCGTGGCGGTGACCGCGGGCCGCGAGGCGTGCGCCGCGCAGTCCATCGGCCTGGAGTGCGCGGATGCTGCCGATGATGCCGGGGCGCGCGGGGGCACCGGAGGCGGCGTTGCGCTCGGCGATGCGGCGGCGGCGCTCGACCTCGACCTGGAGGTCGGCGGCGCGGTGACGGTCGAGCTGGGCGGCGACGTGGGTGGTTGCGAAGTCCATGATCTGCTCCTCGGGTGCGGTGCTGCATCGGTTGATGCATCCGAGATTCCTCCCTGAGGTGCCCCCTGCGGATCGGGCGGGTGCCTTAGTGGGTACCTCAGATTGGGTGGCATCCGCCTCAGATCGCCGCCCGCGGCGCCTCAGGCCGCGCCTCAGGAGGCAGGAACGCCGAACAGCGTCGGCCACCACGCGACAGCCAGCGGGTAGCCGATGAACGAGAGCATGTCGATGATCCAGTGCGCGATCACGAGCGGCATCGTGCGGCCCCAGCGGGCGTAGCACCAGCCGAACACGACGCCCATCGCGACGTTGCCGAAGAACGGCCCGATGCCCTGGTAGAGGTGGTACGTGCCGCGCAGGAGCGCGCTCGCGCCGATGACGCCCCACGTGCTCCAGCCGAGTTCGCGCAACCGGGTGAACAGGTAGCCGACCACGATGAGCTCCTCGGTGAGCGCCGCACGCAGCGCCGAGAGCACGAGGATCGGCACGGTCCACCAGAACGTGTCCAGTGGTGACGGCACCACCGCCACCGTGATGCCGAGCGCGCGGCCCGCGGCGTAGAGGGCGAGGCCCGGCACGCCGATGACGGCCACGAGCGCGACGCCCGAGCCGAGGTCGCGCCAGGGTCGGCGCAGGTCGAAGCCGATGCGGCGGAACGCGGACTCCGTCGGCGTCCAGAGCAGGTACAGCACGAGTGCGACGGCGAACAGGTCGAAGGCGACGTCGAGGAACTGGTACGTGAAGTCGAGCCACTCGCGCTCGGAGCGCGAGGCGTTGATGGATGCGGACTGGTCGGCGAGCGGCGTCTCGGCGGTGAGGCGCGCGACGATCGCGACGAGCGAGTAGACGGCGGATGCCCCGAGCGAGAGCCCGAGCACGATCACGACCTCCCAGATCGTGCGCGTGCGGGACGCGCGTCCGTACGGCTGCGGTCCGGTCGCTCCGTTTGTCCACATGTCCCTGATTCTCACATCCTGCGCATCGCGCTCAAATGAGCATTCGTCGACTATTCGTTGCAATATCGCCCGCCTCGACGCAGGAATCGTGCGCCGTTCGCAAGAATGCGCTCCGCTCGTTACTACTCGGTAACGGTTTCCGCGTCGAGTTGGTCGGTGCCCCGAGTCAACTTACAGTCGTTGTCATTGGTGTCGGCCGGCGCTCTCGGGCGCCGGTCGATCTTGTGGAAACAACTACACCTTGCACCCCTGCACAGGAGGAAATGTGAACATCAAGCGTGGGGCGGCTGGCGCAGCCGTCATCGCCGCGGGAGCACTCGTGCTCTCCGGGTGCTCGCTGCCGTATGAGTCTGAGGTCATCGAGGGAACCGAAATCACGGTTTCCTGGAACGACATCATCGACAACTTCAACAGCAGCAGCACCTCGGGTAACAACATCGCGAACAGCAATGTGACCTACCTGACGACGTCGAGCTTCAACTACTACGACAACTCGCCCGAGCTGGTCCAGAACACGGACTTCGGCTCGTACGAGAAGGTGAGCGACGACCCGCTGACCGTCGAGTACACCATCAACGACGACGTCGTCTGGTCGGACGGCACGCCGCTCGACGAGGCAGACCTGCTCCTGTCGTGGGCGTTCATCTTCGCCGGCGTCACGGACGAGGAGGGTGCCCCCCTCTTCAACTACGCGAACCCGCGTGCCGACCTCGCCAGCGCGCTGCCCGAGATCGACGACCACAAGCTCACGCTGGTCTACGACAAGCCGTACGTCGACTGGGAGGTCCAGTTCGCCGTCGGTTCCGTCGCCGCGCACGCCGCCGTCATGCTGGCGTACCCGGAGATCGAGGACCCGCAGGAGGCCAAGGACCAGCTGGTCGAGGCCATCCAGAACGGCGACACCGAGTGGCTCGCCCCGGTCGCCGAGGCATGGGAGGCCGACTTCCAGTCGGCGAACACCCCCGAGTCCGACCTGGTGAAGCTCTCGTACGGTCCGTACATCGTCGAGGACCTCGTCGAGGAGGACTACGTCACCCTCGTCGCGAACGAGGAGTTCGCCTGGGGCCCCTCGCCCAAGTACGAGCGGATCACCATCCGCCAGATCGCGGACCCGACCGCTCAGGTGCAGTCGCTCCAGAACGGTGACGTCCAGGTCGCTTCGGGCCAGCCCACGCCGGACGTGCTGCAGCTCGTCCAGGAGACCGAGACCGCTGACTACCACACCAGCGACGAGGCGACCTACGAGCACGTCGACCTGACCTTCAACAACGGTGGTCCGTTCGACCCGGCGACCTACGGTGGCGACGAGGAGAAGGCCAAGGCCGTCCGCATCGCGTTCCTCAAGACGATCCCGCGCAACGAGATCCTCGAGAAGCTGATCCAGCCGCTCAACCCGAACGCGGTCGTCCGCGACTCGATCCTCCAGATCCCGGGCTCGCCCATGTACGACCCGATCGTCGAGGCGAACGGCTCGGCCGAGTACGCCGAGGTCGACATCGAGGGCGCCAAGGCGCTCCTCGAGGAGGCCGGCGTCGAGACCCCGGTCGAGGTCAAGTTCTGGTACCCCGAGGGCAACGAGCGTCGTGCCGCCGAGTACGAGCTCATCGCCACCTCGGCAGCCCTCGCCGGCTTCGACGTGACCGATGACTCCGAGCCCAACTGGGAGTTCACCGACACCGCCGCGAACCCGGTCAACCCGCACGACGCGGTGATCTTCGCGTGGGCGTCGACGAGCCTCGCGCTCACCGGCACCGACCAGTACCTCGGTACCGGTCAGCCGTCGAACTTCGGTGGCTACTCGAACGAGATCGTCGACACCCGTCTGAGCGACCTCGAGACCGAGCTGGACGAGGACGAGCAGGTCCAGATCCAGATCGACGTGGAGACGGAGCTGTGGGCTGACGGCTACGGCATCACCATCTTCCAGTTCCCCGGTCTGACGGCGTGGGACAAGGGTGTCGAGGGCATCGCCCCGGCTCCGCTGTCCCCGTACTACTTCTGGAACTTCTGGGAGTGGGCGCCGACTGACGGCGCGACCGCCGAGTAAGCAGGCATCGCATCACACGGTGGGCCGGATGCCTCTGGCATCCGGCCCATCGGCCTGATCTTCCCGGCGAAGCAGGCGTGCGCGACACCCGCGTGCGTCTGCTTATACTGTCAACTTCGAACCGGCAGCGACCACCGTCGCAGGCACGTCGTCGTTGTCGCCGGGTTTCGTGCCGAACCACCACAAAGGACCCCCGGTGCTCTCCTTCGTCGCCAGGCGACTCGTCGCCACACTTCTCGTCCTGCTCGTCGCGTCATACGTCGTGTACGTGCTCACCGCCGTCTCCGGCGATCCCCTCGCCGAGCTGCGCGGCAGCCGCGACCCCGACGCGCAGGCCAAGATCGCGGACCTCGCGAACAAGCTCGACCTCGACACCCCGCCCGTGCTGCGCTACTTCTCGTGGCTCGGCGGCGCCGCCGGCTGCCTCGTCGGCAACTGCGACCTCGGCATCTCGGTCGCGCGCGGCGAGGCCCCCGTCACCGAGGTCATCGCCACCGCGATGGGCTCGACGCTGCAGCTCGTCACCGCCGCGACCATCCTCGCCATCCTCTTCGGCGTCGCGATCGGCATGACCACCGCGCTGCGCCAGTACAGCGGGTACGACTACACCGTCACGTTCGCGACCTTCATCTTCTACTCGCTGCCCGTCTTCTGGGTCGCGGTGCTCCTCAAGCAGTACGGCGGCATCGCCTTCAACCAGTTCCTCGGCGATCCGGTGATCCCGTGGTGGTTCATCCCGATATTCGGGTTGGTCACCGGCTTCATCCTGATGGCCGTGGTCGGTGGCGGGCTCGCCACGAGGATCAAGACGTTCGTGTTCACGGGCCTCGCCGGAGCAGTGCTGCTCCTCGTGCTCGACCTCACGGGCTGGTTCTCCGACCCCTCGATCGGCATCGCCGGCATCATCCTGTTCTCGCTCGCGAACGCCCTCATCGTGGCGAGCCTGACCACGGGAATCCGCGACAGGCCGGCGCTCATCGCCTTCGGCATCGCCGCGGTGGTGGCGCCGGTGGCGCTCTGGTTCCCGTTCCAGTTCCTGTTCTTCTTCGGCAACGCGTGGTGGACGATCGCGCTCGTCGCGATCATCCTCGTGGCGATCGGCGCCGTCATCGGATGGCTGTTCGGCGGCGACCGCCGCGGCAACCTGGCGCGGGTCGTCGGTCTCGCGGCCGGCCTCGGCACGATCCCGCTGGTGTTCGACCAGATGTTCCAGCGCTGGGCGACCTACGAGTCGATCATCCCGCTCTCGAGCGGCGTGATCTCGACCATCGGCGCGTCGACCCCGGCGATCGACCGTCGCGACGACTACTGGCTGCAGATGCTCGACTCGCTGACGCACATGATCCTGCCGACGCTGACCCTCATGCTCATCTCGCTCGCGGCGTACACCCGGTACTCCCGCGCGAGCCTGCTCGAGGTCATGAACCAGGACTACGTGCGCACCGCTCGGGCCAAGGGACTCTCGGAGCGGGTCGTCGTGATGCGGCACGCGTTCCGCAACGCCATGATCCCGATCGCGACGATCATCGCGTTCGACTTCGGCGGCCTGATCGGCGGTGCGGTCATCACCGAGACGGTGTTCGCGTGGAAGGGCATGGGAGCCGTGTTCTCCGACGCGCTCGGCCACACGGACGTCAACCTGATGATGGGCTTCTTCCTCGTCACGGGCGTGCTGGCCGTCATCTTCAACATCATCGCCGACCTCTTGTACTCGGCACTCGATCCGCGAATCCGGGTGAGCTGACATGACCGACCCCACGAACACCACCCAGGCCCCCGACGAGTCGCGCGGCAACGAGCTCACGATCGAGCAGCGCGAGATCGCGGGCCTCAGCCAGGGCGCCATCGTGCGCCGTCGCTTCTTCCAGCACCGCGGCGCGGTCGTCTCGCTCGTCGTCTTCGGGTTCGTCGTCCTGCTGGCCTTCAGCTCCGTCGGCACCGTGGTCGGAGGTTCCGGTGAGTACGCCGTGAACAACACGACGGGCACGCTCGGCATCGACGGGTTCCGCATCGCGGGCTGGTGGGACAAGGACTGGTGGAGCCGCTACCCGATCGTGAACAGTGGTCAGCCGACCCTGACGGTGTGGCCCTTCTCGTTCGGCGAGCACCCGTTCGGCCAGGACGACCTCGGCAAGGACATGTTCGCCCGCGTCATGCGCGGCACGCAGCAGTCGCTGCTGGTCGTCTTCCTCGCCGGCATCATCGCCACCGTCATCGGTGTCGTGATCGGCGCGATCTCGGGCTTCTACCGCGGTCGCATCGACTCGCTGCTGATGCGGTTCACCGACGTGATCATCATCATCCCGATCCTGGTGCTCGGTGCCGTGCTGGCCCGCACCTTCGGTGGCAACGCGATCACGATCGGCGTGCTGCTCGGCGCGATCGCCTGGACGGGCCTCGCCCGTCTCGTGCGCGCCGAGTTCCTCGCCCTGCGCGAGCGCGAGTTCGTCGATGCGGCCCGCGTGGCGGGCGCGAGCGATCGCCGCATCATCTTCACGCACATCCTGCCGAACACCGTCGGCGTGATCGTGGTGAACTCGACGCTGCTGATGAGCGCCGCGATCCTCATCGAGGTGTCGCTGAGCTTCCTCGGCTTCGGCATCACCACCCCCGACATCTCGCTGGGCCAGCTGATCAACCAGTACCAGGGCGCGTTCAACACGCGACCGTGGCTGTTCTGGTGGCCGGGCATCTTCATCATCATCATCGCCCTGTGCATCAACTTCGTGGGCGACGGCCTCCGCGACGCCTTCGACCCGCGCCAGAAGCGCGTGCCGAACTTCAACGGGCCGATGTCGGAGCTGCGCCGGTGGTGGGCACAGCGCGGTGCGGACCGCACCGGTGCCGTGGCCCCCGGCGGGTCGGCGACCGAAGACCGGTGATGGCGATGCTGCTAGACCACGACGCCGAGCACGGTCGCGAGGATCAGCACCGCGAATCCCGCGATCGTCGCGACGTGCCAGCGCACGTCGCGGGGGCTGCCGTCGTCGACCAACCGGTCGCTGTCGCGCAGTTCCTCCCAGCGGCGGCGCACCAGGTACGCCGCGGCACCCGAGTCGCTCGAGACGAGGTCGCCCGGGCGCACCGTTCCGGCGACGTAGCTCGACTCCGGCAGGTGGGTGCCGTGCTCGCGCTGCGCGAAGAGCAGCGAGTAGCGGCCGGGCGCCGGCGCCGCCCAGGCGCTGAGGCGACCGTGGGTCGTCTCGAGCATCAGCGCGTAGCGCGTGTCGATGCGACGGATCTGGCCCCACGGCACGCGGGTGGTGCGGAACACGTTCGCCACCTCGACGCCCTCGTCGTCGATGCGCACCGAGGGGCGCCAGTAGGCCGCCCACGCGGCGAAGGCGAGCAGGGCGAGCATGGGCGTGTAGGCGAACAGGTCGCCGGGCGCGCCCATGAACGCCGCGACGAAGCCCACCCCGCACGCGACGAAGACGGCTCCCGCGAGCCATCGACCGAACCGGGGGCGGAAGACATGTACCTCGGACACCACACCATCGTCGCAGACGCGACGGGAACCACCCCGAAAGGCCACCTCCAGTGAACGAGACGCAGACCCGGACCGCACCGGTCCTCGAAGTGCGCGACCTCGGCATCGACTTCTGGGTCGAGGGCGAGTGGGTGTCCGCCGCGCGCGGGATCAACTACACGCTGAACCCCGGGGACGTGCTCGCCATCGTCGGCGAGTCCGGCTCGGGCAAGTCCACGAGCTCGATGGGCGTGCTCGGGCTGCTGCCCGGCAACGGCCGTGCGACCGGCAGCGCGAAGCTGTCGGGCGAGGAGCTGATCGGCGCCCCCGTGTCGAAGCTCCGCAAGGTGCGGGGCCAGGGCATCGCGGTCATCTTCCAGGAGCCGATGACGGCCCTGAACCCCGTCTACACCGTCGGGTACCAGATCGTCGAGGCGCTCCAGGTCCACCACCCGAACATGCGCCGCAAGCAGGCATCCGAGCGGGCCATCGAGCTGCTGACCCAGGTCGAGATGCCCGACCCGCAGAAGGCGTTCGATTCGTTCCCGCACCAGCTCTCGGGCGGCCAGCGCCAGCGCGCGATGATCGCACAGTCGATGGCGAACGACCCGAAGCTGCTCATCGCCGACGAGCCGACGACGGCGCTCGACGTGACCGTGCAGGCCGAGATCCTCGACCTGATGCGGCGCCTGCACACCGAGCTCGGCTCGGCGATCGTGCTCATCACGCACGACATGGGCGTCGTCGCCGACCTCGCCGACCAGGTGATCGTCATGAAGGACGGCGCCGTCGTCGAGAACGGCAGCGTCGTGGACGTCTTCAAGGCGCCGAAGCACCCGTACACGCAGGCGCTGCTCGCCGCCGTGCCCCACCTCGGCACCGTCTCGACCGACGAGGCCGAGGTCGCCGAGCGCATCGAGTCGGAGTCGGTGCTGCACCTGCGCGACGTCGTGCTGGAGTACCCGAAGCGCGGTCGCGTGCCGGCGTTCCGCGCCGTCGACGGCGTCGACCTCGAGATCCGCCGCGGCGAGGTCGTCGGCCTCGTGGGCGAGTCGGGCTCGGGCAAGACCACGATCGGCCGTGCCGCGGTGGGCCTCCTGCCCGTGCACTCGGGCGAGATGACGGTGGCGGGCCACGACATCGTCGGGGTCGGTCCGAAGGAGCTGCGCGAGATCCGCAAGGACATCGGCATCGTCTTCCAGGACCCGGGCTCGTCGCTGAACCCGCGCATCCCGGTCGGCGAATCGATCGCGGAGCCGCTCATCCTCGCCGGTGAGACCGACAAGAAGAAGGTCAACGCGCGCGTCGAGGAGCTGCTCGACGCGGTCGAGCTGCCGCGTTCGATGCGCAACCGCTACCCGCACGAGCTCTCGGGCGGCCAGCGCCAGCGCATCGGCATCGCCCGCGCGCTCGCGCTGAAGCCGAAGCTGCTCGTCGCCGACGAGCCGACCAGTGCGCTCGACGTGTCGGTCCAGGCTCGCGTGCTCGACCTGTTCACGTCGCTGCAGCAGGACCTCGGGTTCGGATGCCTCTTCGTCACGCACGACCTCGGCGTCGTCGACCAGCTGGCCGACCGCATCGCGGTGATGCACAACGGCAAGCTCGTCGAGCAGGGCACGCGCGACCAGATCCTCCGCAACCCGAAGGATCCGTACACGCAGCGCCTGATCGCGGCCGTGCCCGTGCCCGACCCGATGGAGCAGCGCGAGCGCCGCGAGCGGCGCCGGACCACGCTCGGCTGAGCGCACCCACGATCCGGACGTGACGGGGCCGAGTACTCAGGGGCGCGGGAACGCGCGGTTCCTCCTGGCGCGCGCCCGCGCCGCCCTGCCCGTGCTCGTCGCGCTCGCGGTCACGACCGCGGTCGCAGCGGCGACCCTCGCGGGGCTCGTCGGCGCGATCGCCGTCGTGGAATCGCGTGCCGCGCTGGCGGCCGTCGCCGCGGCGCCGGGCGACGGCGATCGCGTGGTCGTGCGCCCCGAGACTGGCGAGCCTGCCAACGCCGTACCCGCGGTGCGTGACGCGCTCGGCGCGCTCGGCGCGCCGGGTGGCCTCGCGATCGAGGTCGACGGCCGAACCATCGTGCTGACGCCCGACCCCGTGCGCTTCACGGCCGACGCTGCAGCGGCCCTCGCCGCAGGACTCGGCGACCTCGACGACGCCGTGGCCGATGCGGGCGGGCCGCAGGTGCAGGTCTCCGGCGGCCTGCGCCGCACGCTCCTCGAGCTGCTGCCGGGCCTGGAGTCGCGGCGCGGCCCGACCGCAGTGGCCGTCGGCATCACGGGGCTCGTCGCCGCGGTCGCCGTCGCTGCGGTGGCGCTCGAGGTCGTGCGGGTGCGCACCACCGAGACGCGCCTCCAGCGTGCACGGGGCGCGTCGCGCCGTCGGCTCATCGGCATCGCCGCGTCGGAGGCGACGGTGGTCGCGACGCTCGGAGCACTCGCCGGCGCTGTGGGTGGCACCGTCGTGGCGGCGGTCGCGGGCGGGGTCGTCATCGGCGTCTGGCCGGCGGTCGCCGCGGCCGCAGCCGTCGTCCTCGTCGCCGTCGCCGCGGTGGTGATCGGCACGTTCCGCGGCGCCGACCGCACGTCGGCGCGGGCCGACGGCACGGCCCTGATCGGCGCCGCGGTGCTCGTGGCGATCGTCACGGGCGTCGCCGTCTGGCAGTTCGTGCAGGCGGGCAGCGCGGTGGTCGTGCGCGGCGACGGCTCCCGAGGCGTCGACCCCATCGTCGCGATCGCGCCGGCGCTCGTGCTCGCGCTCGCGGGCCTGGTCGCGGTCGCGGTGGCCGCCCCGGTCGCACGCGCGGTCGCGGCCGCGTTCGCCGGAGGCCGCGGTGCAAGCCCCGTGACCCCGCTGCGTCTCGCCTCTCGACGGCCCGCACGACACGCGGTCACCATCGCGGTCGTCGTGCTCGCCGCGGGCGCGGTGACGCTCGCGGTCGCCTACCGCGGCAGCATCGAGGCGCTCGGCCAGGCACCCGAGGACGTGCGGGTCGGCGCCGACGTGCGCGTCGAGCTGCCTGACGGCGTGGCCGCGGGCGACGTCGCCGACGTCGCCGGCGCCGACGCGGCCATGGCGGTGCGCCCGCTCGAGGTGCGGGGGAGCGACGGCACCATCCCCGTACTGCCCGTGCAGGCGGCACAGCTCGGCGACGTGCTCGCCGACGCCGACGGCACGATCGACCCCCAGGCCCTTGCGGAGGCGCTGGGCCAGGGCGGCGACGGCCCCGCGGGCGTCGCCCTCCCGGACGGCACCCGGTCGTTCACGGTCGAGCTGCACGTGCCCGAGGGGGAGTACCAGCAGTCCGACGGCACCACGTTCCCCGGCCCGCCGCCCGCCATGACCGCGGGCTTCATCCTCGCCGACGCCGAGGGACGCTTCGCGCAGCTCGCGGCGACCAACGTGGAGATCGTGGAGCTCGGCGCCGACGACGACGGCAACCAACTGGTCTCGTTCGAGCGGCTCATGGATTCGACGACCGAGCTCGAACTGCCTGCAGGCGGCCCGTGGACGATCGTGGAGCTGCGCGTGGGCCACGCCGAGGAGTACGGGATCGGGGCTCCTGCTGGCGCGCCGGTCGACCTCGTCGTACGCGCGGACGGGCAGCCGGTCGATCTCACCGCGCTCGAGCTCGCACCCGGCGGCGACGGGTCGATCCAGGCGTACGGCGACGGCATCCGGGTGGGTGTGCCGTCGCCCTCCGGCCCCTCGACCGAGGCGGTGCGTGCAGTCCCCGCCGGTGCGCCGACGCGCGTGCCCGCGGTGTTCACCGAGCAGGTCGCCGCCGCGATGGGCGCCGAGACCGGCGACGAGCTCTCGCTGCGCATCCCCACCATGAACGCCACGATCGACTTCGAGGTCGTCGACGTCATCCCGCTGCTGCCCGGCGCTCCCGACGGACAGGGCATCCTGACCGACCTGGTCACCGCGTCGCTCTCGGCAGCGGTGCCGCTCGAGCCGACCGAGGTCTGGTTCGGCACGACGGATGCAGCGGAGGTCGCGCTCGCGGTCGAGGAGGCGTTCCCCGCGGCATCCGTCGACGCCGCCGACCCCCTCGCGGCAGCCGACGCAGAGCGCACCGCGATCGCCTTCGTGCTCGCGGCCGCCGCCGCGACCGTGCTCGCCCTCGTCGTGCTCGTGCTGCGGCGCACCCGCACGCGGCAGGACACGCGCGAGCTCGCCGTGCTCGCCGTGCTCGGCCTCGGTCGTCGAGGCGCGGCCCGCGTGCGCACGCTCGAGGAGGTCTCCACCCTCGTGCTGGGCGCCGTCGGTGGCGTCGCCGCGGGCCTCGCGACGGCGTGGGTCGTCGTTCCCGCGCTCGTGCGCGGGGCGTACGTCGACCTGCCCGACACGTTCCCCGTCGTGCTCGACCTCGACCCGCTGGTGCTCGCCGCCGCGGTCGGCGCGCTGCTGGCAGCGAGCATCCTGATCGCCGCGACCGTGCGCGCCCCCGCCGCGCTCGCCCCCGTGCTCCGGGAGGACGAATGACGAGGTCCCCGGGCATCGCGCGGCTGACCCGCCGCCGCTTCGCCACGCCCCGCAGCGCGGCGCTCGTGATCGTGGCGCTCACGGCGCTCGTCGCGTTCGTGGTCGCCGCCGCGCCGCGCGCGCTGGCGGGCGTGATCCGCGATGAGGTCGCCTACCAGGTCGACCAGGTCGCGCCGACCGGCCGCGACCTCACCGGCCGCATGCTCGTCGACCCGCTGCCCGGCGCCGCCACCGACCCCGCAGTCGTCGAGGGCTGGGACGAGGGGGCGGATGCCGCGTTCGGCGCGTTCGGCGAACGGCTGGCCGAGGTCGTGTCCGGCGTCGACCCCGCGCTCGCGCCGCTGCTCGGCGATCCGGAGTTCGCCGTCTACGAGGTGCCGATCGTCGCCGAGCCCGAGGAGTTGCCCGCCACCGCCCCGACCGGCGTCGTGCAGCTGCTCGCCGACGTGCGCATGCGCAGCGAGCTCGAGCTCGTCGAGGGGGAGTGGCCGGCGACCTACGACGGCGCCGGCGAGCTCGAGATCGTGCTGGCCCGCGACGCCGCGGAGACGATGGCGTGGCCGCTGGGCGAGCTGCGCACGATGCCGGGGAACCTCGGCCCGAACGACCCGCCCGGCGAGCCCGTGCGGCTCGTGGGCCTCGTCGAGGCGGTCGACCCCGACGCCGACCGCTGGCAGCACCTGCCCAACCCGCTCGAGGCGGCGATCTTCGACGACGGCAACCGTCGCCCGAGCGCCACCGCGGCCGCGTTCGTCGACGCCGCCGGCTGGCACGAGCTGCCCGGCCGACTGCACTACCAGCCGCAGACCACCGCGTGGATACCGCTCGACGCCGATGCCGCGGCCGAGCAGGACCCGACGGAGCTGCTCGCCGCGATGCGCGGCGCGACGGCGCAGTCCGAGCGCATGGATGAGAGCGGCGATGCGCGCATGCGATTCTCCAGCACGGTCGTCGACGTGCTCGCCACGGCGGTCGCCCGCTCGCACTCCGCCAGCGCGATCCTCACGGTCGCGGCGGTCGGCCCGATCGCGGTGAGCGTCGCGCTGGTCGTGCTCGCCGCGTCGCTCGTCGTGCGTCGCCGCCGCGGCGACCTCGCCCTGCTCGCCGCGCGCGGCGCACCGATCGGGCTGCTGCGCCGCCTGCTCGCGCTGGAGGGGCTCATCCTCGGCGTGCCGGTCGCCGTCGTCGCGGCCGCGGCCGCGGTCGTCACGGTGCCGACCGACGCCGGCCGGCTCGGCACCGCGATCGCGGCGCTCGTCGGCTTCGTGCCCGCCGTCGCGCTCGCGGGTGCGCTGCGCCCCGCGTCGCTCGCACCCGGCCGCGCCGACCTCGATGCGCCGGTGCGCGGTCGGGCGCGGCGCATCATCGAGGGCGCCGTGCTGCTCGTCGCGGCGATCGCGGTCACCCTGCTCGTGGTGCGCGGCATCGGCCCGTCGACGGGCGGCGTCGACCCGCTGGTCGTGGCGGCGCCGCTGCTCGCGACCGTCGCGCTGGCGCTCATCGTCGTTCGGTTGCATCCGCTGCCCATCGCGGCCGTGCTGCGGCGCGCCACCCGCGGCCGGGGCGTCGTCGCGCTCGTCGGCGCCGCACGAACCCTGCGCGACCCCGCCGCCGGCACGACCGCCGTGCTCGCGATGCTCGTGGCCGTCGCGGTCGCGGTGTTCTCGTCGCTCGTGCT
The DNA here is from genome assembly GCF_040496035.1 of Agromyces sp. SYSU T00194. Classification (NCBI taxonomy): domain Bacteria; kingdom Bacillati; phylum Actinomycetota; class Actinomycetes; order Micrococcales; family Microbacteriaceae; genus Agromyces; species Agromyces chitinivorans. Next base: position 792,714 of record NZ_JBEPJZ010000002.1, on the reverse strand, counting down.
CGCGACCGTCGACGGCGGCGCGCAGCAGGCGGCCGAGCGGCAGGTGGGCGCCGACATCCGCGTCTCGGGCCCGTTCTTCGACGCCGGGCGCACCGAGGCGATCCGCGCGATCGACGGCGTCGAGGACGCCGTCGGCCTGCTCGTGGGCGACCGCGCCCCGGTCGACGGGCCCGACGGCGGCTCGCCCGCGATCGTGGTGGCGACCGAGACCGAGCGGCTCGCCGCCGTGCAGTCGGGGCTCGGCGAGGGCTTCCGGTTCGTCGACCTCGCGCCCGGTGACGAGCAGGTGCAGGCGCTCGCGTCGCCCTCGCTCGTCGAGGCCGTGGGCGAGGGCACCATCACGGTCGCGTACACCGAGGTCGAGGTCGTCGGCGAGATCGCCCGCATCGCCGGCGAGAACACGCCCGCCGAGTGGCTGCTGGTCGACGCCGAGGACTATCGCGCGGTGACGGCGCTCGGCTTCTTCCCCCAGGTGCTGCTGATCGACGTCGCCGACGGTGCGGATGCCGGTGCGGTCGCCGCGGCCGTCTCCGAGACCATCGGCGGCCCGCACGCCGTCGAGCGCCTCGACGAGCGCACGACCCGCATCCAGGGCTCGCCCGCGGTGACCGCGCTGCGGGTCGCGCTGCTCCTGGCCCTCGGCCTCGCCGTCGTGCTCTCGATGATCGCCGTGCTGCTCGTCGCGGGCGTCTCTCGCGACGCCCGCTCACGCACCATCGCGCTGCTGCGCACCATGGGACTCGACCGCCGCCAGGCGCGGGGCATCGTCGGGTGGGAGTTCGCACCGCTCGGCGCGACCGCGCTCGTCGGCGGCACGATCCTCGGCGCCGTGCTGCCCTGGCTCGTCGTCGTCGCGGTCGACCTGCGACCGTTCACCGGCGGGTCGGTGCAGCCGGGCATCGCCGTCGACCCCGTGCTGACCGGCGCGCTCGTCGCGGCCGTCGCCGCAGCGCTCGCCCTCGCGGTCGTCGTCGGCGTCGTGACCGCGCGCACCACCTCCATCGCCACCGTGCTCCGAACCGAGGAGGACCGATGACCACCACGTCCATCGCCGACACCGGCCCCGACATCGAGTGCCACGGGCTCGTGCGCATCTTCACGGTCGCCGACATCGAGGTGCAGGCCCTCCAGGGCCTCGACCTCCTCGTCGACCGCGGCGAGCTCGTCGCGCTGGTCGGCGCGTCCGGCTCCGGAAAGTCGACGCTGCTGTCGATCCTGTCGGCGCTCGATGCGCCCACCGCGGGCAAGGCGACCGTCGCGGGCCGCGACCTGCCGTCGCTGTCGAACCGGGAGCGCGTGCGCTACCGGCGTGAGGTCGTCGGCTTCGTCTGGCAGCAGACCGCGCGGAACCTCCTGCCCTACCTGACCGCGCTCGAGAACGTGCAGCTCGCCCGCGCCATCGGCGGCGACCGGAAGCACCCCGAACGGGCGCGCGAGCTGCTCGAGCTCGCCGGCGTGGCCGACCTCGCGGGCCGCCGTCCGGCCGAGCTCTCGGGCGGCCAGCAGCAGCGCGTGGCGATCGCGGTCGCGCTCGCGAACGACCCCCGCGTGCTGCTCGCCGACGAACCCACCGGCGACCTCGACGAGCACGCCTCGGTCGAGGTGCTCGAGACGTTCGAGACCGTGAACCGCGAGCTCGGCACCACGGCACTCATCGTCACCCACGACCCGACCGTGTCGGAGCACGTGCAGCGCACCGTGCAGATCCGCGACGGCCGCACCTCGACCGAGGTGCTGCGCTGGACCCACACCGACGACGAGGGGCGCGAGCACGCCATGGCCGAGGAGTTCGCGGTGCTCGACCGCGTGGGCCGGCTCCAGCTGCCCGACGACTACCTGGCCCGGCTGTCGCTGCGCGAACGCGTGCGGCTGCGGCTCGAGGCCGACCACGTGGGGGTCTGGCCGGGCCACCGGGGCGCCCCCGAGCCGGGGAGCGCCGATGCTGCGCCGGTCGAACCGCACGAGGCATCCGATCAGACCGAAGGCGACGACGAGCAGGGAGGCGACCGTGGCTGAGCACGTGCTCGAGGCGGAGGGCATCTCGGTCGTCCATCGCACGCCGGCGGGCGACGTGACCGCGCTGGCCGACGCATCCCTCACCCTCTCGCCCGGCGAGTTCGTGGTGCTCGTCGGCCCGTCGGGTGCGGGCAAGACGACGCTGCTGCACGTGCTCGGCGGCATCCAGCCGCCCACGACGGGCACGGTGCGCGTCGGTGGCGTCGACCTGACGACCGCGGGCGAGTCCGAGCTCGACCGCATCCGCCGCGACGAGGTCGGGTTCGTGTTCCAGTCGTTCGGACTGATCGGCGCGCTCTCGGCGCAGGAGAACGTCGAGCTCCCGCTGCGCATCCAGGGGGCGGATGCCTCCGAGCGCACCGATCGCGTCGGCATGCTGCTCGACCGGGTGGGCCTGGCCGGCCACGCCTCGCAGCGCCCCGCGGAGCTGTCGGGCGGGCAGCAGCAGCGCGTGGGCATCGCGCGTTCGCTCGCGGGTCGCCCGCGCATCCTGCTCGCCGACGAGCCGACCGGCCAGCTCGACTCGACGACGGCCGCCGCGATGGTCGAGCTGATCGCGTCGATCGCGCACGACGACGGGCTCGCGGTGCTGCTGTCGACGCACGACCCGTCGATCGTGGAGCGGGCCGACCGGGTGCTGGAGCTCCACGACGGCACCCTGCGAGGCCCGGTCACGGGGCTGCGATAGGCTGTCCTGTCGGCTTCCCGGCGTTCTCCCATACTTACAAGGACTTCTCCATGGCAACCGCCACTCGCTCCGACGTGCGCAACGTCGCGATCGTCGCCCACGTCGACCACGGCAAGACCACGCTCGTCGACGCCATGCTCAAGCAGACGCACTCCTTCGCGGAGCACGCGCACGTGGACGATCGCGCGATGGACTCGAACGAGCTCGAGCGCGAGAAGGGCATCACGATCCTCGCCAAGAACACGGCGGTGGAGTACGCGGGGCCCCACGCGACCGGCGGCCCGGTCACGATCAACGTGATCGACACCCCCGGCCACGCCGACTTCGGCGGCGAGGTCGAGCGCGGCCTCTCGATGGTCGACGGCGTCGTGCTGCTGGTCGACGCGAGCGAGGGACCGCTGCCGCAGACCCGCTTCGTGCTGCGCAAGGCGCTCGAGGCGCGCCTGCCGGTGATCCTGCTGGTGAACAAGACCGACCGGCCCGACGCCCGCATCGACGAGGTCGTCGCCGAGAGCCAGGACCTCCTGCTCGGCCTGGCCTCCGACCTGTCGGACGACGTGCCCGACCTCGACCTCGACGCGATCCTCGACGTGCCGGTCGTCTACGCCTCCGGCAAGGCCGGCCGCGCGTCGACCACGAAGCCGGCCGACGGCGCGCTGCCCGACTCCGACGACCTCGAGCCGCTGTTCGAGGCGATCCTCACCCACATCCCGGCGCCGACCTACGACGACGAGGCGCCGCTGCAGGCGTGGGTCACGAACCTCGACGCCTCGCCGTTCCTCGGCCGCCTCGCGCTGCTGCGCGTGTTCAACGGCACCATCCGCAAGGGCCAGACGGTCGCGTGGGTGCGCAAGGACGGCACGCACTCGAACGTGCGCATCACCGAGCTGCTGAAGACCAAGGCGCTCGAGCGCCACCCGGCCGAGGAGGCCGGCCCCGGCGACATCATCGCGGTCGCGGGCATCGAGGAGATCACCATCGGCGAGACGCTCGCCGACCCCGACGACGTGCGTCCGCTCGAGGCGATCCACGTCGACGACCCGGCGATCTCGATGACGATCGGCACCAACACCTCGCCGCTCGTCGGCAAGGTCAAGGGCCACAAGCTCACCGCGCGCATGGTGAAGGACCGCCTCGATCGCGAGCTCATCGGCAACGTCTCGCTCAATGTGCTCGACATCGGCAAGCCCGACGCGTGGGAGGTGCAGGGCCGCGGCGAGCTGGCGCTGGCGATCCTCGTCGAGCAGATGCGCCGCGAGGGCTTCGAGCTCACCGTCGGCAAGCCGCAGGTGGTCACCCGCACCGTCGACGGCAAGGTGCACGAGCCCTACGAGCACCTCACGATCGACGCCCCCGAGGAGTACCTCGGCGCGATCACGCAGCTGCTCGCCGCACGCAAGGGCCGCATGGAGAACATGACGAACCACGGCACCGGCTGGGTGCGCATGGAGTTCGTCGTGCCGAGCCGCGGCCTCATCGGCTTCCGCACCGAGTTCCTCACCATCACGCGCGGCACGGGCATCGCCAACGCGATCTCGCACGGCTACGACGAGTGGGCCGGTGTCATCACGACCCGCAACAACGGCTCGATCGTCGCCGACCGCTCGGGCGTGGTGACGCCGTTCGCGATCATCGCCCTGCAGGAGCGCATGACGTTCTTCGTGAACCCCACGGAGGAGGTGTACGAGGGCATGGTCATCGGCGAGAACTCGCGCAACGACGACATGGACGTGAACATCACCAAGGAGAAGAAGCTCACGAACATGCGCTCCTCGACCGCCGACACGTTCGAGTCGATGACGCCGTCTCGGCAGCTCTCGCTCGAGGAGTGCCTGGAGTTCGCCCGCGAGGACGAGTGCGTCGAGGTCACGCCCGAGAAGGTGCGCATCCGCAAGGTCGAGCTCGACGCCACCGCCCGTGCGCGTGCGGCCTCGCGGCTCAAGAAGCAGGCGTAGCCCGCACGGGGGCGTCCCGGCCGCGGGCGCGGTCGGGGCGAGCGGATGCGGTCGGGCGACGCCCGCCTGCGGGCATCCGCCCGCCGAATACCGAGCGTTCTTTCAGGTTCGGTCACGTAACGTACGTCGGGTCGTCCAACGACCGTTACCAGACCGTTACTTTCACGCGTAAGTTCCCCCAGACATGCCCCGTACCCCCTCCGGCCGCCGTGCCGCCCCGCGTCGCCGCGCCGTCGGCCCCCGTCGCGGACGCAGCACGCAGCGCACCCCGCGTCTTCCCGACGCACTCCGCCGCGCCCTCCGCGACGCCTCCGTCGCCTGGAACGCCTGGGGCGCCCGGCCGAGCCGTTCGCTCACGCTGGAGGAGTACCGCGCGCGGAAGGCACGACTGCGCACGGTGACCAGCGGGTTCGGCTTCCTCTTCGTGGGTGCGCTCGCCGTCTCGACGACGCTCCCCGCGGCCGCGCTGACCTCCTCGGACGACCAGGCGTACGCGGCCAGCGTCTACGACCAGGCGCCCGCCGAGGACCCGCAGACCATCGTGGTCGGCGCCTCGGAGATCGCGCCGATCGAGTCCGGCTCGTACGACGTCGAGGCGGCACCGCCGCCCCTGTACACCTCGGTCGCCGGCGTCGGCGTCACCGCCCTCGCCGACGTCGACACGGTCGTCTGGCCGTTCCCCAACCACTCGAAGATCAGCGACGGCTTCGGCTACCGCGTCGCGCCCTGCGCCGGCTGCTCGACCTTCCACGACGGCATCGACTTCAACCCGGGCGCGGGCACGGCCATCGGCTCGATCGCCGACGGCGTGGTCGTCACCGCGACCGCCGGCGGCGGCGGCCTCGGCAACTACGTCGAGGTGCAGCACAACATCGGCGGACGCCTCGTGACGAGCCTCTACGCCCACATGCAGGCCGGTTCGATCTCCGTCTCGGTCGGCCAGCACGTCACCGCAGGACAGACGATCGGCCGCGTTGGCTCGACCGGACAGTCCACCGGACCGCACCTGCACCTCGAGATGTACTACACCGACGGCTCGCGTTTCGACGGCTACGCCTGGCTCGCCTCGCACGTCAACGGCTGACCCCCGCGCCGTCGCACGACGAGCGCGCACGCGACGCGCGGACGGGCGGCGGGCGCCTGCGCCGTTCGCGGCCTCGCGGGCGGCGCCGGGCGATTCGCGTCAGCGACCCGTGAACTCCGGCTTCCGCTTGTCGAGGAACGCGCGCGTGCCCTCGCGCATGTCCCGGGTGCCGAAGGCGCGCGAGAACCCGTCCACCTCGAGCGTCGTCGCGGCGTCGGTCGGGCGCCCGGTGGCCTCGACCAGCACCGACTTCGCCAGCGCCACCGCGGCCGGCGACCGCGTGCCGATCTCGTCGAGCGTCGCACGGGCCGCGGCGACCAGCGTCTCGCGATCGGCCTCGACGCGCGACACCAGGCCGATGCGCTCGGCCTCGGCCGCGTCGATCGTCCGCCCCGAGTAGATGAGCTCCTTGGCCCGCGCCAGACCCACGGCGCGCGGCAGGCGCACGGTGCCGCCGAAGCCCGGGATGACGCCGAGCGACACCTCCGGCAGGCCGAACCTCGCCTGCGCCGACGCGTAGACCATGTCGCAGGCGAGGGCGAGCTCGAGTCCGCCACCGAGCGCGTAGCCGTCGACGCACGCGATGACCGGCGCGCCGAGCGCCTCGATGCGGGCGACCGTCTCGTGCCCGAGCCTGCCCATCGCCGCGGCGCCCTCGGCATCGAGGTCCGCCAGCTCGCGGATGTCGGCTCCCGCGACGAACGCGCGCCCGCCCGCGCCGATCAGCACGACGCCGCGCAGGTCGGTGCCCGCCTCGTCGAGCCGGTCGAACGCCGACCCGAGCTCCTCGAGCACGCGCCGCGAGAGGGCGTTGAGGGCCGCGGGGCGATCGATCGTCACGGTCGCGATCGGTCCGTCCCAGGTCGTCGTGATCACGGGCTGGTCGTCCATGCGGGTGCTCCTCGCGTCGTCGGCAGGTCGCACCCACCGTACGCGACCGACGCCCTCCACGCGCACCGGTGGGGCGACTCGTGGATGCCCCCGATGCGGGCGGTCGCGAACCGGCGATAATTGGTGCCATGCCCATCGCAGCCCGTACGCTCTCCGCCGTCGCCGTATCAGTCGCCCTGGCCGTCGGCCTCACCGGATGCTTCGGCAATCCGCTCGAGCAGATCGTGAACCGCGGCGTCGAGGAAGCCATCGAGGGTGCCACGGGCGGCGCGGTCGGGGTCGGCGAGATGCCGGCGGGGTGGCCGGCCGAGGTGCCGGTCGTCGAGGGCGAGGTGCTCTTCGGGGCATCCGGCACCGTCCAGGACGACTCGGGTTGGGCGGTCACGATCCGGCCGGAGTCGTCCGACCCGCTCGAGCAGGCCCGTCAGCAGCTCGCGGCCGCCGGATTCCAGGAGGACACCGCTCTCGCCGAGACCGGCGGCTCGGGCGTGGTGGCCTTCAGCAACCCCCGGTTCGACGTCTTCGTGACCGCAGCGAGCGAGGGCATCGTGTACGTCGTCGTGCCCGCGGGCCAGTGACGCCGGGGCTCCGCCGCGTCGGCGTGATGGCCGGCGCGCTCGTCGCGGGCGCGCTCTACGGCGTGCTGGGCACGCTGGGGCATCGCTCCGCGTGGACCGTCGGCGACGTCGACCTGCCCTGGGGCATCGTGGTCGCGCTCGTCGGGGCGGCCGCGCTGCTCGCCGGACTCCGCCTCGTGACACGCGATCGGTGGGTCGCGTTCGCGGGCGCGTTCGGCCTCGTGGGCGTCGTCTCGCTGCTCTCGCTCCCGCAGGGGGGCGGAACGCTGCTGATCTCCGAGGGGCTCGCGGGGACCGTCTGGGCGGTGGGTCCGACGCTCATCTCGGTGCTCGTCGTCGCCTGGCCGACGCTGCCGCAGCCGCGCCGCGCCGACTCCTAGACACGACACCCGGCGTCATCGGGCGCAGCCCCGACGCGTAGACTGGCTGGGCCCGCCTACCGAAGGGAACGCGAACACCGTGACCTATGTCATCGCCCTCCCGTGCGTCGACGTCAAAGACCGCGCCTGCATCGACGAGTGTCCCGTCGACTGCATCTACGAGGGGGAGCGTTCGCTCTACATCCACCCGGACGAATGCGTCGACTGCGGCGCGTGCGAGCCGGTGTGCCCGGTCGAGGCGATCTACTACGAGGACGACCTGCCCGACCAGTGGGCCGACTACTACAAGGCCAACGTCGAGTTCTTCGACGACATCGGCTCGCCCGGCGGGGCGGCCAAGGTCGGCGTGATCGCGAAGGACCACCCGGTCGTCGCCGCGCTGCCGCCGCAGGCGCACTGACCGTGGCGCTCGGCGAGCTCCCCGACTACCCCTGGGACCTCATGACGCCGTACCGCGAGCGTGCGGCACGGCACCCGGGCGGCACCGTCGACCTGTCGATCGGCTCGCCCGTCGACCCCACGCCCGACGTGGTCCGCGACGCGTTGCGCGAGGCCACCGATGCCCACGCATACCCCACGACGACCGGCACCCCGGAGTTGCGGGCGGCGATCGTCGAGTGGTTCGCCCGGCGCCGCGGCGTCACGGGCCTCACGGCCGACCACGTGCTGCCGACGATCGGCTCGAAGGAGCTCGTCGCCATGCTGCCGTTCATGCTCGGCATCGGCGCGGGCGACGTCGTGGTGCACCCGCGCGCGGCGTACCCGACGTATGCGGTGGGCGCCACCTTCGCGGGCGCCGACGCGCTGGCATCCGACGACCCCGCCGAGTGGCCCGCCGAGACCGCACTCGTCTGGCTCAACAGCCCCGGCAACCCCGACGGGCGGGTGCTCGACATCGATGCGCTCCGCGCCGCGCACGCGCGTGCCCGCGAGCTCGGCGCCGTCGTCGTGAACGACGAGTGCTACGCCGAGCTCGGCTGGGACGCGCCGTGGGACGCGGAGCGGGTGCCGAGCATCCTCGACCCGCGGGTGATCGGCGACACGCGCACCGACACCCTCGCCGTGTACTCGCTCAGCAAGCAGTCGAACATGGCCGGCTACCGCGGCGCGTTCGTCGCGGGCTGCCGCACGCGCATCTCCCGGCTGCTGAACGTCCGCAAGCACGCCGGACTCATGCCGCCCGCGCCGCTGCAGGCCGCGATGGTCGCCGCGCTCGCCGACGACGCGCACGTGGCCGCGCAGAAGGCCCGCTATCGCGCCCGGCGCGACGTGCTCGTGCCCGCGCTCACGGGCGCCGGGTTCCGCATCGACCACAGCGAGGCGGGGCTCTACCTCTGGGCGACCGAGGGACGCGACGCGTGGGAGAGCATCGATCGACTCGCCGCACTCGGCATCGTCGCCGGTCCCGGGCACTTCTACGGCCCGCACTTCCCCGAGCACGTGCGGCTCTCGCTCACTGCAACCGACGAGCGGGTCGCCGAGGCGGCGGCGCGCCTGGCCGCGGCGGCCTGAGCCTGCTCGGGGCATCCGCACCCTCGCCTTTCGTGGTTTCGTGCAGTCGTCCACGGGGATCGTTGGCGGATGCGACAGTAGGTCGCGCGCACGTCTAGGCTGTATGCGGGTCCCGGCCGCGAACCGGCGCGGGACGCAAGCACCATTCCCCCGAGACACACCCGGATCACAGGAGGCGCCGTGGGCGACGTCGAGACGCGAACGAGTGGCGAGCCGCAGCAGGCGACGCTGACCTACCCGGGAGGGACGGCGAGCTTCCCGGTCGTTCCGTCGGTCGAGGGCGCGTCGAGCGTCGACATCTCGACGTTCATGAAGCAGACGGGCCTGACCACGCTCGACTACGGCTTCGCGAACACCGCGGCCACGCGGTCCTCGGTCACCTACATCGACGGCGCGCAGGGCATCCTGCGCTATCGCGGCTACCCGATCGAGCAGCTCGCGCAGCAGTCCACCTTCCTCGAGGTCGCGTGGCTGCTCATCTACGGCGACCTGCCGACCGCCGACGAGCTCGCCGGCTTCGACGAGCGCATCCGCCGCCACACGCTGCTGCACGAGGACCTCAAGCGGTTCTTCTCGGCGCTGCCGCACACGGCGCACCCGATGTCGGTGCTCTCCAGCGCGGTCTCCGCGCTCTCGACGTACTACGAGGACTCGTCCGACCCCAACGACCCCGAGCAGGTCGAGCTCACCACCGTGCGCCTGCTCGCGAAGCTGCCGGTCATCGCCGCATACGCGCACAAGAAGTCGCTCGGCCAGGCGTTCCTGTACCCCGACAACTCGCTGTCGTACATCGACAACTTCCTCAAGCTGAACTTCGGCATCCTCGCCGAGCCGTACGAGATCGACCCGACCGTGGCGGCCGCGCTCGACCGGCTCCTCATCCTGCACGAGGACCACGAGCAGAACGCCTCCACCTCCACGGTGCGCCTCGTCGGCTCCACCGGCGCGAACCTGTACGCCTCCGTCTCGGCCGGCATCAACGCCCTCTACGGCCCCCTCCACGGCGGCGCCAACGAGGCCGTCCTCGAGATGCTCGCGGGCATCAGGGACTCCGGCGAGGGCGTGCGCGCATTCGTCGAGCGCGTCAAGCGCAAGGAGGAGGGCGTGCGCCTGATGGGCTTCGGCCACCGGGTGTACAAGAACTACGACCCGCGCGCGAAGCTCGTCAAGGAGAGCGCCGACGCCGTGCTCGCCGGCCTCGGCGTGAGCGACCCGCTGCTCGACATCGCGAAGGAGCTCGAGCAGATCGCGCTCGAGGACGACTACTTCCGCGAGCGTCGCCTCTACCCGAACGTCGACTTCTACACCGGCGTCATCTACAAGGCCATGGGCTTCCCGACCCGCATGTTCACCGTGCTGTTCGCGATCGGCCGCCTGCCCGGCTGGATCGCGCACTGGCGCGAGATGCAGCTCGACGGCGCCACCAAGATCGGCCGCCCGCAGCAGCTGTACGTCGGCCAGCCCGAGCGGCAGTTCCCCGCCCGCTGAGTGCGGCGCCGGCGGATCGGGGCGGTCGCCGCCCCGACGCATCCGCTCGCCTCGCCCGTCAGCCGCCCGCCGGCCGCATGAGCAGCGTGTGCTCGGCGAGCTCCTGGGTGCGCTCGAGCGTGAACGGCCACGGCAGCGTGCCGCTGCGCGCCCACACCTCGGTCTGGTCGACGTAGTTCGGGTGGAACGCGTGCCCGGAGGCGCCGGACGCGTTCACCCAGCGCGACGCGTCGAGGTCGGCGAGGTCCACGAGCATCCGCATCGCGGGCACCGAGTTCGCGGCGAAGCCCTCGCGCGCGTCCCATCCGGTCGCGTCGACGACCGCAGATGAGCCGCCGAGCTCCCACGGGCCGCGGTCGAGGAGCCAGCGCGCGGGGAGCAGGCCGGTCTCGCCGAACGCCTGGCTGCGCAGGTGCAGCTGGTGCAGACGCCCCCATCGCCACTGCGCCGGGTCGGAGCCCATGCGGTCGGCGCTCTCCTGCCAGGCGGCGGCCATCGCCGCGGCGAGCACGGCATCGCGTCCGTCGGCGCCGGCGTCCGCGGCGGCCCACCAGTCGGACTCCGGCTCGTCGAGGAGGTTGTCGACCACGCGGATCCAGCGGTCGCCGCCGGTGGGACGCGTGCCGTCGGGCAGGTCGGCGAACATCTCGGAGAGCAGCGTGCTCCAGACCACCTGGAAGTAGGCGGCGCCGCTGCTGTCGACGTCGTCGACGCCGTCCCAGCCCGCGAGCAGCTGCTGCCCGCGTGCCGCGTCGCCGTCGAGCGAGAGCTCGGCGATCACGGGCAGCAGCATCGCCGCCGCCGGGTCGGCGCGGTCGACCTGCAGGTTCGCCATCGTGGCGAGGCTCACCGGCTGATCGGCGGCGATGGCCTCGCGCAGCACGCGATCGATGCGCGTGGCGCGATACCCCTGCGCCCAGTCCTGCGTGAGCATCGGGCCGTCGCCGTCCTCGAGCGGGGGCGTGTTCGCCGCCACGAGGTAGCCGCGCTCGGGGTTCTCCTCCGAGGGCAGCTCGTCGAACGCCACGCTGCCGCTCCAGCGGTACTCGCCGGTCCAGCCCGGCACGGGGAACGTGCCGTCGCCCGTCTCGCGGACGGGCACGCGGCCGACCGCCTGCGAGCCGATGTTGCCCTCGACGTCGGCGTAGAGCAGGTTCTGGGCGGGCAGGTCCCAACGCTCGGCCGCCGACCGGAAGCTTCCCCGGCCCTGCGCACGGTTCATCGCGAGGATCGCGCCCGCGGTGCGGGAGGGGGAGAGGCCGGTCCACTGCAGCGCGAGCTCGTACCCGGCGTCCTCGAGTCCGGCCGCTTCGGGGTACTCCTCGGCGACGACCTCGAAGCCGTCGTCGAGCCCGGTCACGAGCGGCCCGTGCCCGGTCGTGCGCACGGTGATCGTCACCGGCGCACCGTCGGCCACCTCGATGACCTCCTGCCGCTCCTCGAGCGCGACCATCGTGTCGCCCTGCAGGTACTCGCGGCCGTCGACCTGCTCCAGGTAGAGGTCGGTCGTGTCGGCGAGGAGGTTCGTCGGCGTCCAGGCGATGGCGGCGTTGTGGCCCGCGATGATGCCGGGCACGCCGGCGAAGCCGAAGCCGGAGACCTCGTAGGGGCACTCGTCGGAGACCGGCGCGCAACGCAGGGCCGACTGCGTCCAGGCCGACGGCAGGGTGGGCTCGAGGTGCGGGTCGCCCGCCAGCAGCGGCAACTCCGACGCGGTGTGGGCGCCCGCGACGACCCAGGAGTTCGACCCGATGTCGGTTCCCGGGGTCGTCAGCACGGCGGGCAGCGCGTCCAACCGGGCGCGCAACTCGGCGAGCGGTGCCGCCAGCAGCTCCTCGCCCGCCTCGGGGGCATCCGTCGCGCCCGTGTCATCCGTCGACGCGCCCTCGGCCTCGGCGCCCTCCTCGGGCAGGGGCGGCGGGTCGCCGATGATCGTCGCGGCCGACGCGTAGTCGAAGCCCGGGTGCAGGCGCTCGACCTCCTCGGGCGGCAGCGCCGTCGACAGCAGCGCGCGGTCGAGCTCGTCGTCGAGGTTCGCGCGGAGGTCCCACGCGGCGGCCTTCAGCCACGAGGCCGAGTCGGCCGGCGTCCACGGCTCCGGCTCGTAGCCGGGGAACTGCAGCCCGAGCAGCGCGTACTCGAGCGAGAGGTCGGGGCCCCCGTGCTGGTCGAGGTAGGCGTTCACCCCGGCCGCGTAGGCCTCGTACGCGGCACGGGTGGTGTCGTCGAACTCCTCGACCTCGCGCTCGGCGACCCGCCGCCAGCCGAGCGTGCGGACGAGGGCGTCGGATGCCACGTACTGCTCGCCGAGCAGCTCCGCGAGCCGTCCCGACGCGGCGTGCCGCCGGTAGTCCATCTCCCAGAAGCGGTCCTGCGCGTGCACGTACCCCTGCGTGAAGAACAGGTCGGCGGTGGTCTCGGCGACGACCTGCGGCACGCCGGCGTCGTCGCGGTACACGACGGCGGGCTGGTCGAGCCCGGCGACCTCGATGCGACCGGAGGTCTCGGGGAAGGAGCGCTGGACGATCCACCATCCGACGCCCGCGCCGACGATCGCGCCGATCAGCACCACCACCAGCACGCCCACGAGGAACGCGATGAGGCGGTGGCGATGGGTGCGCGGTCGGTCGGATCCCACGCGTCACTCCTTCGTGTCGGGGGTCGTCAGGTCGTCCGGCGGGCCGGGTGGGGGCAACTGTACCGGAGGGTCGTGGCCGATCCGGTCAGGCGTGCAGTTGTGCGTTGAGCGCGACGCCGTCGCCGCTGCGCGACAGCACCTCCACGGCGCCCGTGAGCGAATTGCGGCGGAACAGCAGGTTCGGCGTGCCCGAGAGCTCGACGGCCTTCACCGTCGTCGGCCCGCCGTCGGCGGTGCGCGGCCCGCCGACCACGACGACCTTCGTGCCGGCGGTCACGTACAGGCCCGCCTCGACCACGGTGTCGTCGCCGATGGAGATGCCGATGCCCGAGTTGGCGCCGAGCAGCGCTCGTTCGCCGATCGCCACGCGCTGCGTGCCGCCACCCGACAGGGTGCCCATGATCGAGGCGCCGCCGCCGATGTCGGAGCCGTCGCCCACGACGACGCCCTGCGAGATGCGCCCCTCGACCATCGAGGTGCCGAGCGTGCCGGCGTTGAAGTTGACGAAGCCCTCGTGCATGACCGTCGTGCCGGGCGCGAGGTGGGCGCCGAGGCGCACCCGCCCGGCGTCGGCGATGCGCACGCGCTCGGGCGTGACGTAGTCGAGCAGCCGCGGGAACTTGTCCAGGCCCGTCGCCTGGATGCCGTGCCGGCGCAGCACCGGGCGCAGGCGCTCGAAGTCGGCCGGATGCACCGGGCCCGCGTTGGTCCAGACGACGTTGGGGAGGTACCCGAAGATGCCGTCGAGGTTCAGCGTGTTCGGCGCGACGACCAGGTGCGAGAGCAGCTGCAGGCGCAGGTACGCGTCGCTCGTCGAGGCGGGCGGCGCGTCGAGGTCGATGTGCTCGGTGACGAGGCGCTGGGTGACCCCGCGTCGCTCGTCGTCGTGCACGGCCGCCTCGAGGGCGCTCGGCACCACGTGGTGGTCGGCGGGCGGGGCGCCGAGGGCGGGCGAGGGGAACCAGGTGTCGAGCACGGTGCCGTCGGTCGCGACGGACGCGATGCCGTGGCCCCAGGCGGAGCGGGCGGACGACGTGTCGGATGCGGAGTCGGGCATACGGCCAGCGTACCGGCCGCGACCTCGTCGCCCGTGTTTCGTAGACTGGCCGGATGACCGCCTCGGACGCCCCCGCAACGGCCCTCGACCTGTCGGCGGACCCCGTCGAGATCACGCGCGCGATCTGCGACATCCCGTCCGTCTCGGGCGACGAGGCCACGCTCGCCGACGCGATCGAGGCAGCGCTCGCGCCCGCCGCGCACCTCGAGGTCGTGCGCGACGGCGACGCCGTCGTCGCGCGCACCGACCTCGGGCGTGCCCGTCGGGTCGTGATCGCCGGCCACATCGACACCGTGCCGATCAACGACAACCTGCCGACCCGGTTCGAGGAGATCGACGGGGTCGAGTACCTCTGGGGGCGCGGCACCGTCGACATGAAGGCGGGCGTCGCGGTGCAGCTGAAGCTCGCACTCGAGCTCGTCGCGCCCGTGGTCGACGTCACCTGGATGTGGTACGACCACGAGGAGGTCGCCGCCGACCTGAACGGGCTCGGCCGCCTGGCCGCGAACCGCCCCGACCTGTTCGCGGGTGACTTCGCGATCCTGGGCGAGCCGAGCAACGGAGCCGTCGAGGGCGGCTGCAACGGCAACCTGCGCGTCGAGCTGCGGGCGCGCGGCCTCCGCGCGCACTCCGCGCGCAGCTGGGTGGGCGAGAACGCCATCCACAAGCTGGCCCCGGCGCTGGAGCGCCTCGCCGCGTACGAGGCCCGCACGGTCGAGGTCGACGGCCTCGCGTATCGCGAGGGCCTCAACGCGGTCGGCGTGTCGGGCGGCGTCGCAGGCAACGTCATCCCCGACGACGCGGCGCTGCACGTGAACTATCGGTTCGCGCCGAGCCGGTCGGTCGACGAGGCCGTCGCGCACGTGCGCGAGCTGTTCCCCGAGTACGAGCTCACCGTGGTCGACCGCGCCGAGGGCGCCCGCCCCGGGCTCGACGCCCCGCTCGCGCAGGAGTTCGTGGCCGCCGTCGGCGCCGACGCGAAGCCCAAGTACGGCTGGACCGACGTCGCCCGGTTCAGCGCGATGGGCGTGCCGGCCGTGAACTTCGGGCCGGGCGACCCGCTGAAGGCCCATGCCGACGACGAGCGGGTGCCGCTGCACCAGATCCGCGACTGCGACCGTGCGCTGCGCGCCTGGCTGAGCGATGACTGAGCGCACGGCCGCCGCGTCTGCGCACGCCGCCCCGGGCGGCGCGCGTCGCCCGGGTGCGCGCCGGCTCGCGGCATCCGCCCCCTGGTGGCTGCAGGTGATCGGCATCTACGCCCTCGCCCGGGCGGCGACGACGGTGATGGTGCTGGCGCTCGCGCGCGTGCAGCAGGAGAACCCATGGACCGGGGCGTCACCCGGCTACTGGGAGTACGCGAACATCTGGGATGCGCGCTGGTTCGGCTACGTGGCGTCGGCCGGCTACCCGTCCGAACTGCCGGTCGGCGATGCGGGACACGTGGGGGAGAACGCATGGGCGTTCATGCCGGCGTATCCCGTGGTCGTGCGGCTGGTCATGACCGTGACGACCCTCGGCTGGGACGTCGCGGCCGTGCTCGTCTCGGTCGCGGCCGGGCTGGGGTCGGCACTCGTCTTCCACCGGCTGATGAGCCGGTTCCTCGAGCCTGACCGGGTGCGGTTCGCGGTCGTGCTGTACTGCGTGGCACCGGTGTCGGCGGTGTTCCAGTTCGGGTACGCGGAGGCGTTGTTCCTGCTGCTGCTGAACGTGGCGCTGCTGCTGCTGGTCGACCGTCGCTACGAGTGGCTCTTCCCGGTCGTGACCGTGCTGGCGTTCACCAGGCCCGGCGCGCTGGCGCTGGCACTGGCGCTGGCGCTGCACTGGCTGCTTCGGTTCCGCGCGCGTCGGACCGACCCGTTCCCCACGAGGGAACGGGTCATGTCGGCCGCGGCGGCGGTCTACACGGGCATCGCCGGACTCGCCTGGCCCGTGGTCGCGTGGATCGTGACCGGGCGGGCGACCGCCTACCTGGACACCGAGCTCGCGTGGCGGGCGCCGTACGTCGGCCGCGTCGACCTGGTGCCGTTCACGGCGTGGTTCCAGTCCGGGGTCTGGTTCCTGGGGAAGGTGCTCGGCACGATCGTCGTGGTCGGCCTCATCGTCGCATTCGTGCTCGTGCTCGTCTCGCCCGCGGTGCGGCGCCTCGGCGTCGACCTGCGGCTCTGGGTGCTGAGCTACGGCCTGTACCTGCTCGCGGTGTTCTTCCCGCAGTCGTCGGTGTTCCGGCTGCTCGCCCCGATGTTCCCGCTGCTGGGCGCGGTCGCGATGCCGCGGTCGCGCATCTACCGGGTCGCCGTGGTGGCGCTGTTCCTGGGCCTCCAGATGGGCTGGCTGCTGCTCTGCTGGGGCATCGACGGGTCCGACTGGACCCCGCCGTGATCCACGGCCGATGGGCGCCGTGAAGGGGATCGTGCGTTGCGCATGATCCCCAGCCGATTTCCCCACCCCGCCGGGATGCCGGATAATAGGGGGTGTCCGGCCACGAAAGGGGAGCTCAATGGCGGCCATGAAGCCACGGACCGGAGACGGGCCTATGGAGGCTGTGAAGGAGGGTCGTCTCATCATCGTGCGGGTTCCGCTCGAGGGTGGCGGCCGTCTCGTCGTCTCGGTCAACGATGCGGAGGCCAAGGAGCTGCACGACGTGCTCGGCGGCGTGGTCGACGCCGGCTAGCGCATCGTTCTGCAGGGCCCGCGCCGGGTGCGCGGGCCCTTCGCATGTCCGGACGCCCGCGGGGCATCGCGCGGCCCCACCCGCACACGGGGGTTGTCGCTATTCAGGAGCGCCGAGGCTTCGCCGGCGCATCCTGTCGCGGTCGGGCCCCGCAGCTGCATGGATGTTGCACGGTCTGCTCGGCCTGCAGCCGTATCGTGCGCGGGCCGCGCCGGGCTTCCTGAAAAGCGACTTCGCCCGGGGCGGGCGAACGCAGGCGACGCCGCCCGGGTGGGCGGCCGGTCAGGCGCCGAGCTTGACGATCTGGAGCAGCCCCTGGCCGGCGGGGGAGAGGGCCGTGGCCACCGCGTTCGACGCCGCGAGTTCGGAGATGAGGGTGCGGAAACCGGATGCCACGGGGTCGCGCTTCGCCGGGTCGGCGACGCGCCCCTTCCAGAGCGCCTTCGCGACGAGCACCGCGCCGCCCGGCATCGCCAGGCGCAGGGCGTGCTCGACGTACTCGATGGTCGACTCCGGGTCGGCGTCGATGAAGACCACGTCGTAGGAGTTCTCGTTCATGCGCGGCAGCACCTCGCCCGCGCGACCGGCGATGAAGCGGGTGCGGGTGGGGGCGATGCCCGCGTCGGCGAAGTTCTCCCGGGCGTGCTGGTGGTACTCCGCCTCGCTGTCGATCGAGGTGAGGTGACCGTGCCGGCTGCCCGCCAGCATCCAGAGCCCCGAGACACCGACGCCGGTGCCGATCTCGATGATCGCGTTCGCACGGCCGACGCCGGTGAGCACCGACAACTGGGCGCCGACCGCGGGGGAGACCGGCTCGATCCCCAGCTCGAGCGACTGCTGCCGCACCCGGGCGATCGCCTCGGGCTCGACGACGGTCTCGTCGGCGAACTTCCAGTTCAGGTCATGGTCGGACACGTGCGCGGCTCCCGGTACTCGTCGGCGTCCAGCGTACGACTCCCACAACCCGTACGCCCGCCGCCTCGCCGCGCAGTAGTCTTGAGGGGTGTTCGGGCTGACCTTCGAGAAACTCCTCATCATCGGGGTCATCGCCGTGTTCCTGCTCGGGCCCGACAAGCTCCCGATGTACGCCCAGAAGCTGGGGCAGTTCGTGCGCTCGATGCGCGACATGGCCAACGGCGCGAAGTCGCGCATGCGCGAGGAGATGGGCCCCGAGTTCGACGAGGTCGACTGGCGCAAGCTCGACCCGCGCCAGTACGACCCGCGACGCATCGTGCGCGACGCCTTGAACGACGTCGACCCGTTCGCGACGCAGGCGCCGTCGCCGAAGCAGCAGGCCGCGACGGCCGCGGTGACGGCTGCGGGCGCGGGCACCGCCGCGGTGGGCGCGGGTGCGGCCGCGGTCGGCAGCGCGTCGTCGCCGTTCAAGCGCGGGCGCGACGTGGTGCGCACGGGCGACGCCGCGCCGTTCGACTCCGAGGCCACCTGACCGGTCGGTGACGCGGGCGCTCGGCGCAGTCGGACGCGGCTCGGGCGCTCAGCGCCGTCGGAGCACGCGCTGCAGGCGCAGCAGGAGCAGCATCGGGCCCTCGAGCCGCCTCCACTCGCGCGCCGTCGTGGGCGGGGCGATGAGCCCGGTCGTCGCCGACACGGTGACGCCCTCGACGTAGCGCTTCAGCCCGTCGGGGCCGTTCCGGCGGCCGAGGCCCGACTGCTTGGAGCCGCCCATGGGCGCCGCGATCGCGCCGAACCCGCCGCGGTAGCCCTCGTTGATGTTGACCGACCCCACCTCGAGCGCCCCGGCGAGGCGCCTCGCGCGGGCGGTCGAGCCGCTGAGGATGCTCGCGTTCAGCCCGTAGGCGCTGTCGTTCGCGGCGATCACGGCCTCGTCCTCGGTGTCGACCACGTAGACGGATGCCAGAGCGCCGAACGTCTCCTCGGCGTGGCAGAGCATGTCGGGGGTGACGTCGGCGAGCAGCGTCGGCTCGAAGGCGTACGGCCCGATCTCGGGGCGGTGCGATCCGCCGGCGAGCACCGTCGCGCCCTTGGCGAGCGCGTCGTCGAGGTGCGTGCGCACGCGCTCGAGCTGCGCCGCGGTGGTGAGCGTGCCGATGTCGCCCGCCGATCGGGGCGCGGGGTCGATCGTCATGGCGGCGAGCTCCCGCACGAGGGCCCGGGTGAACGGCTCGGCCACCGCACGCTGCACGTAGATGCGCTCGGTCGACACGCACAGCTGCCCGTGCGCCGAGAAGCACGCATACGCGGCCTGCCGGGCGGCGCGGTCGGGGTCGACGTCGTCGAGCACGATGAGCGGGTTCTTGCCGCCCAGCTCGAGCGAGGCCGGCACGAGCCGCTCCGCCGCCTTGCGCGCGATCGCCCGCCCGGTGGCGGTCGACCCCGTGAAGGCGATGACGTCGGCGTGGTCGGTGACCGCTTCGCCGATCGTCGCGCCGGGGCCCGCGACCACCGACCAGAGGTCACCGGGTACGCCGGCGTCGACGGCCGCGCGCCGCAGCTCGAGGATGTTCAGCGCCGCCTGCTCGTCGGCCTTCTGCACGACCGCGCAGCCCGCGGCGAGGGCGGACATCACGTCCATCGCCGCGAGCGAGAGCGGGAAGTTCCACGGCGTGATGACGCCGGCGACGCCGCGCGGCCGGTTGCGCAGGTGCGTGGTGAACACGAACGGCGCGCCGGAGTGGGTGCGGCGGGTGCGCAGCACGCGGCGGGCGGCGAGCGCGTTGTAGCGTGCGGATGCGGCTGCCTGGTAGGCCTCCTCGAAGGCCTGCCCGCGGGTCTTGCCGGTCTCGAGTTGCACGAGGTGCATGAGCTGCTCGCGGCGGGCGACGATCAGGTCGTGGGCGCGCAGGAGCACCCGGCGCCGGTGCGCGAACCCCGACTGCGCCCACGCGACCTGCGCGAGGCGGGCGCGGGCGAACGCGCCGACGACGTCGGCCTCGGTGCTGAGCGGCAGCTCGTGCAGCGGCTCGCCGGTCGCGGCCGCCAGCACGATGCGGGTCTCGCCGCTCGTGGCGACGAGGTCGTCGTGCAGTTCGGCGAACCACTGCGCGTCCGGCACCGAGGCTCCGGGATGCGACGTGGTCGGGGCGTGCGTGAGGCGTGCCGGCGCGGACATGTGGACAGTCTAGGTCAGATGACCCACTTCGCCGCCGAGCGGTTATGCTGCCCGTCATGACCGCGACGGAACGGCCCTCGGGCAGGGCGACGACCATCCGCTATGCGGTCGGCTCGATCGGCACCGGGGGCTTCGGCACGCTCCCCGGGCTGGTGCTCGTCTACTACCTCACCGACACCCTGGGCGTGGCCGCGCTGCTCGCCGGTGCCATCGTCACCGTCGCGAAGATCTGGGACGTCGTCATCGACCCCGTCATCGGGTTCCGCTCCGACCGCACGCTGGCGCGCACCGGCAGCCGGCGCGGCCCGATGCTGCTCGGCGCGGTCGCCCTGCCGGTCTGCTTCCTGCTCACCTTCGCGGTGCCGGCGGGCCTCGCACCCGGATTGTCGGCCGCCTGGGTGCTGGTCGCGTTCATCCTGACGGCGACGGCGTTCTCGCTGTTCCAGGTGCCGTACATCGCGCTGCCGGCCGAGATCGCGCACGGCTACGACGCGCGCACGCGCCTGCTCACCTGGCGCGTGGTGGTGCTGAGCGCGTCGATCCTGCTGTTCGGAGCGGGCGCCCCCGCGCTGCGGCGCGTCGGCGGCGACGAGTACACGGGCTACCTCGTCATGGCGCTGGTCGCGGGGCTCGTGATCGGGGCGGGCCTGTTCGTCGCGAGCTTCACGGCGCCGCGGGGGCTGCCGGTGACGGATGCCTCCGGGCCCGCGCCGCGCGGATCCGCCTGGCGCGGCGTCCGCGAGCAGTACGCCGCGGGCGTGCGCGTGCTGCGCCGCAGCGCGCCCTTCCGCGCGCTGCTGTCGACCTTCGTGCTGCAGGCGCTCGCGACGGGACTCATGCTCGCCGCCGCGAACTACGTCGCGGTCCAGGTGCTGCACTCCGACGACGCGCTCACCTTCCTCTTCCTCGCGCTGATCGGCCCGGCCCTGCTCATGGCGCCCGCGTGGGGCGCGGTCTCGCGCCGCGTCGGCAAGGAGCGCGCCTTCGCCTGGGCGAGCATCGTGTTCGCCGTCGCGACGCTGTCGCTGACCCCGATGCTGTTCGCACCGGGCGCGTGGGTCTACCTGCCCGTCGCGGTCGCGGGCGCCGCGTACGCCGGCATGCAGTCGCTGCCCATGGCGATGCTGCCCGACGTCGTCTCGGTCGACGCGGCCGCCCACGGCGACGGCAGCGCGGGCACCTTCGGCGGCGTGTGGACGGCGGGCGAGACCGCCGGCATGGCGCTCGGCGCGAGCGCGCTCACGGTCGTGCTCGCGGTGACCGGGTACGTCGAGTCCGTCGGCGGCCAGGTCGTGACCCAGTCCCCGGAGGCCGTCGCGGGCATCGCGATCGCCTTCAGCATCGTGCCCGCAGCCCTCGCCTTCGCGAGCCTCGCGACGCTCGGCCGCTACCGGCTGCGCCGCACCGACATCGAACGCGCCGTCCGGGCGCAGGAGGAGGCCGAACGGTGACCGACACCGCCATCCCCACCGCCGAGGAGGTGCTCGCGCGCCTGGACGCCCTGCGCGCGACCGACGCGCCGACCCACGGCGGGCGCGTGCTCTCGTACGTGTACGACTCCGGCCGCCCCGAGCTCGACGAGCTCGCCGCGCGCGCGGCACGCGCCGTGCAGCCGGTGAACGGACTGGACCCGACCACCTTCGGGTCGGTGGCGGTGATGGAGCGCGAGCTCGTGGGCTTCGCCCGCGAGGCGTTCCACGCCGGCGACGACGTGGTCGGCACGGTCACCTCGGGCGGCACCGAGAGCTGCATCCTCGCCGTCAAGACCGCCCGCGACGCCTGGCGTGCGCGCGGCGGCACCGGCACGCCCCGGCTCGTCGCCCCGACCACGGTGCACGCGGCCTTCCGCAAGGCCGCGCACCTGCTCGGGCTGGACCTCGACGCGGTGCCGGTCGATCCGGCGACCGGCGCGCCCGAGGCATCCGCCATGGCCGCCCGCCTCGGCCCCGACGTCGCCCTCGCCGTCGTGAGCGCGCCGTCGTACCCGTTCGCGACGCTCGACCCGGTCGCGGAGGTCGCCGCCGCCGCGCTCGAGCACGGCGTCGACCTGCACGTGGACGCGTGCATCGGCGGATTCGCCCTCGCCTTCTGGCCGACCGGGGTGGCGCCGTGGGACTTCCGCGTGCCGGGCGTGACGAGCCTCTCGGCCGACCTGCACAAGTACGGCTACGCGCCGAAGGGCGCGAGCGTGCTGCTCCAGCGCGGACGCGATCGCCAGCGCCTGCAGTACTTCGCCACGACCGAGTGGTCGGGCTACCCGGTCGTGAACCCGACCCTGCTCGGTTCCAAGCCCGCGGGCCCGCTCGCGGCCGCGTGGGCGATCGTGCAGGTGCTCGGCGCCGACGGGTTCGCCGAGCTGTCGGCCCAGGCCGCGCGTGCCACGTCGGCGCTGGTCGACGCGGTGGGCGCGATCGAGGGGCTCCGCGTCGTCGGCGCACCGACCGGGCCGCTGCTGGCGGTCGCGACCGACCCCGAGGCGCCCGAGGCGCAGCGGGTCGACCCGCACCGCTGGGCCGATGCCGTGCGGGCCCGCGGCTGGCAGCTGCAGCTGCAGCCCGGCTACCTGCAGCCCGACGGCGTCGCCCTGCCGCGCACCACGCACCTCACGGTGACGCCCGTCACGGAATCGACGCTCGCGGGCCTGCTCCCCGCCCTCGCGGCTGCGGCAGACGACGTGCGCGGCCAGCCCGGGCTCGACGGCGCCGCGCTGCTGGACGGGCTCGGCGGAGCGGCGGCGCTCGGGGCGCTCGACGGCGGGATCGACTCCGACACGGCGGCGGGGCTGCTCGCCGGACTCGGACTCATCGGCGGCGACGGCCCGGCCGTGCCCGAGTCGCTGGCGCCCGTGCTCGCGCTCGTCGAGGTACTGCCCGCGCCGCTGGCGGAGCGACTCCTCGTCGAACTGCTGGGGCGCTTGGTCGAGCCCGCCTGAGACCCGCCCGGGACCCGGGCCGCACCGGCCGTTCAGCGCGCGGGCAGGGCGCAGCGCTCGCCCACGAACGCGTAGACGTCGGCGCGCAGGTCGTCGCCCGAGACCACGTCGAAGCCGCCGGAGCGGTCGCCGACCGCGACCTCGAGCGGCCAGCCGACGCCGCCCGGTCCGACCAGCAGGGTCGTGGTGCGCACGTCCCGGAGTCGCAGCGTGCCGTCGCCGCCGGCCGGCTCGACGGACAGGTCGATCCATGCGCGCACGTCCGTGCCCGCTCCCTCGGTGCGCAGCGCGGCCGGCGGGGTGATCCGGGCCACCTCGGCGACGGCGGCGGCCAGGCAGTCCTCGTCGTTGATGCGGTCGAGCACCGCCTGCTCGTCGACCGCCGGGATGCGCGTCGTGTGCGCGCCGTCCGCGTCGACCCAGCTGACGTCGACGACGGGCCCGCCGTCGTCGCGGACGTCGCACACCGACTCGGGCAGCGGGATGCGCAGCGCCACCGCGCGCCCCGGCGTGAGCGTCACGCCGTCGGGGTCGCGTGCGGCGTCGGCGAAGCGGCTCGACCGGAAGGCGACCTCGGTGACCTCGAGACTCGCGTCCCCGCCGTTCTCGAGCCGCACCTCGAGCACGCGCGGCACGTAGTCGAGGCGGTGCTGGAACACCGTCACGTCGAGGCCGGGCGGCGGGTCGGCGAACTCGTCGCCGGCGGCGCAGCCGGCGATCGCGAGCAGCAGGGCGGATGCCGCGAGCACGGCGCCCGGGCGGCGCACGGCGGTCCTCGCGCGCACCGCCGACCCGCGCATCAGCGCACCCGCACCCCGAGTCGGCGGCCCTGCAGCGACCTCGGCCGCGCGGCGAGCCCCGCCGCGACCCGGTCGATCGCGACCGCAGCGGGGTCGTCCGGCGCGGCGACCACGACGGGCTCCCCGGCGTCGCCGCCCTCGCGGAGCGCGATCGAGAGCGGCACCGACGCGAGCAGCGGCACAGGCTCGTCCTGGCCGCGCGAGAGCCGCTCGGCGACCTCGCGGCCGCCGCCTTCGCCGAACACCTGCAGCACCGTGCCGTCGGGCTGGGCGAGCCCCGCCATGTTCTCGATCACGCCGTGCACGCGCTGCCCGGTCTGGCGGGCGACGGAGCCGCTGCGCTCGGCCACGTCGGCGGCCGCGGGCTGCGGGGTCGTCACGACGAGCACGTCGGCGTGGGGGAGCAGCTGGCCCACCGAGATCGCCACGTCGCCCGTGCCGGGCGGGAGGTCGAGCAACAGCACGTCGAGGTCGCCCCAGTAGACGTCGGTGAGGAACTGCTGGATGGTGCGGTGCAGCATCGGGCCCCGCCATGCGACGGCGGCCTGCGCGTCGTCGACGAACATGCCGATCGAGACGACCTTCACGTCGTGCGCGACCGGCGGCAGGATCATCTCGTCGACCCGGGTCGGCCGGGGCGCCCGGCCCTCGTCGTCGACGAGCCCGAGGATGCCGGGGA
The DNA here is from genome assembly GCF_040496035.1 of Agromyces sp. SYSU T00194. Taxonomy (NCBI): domain Bacteria; kingdom Bacillati; phylum Actinomycetota; class Actinomycetes; order Micrococcales; family Microbacteriaceae; genus Agromyces; species Agromyces chitinivorans. The sequence continues at coordinate 768,251 of NZ_JBEPJZ010000002.1, read as the reverse complement.
TCGAGAACCCGTGCACGTCCGCGTCGAGCACGCCCACGGCCAGGCCGCGTCGCGCGAGCGCGACCGCGAGGTTCGCCGTGAGCGTCGACTTGCCCACGCCGCCCTTGCCGCTGGTGACCGCGTACACGCGCGTGAGCGACTCGGCGTCGAACGGGATGCCGCGCTTCGGGCGCCCCGCCTGCAGCTTCTCCGTCAGTGCGCGACGCTCCTCCGGCGTCATCACCGACAGCGCGACGTCGGCGCGGCCCGGACCGACGACGGACTCGGCGGCGGTGCGCACGTCGCGCTCGATGCGGTCGGCCGCGGGGCATCCGACGATCGTGAGCTTCACGTCGACCGCGACGCGCTCGCCCGACTCGCGCACGTCGCCGATCATGTCGAGCTCCGTGACCGGCCGCCGGATCTCGGGGTCGAGCACCCCGTCGAGCGCACGCAGGACGCGCCCGACGACGGTGTCGTCGCGGCCGTCAGCTCCCGGCATGCTCGTCCTCGCCGGCCCGCTCGCGCGCGTCGAGCTCGTCGAGCATCGCGCGCAGCTCCGATCGGATGAAGTCCTTCGACGCCATGTCGCTCATCGCCAGCCGCAGCGCGACGACCTCGCGTGCGAGGTACTCGGTGTCGGCGAGGTTGCGCTCGGCGCGCTGGCGGTCCTGCTCGATCTGCACCCGGTCGCGGTCGTCCTGCCGGTTCTGCGCGAGCAGGATGAGCGGCGCGGCGTACGACGCCTGCAGCGAGAGCACGAGCGTCAGGGCGATGAACCCGTAGTCGGCGCGGTCGAACTGCAGGCTCGCCGGGGCGATCGTGTTCCACGTCATCCAGAGCAGGACGAACAGCGTGAGCCCGAGCAGGAACCAGGGCGTGCCCATGCCGCGGGCCACCCACTCGGTGAAGCGGCCGAAGCGGTCGCGGTCGCGCCGGTCGCGCGCGGGCGTGGCGGCGCGGTTGGCGTCGGTGCGCGAGGCGGAGCGGTCAGCGCGTGCCATCGGTCCTCCTCCGCGTGCGGCGTCCGGTCTGGATCGGGATGCTGCCGGTCAGCATCTGCTGGCGGATTGCGGCGCGCTGGCGCACGTCGTCGTCCTCGTCGGGATGCGACCGCCAGTCGTCGGGCAGCAGGTAGTCGAGCACGTCGTCGATCGTGACCACCCCCAGCAGGCGGTTGCGCTCGTCGACGACGGGCACCGACACGAGGTCGTAGCTGGCGAGGATGCGGCTGACCTCGGCGGCCGACGTGTCGGCGCTGACGGGCTCGAGGCCCTGGTCGATGAGGGCGCCGAGGCGCTCGTTCGGAGGGTAGCGCAGCATCCGCTGGAAGTGCACGAGGCCGAGGAATCGGCCCGTGGGCGGCTCGTGCGGCGGCATCGTGACGCACACCGCGGCGCCGAGCGCCGGCGGCAGCTCGTGCCGGCGGATGAGCGCGAGCCCCTCGGCGACCGTCGCGTCGGCCGAGACGATGATCGGCTCGGTGGTCATGAGCCCGCCCGCGGTGTCGGCCTCGTAGGAGAGGAGGAACCGCACGTCGTCGGCCTCCTCGGGCTCCATCAGGTCGAGCAGCTGCTCGCCGCGCTCCTGGGGCAGCTGTGCGATCAGGTCGGCGGCGTCGTCGGGCTGCATGTGGTCGAGCACGTCGGCGGCGCGCTCGTCGCCGAGCGTGGCGAGCAGCTCCACCTGGTCGGCCTCGGGCATCTCCTCGAGCGCGTCGGCGAGGCGACCGTCGGGCAGTTCGGCGGCGACCTCGCGGCGGCGGTCGGCGGGGAGCTCGAGCATGGTGTTCGCGAGGTCGGCGGGCTTCAGCTCGGAGTACGCCGCGATCAGGTGCTCGGCCGACTGCTGCTGGCCGGCGCCGGAGCGCTCGCTCACCTCGCCCCAGCCGACGAACGCGGTCGCGCCGCGGGCGAACGGCGACGCGCTCGTCTTGCGGCGGCGCACGAGCAGCTGGGAGACGTCCCACTCGCCCTGCGCGTGCTCCTCGATGGCGACGTCCTCGATCGTCGCCTCGCCGGAGCCGTCGTCGAAGTCGACCTGGCGGCCGAACATCTCGGCGATCAGGCGCACCTCGCCGCCGCGCTGCTCGAACCGGCGCATGTTGATGATGCCGGTCGTGATGATCTGGTTGCTCGAGATGCTGGTGACGCGGCCGATCGACACGAAGACCCGGCGCTTGCCCGGGATCTCCACGATCAGCCCCACCACCCGCGGCGGATCGTCCTTGCGGTAGACGACGAGCACGTCGCGCACCTTCCCCACGCGATCGCCGGCGGGGTCGAACACGGCGCACCCGGCAAGTCGGGCGACGAAGACTCTCGAGGCGCTCACCACTCGAATGTACCCCCGGGCCGCGCCCCGGGGTCGCATGGGACAATGGGCGCGTGACGAATCCGAGGATGCTGGGCGGCCGCGGCACGAAGTTCCCCACGGTGCCGAAGGGCGACGAGGCGGCGAGCTTCGAGACCTACGCCGAGGCGCAGGCCGCCGTCGACCGGCTCGCGCACGAGGACTTCCCGGTGAAGCAGCTCGCGATCGTCGGCACCGACCTGATGAGCATCGAGCGCGTCACGGGTCGCATGAGCTACGGCCGCGCCGCCGGGGCCGGTGCGCTGTCGGGCCTCTGGTTCGGCATGTTCCTCGGCCTGCTCTTCTTCATCTTCTCGCCGAGCGACCAGTCGTTCGGCGTGCTCTTCGCGGCACTGCTGCTGGGTGCCGGCTTCGGCATGCTGTTCGGGCTCGTGACGTACTCCATCAACCGCCGCCGTCGCGACTTCACGTCGGTGATGCAGGTCGCCGCGGGCCGCTACGCCCTGATCGTCGACCCGGGCCTCGGCGCGCGAGCGCGCGAGATCCTGGGCACGGATGCCTCCCCGCCGCCGCCGGCCCCGGAGCCCACGCGGCCGCGTACCTTCGGCGACGCGACCGACGCGGCCCGCGATGCCGCCGCGACCCCGCGGCCGCGGCCCGCGTACGGCGAGCTCGCCGAGCCCGACGAGACGCCCGAGGCGTCCGAAGCGGCGCCTGACGAGCCTGCCGGGCCGGAGGCCGGCGATGTCGCCGGCGCCCCGGACGAGCCGGCCGCGCGCGACCGGTGACGTCCGCCGCGTCCGCCGCGCCGCGCAGGCGATCCGGAGCCGTCGCGCAGGCAGCTCACAGCACCGCTGCGTAGCATCCGGGGCATGGTCACCGAGCTCGAGCTGCGTCGCGAGATCGCGGCGGGGGAGGACCCCGAGCGCCCCATCCGTCGCGTGCTGCGCCGCGCGCGCGCCTGGATCGAGCGGCACCCGCGACTCCGGTTCGCCTACCGGTTCGCGATCGGCGCGATCGGCGCGCTCGTCGTCGTCGCCGGGGTCATCCTGATGCCGCTGCCCGGCCCGGGCACGCTCGTGTTCTTCCTCGGGTTCGCCATCCTCGGCACCGAGTTCGCGTGGGCGGCGCGCATCGCCGCCTGGGTGAAGCGCATGGTCGACGCGGTGCTCGCCTGGTGGCGCGCGCGCCGCGCGACGGCGCAGGGGGCGTAGGCGCACGGGGCGTACGCAGGCGCAGCCCTGGGGCATCCGCTCAGTCGGTGCCGACGACCTCGCGCACCCACGCCTCGACCTCGTCGGCCGTGCGCGGGAACGCCGCCGACAGGTTCTCGACGCCGGAGGCGGTGACGAGCACGTCGTCCTCGATGCGCACGCCGATGCCGCGGTACTCGGCGGGCACGGTGAGGTCGTCCGGCTGGAAGTACAGGCCCGGCTCGATCGTGAAGACCATGCCCTCCTCGAGCACGCCGTCCATGTAGAGCTCGCGGCGCGCCTGGGCGCAGTCGTGCACGTCCATGCCGAGGTGGTGGCTCGTGCCGTGCACCATGTAGCGCCGGTGGAACTGGTTCTCGGGCTGCAGCGACTCCTCGGCCGACACCGGCAGCAGGCCCCACTCGGCGGTGCGGCGCGCGATGACCTGCATCGCGGCGGCGTGCACCTCGCGGAAGATCGCCCCGGGCCTCGCCACGGCGAACGCGGCGTCGGCCGCCTCGCGCACCGCCTCGTAGACCCGGCGCTGCACCTCGGAGAAGGTGCCGTTCACCGGGAAGGTGCGGGTGATGTCGGCGGTGTAGTAGCTGTCGAGCTCGACGCCCGCGTCGAGCAGCACGAGGTCGCCGGGGGCGACGGGTCCGTCGTTGCGCGTCCAGTGCAGCACCGTGGCGTGCGGGCCGGCCGCCGCGATCGAGCCGTAGCCGACGTCGTTGCCGTCGAGGCGGGCGCGGGCCTGGAACGCACCCTCGATGACCCGCTCGCCGCGCTGCTCGGAGGCCGCGCGGGGGAGCGAGGCGAGCACGTCGTCGAAGCCGCGACGCGTGGCGGCGATCGCGAGGCGCATCTGCCCGATCTCGTAGTCGTCCTTCACGAGTCGCAGCTCCGAGCACGTGCGCGCCAGCGCGGCATCCGGCTCGTGCTCCTCGCCGACCTCGAGGCTGAACGGCGCGTCGGACGCGTTGTGCGAGACGGCGCGCTCTGCGGCGTAGCGGATGCGGGCGTGGTCCACCCGCTCGGTGATGGCGGCGTCGGCCTCGCGGACCACGACGGTGTCGGTGTCGACGGCGGCGATCACGGCGTCGAAGTCGTCGAGCCCGCGCGTCGCCACGCCGAGGTCGGCGGAGACGTGCCCGAGCGACGGGCGCGGCCCGATCCAGAACTCGCCGATCGCCGGGTTCGCGTAGAACTCCTCCGAGTCGCGGCCGGCGCGCTCGCGGAAGTACACGGTGGCGTCGTGGCCGTCGGCCGCCGGCTCGAGCACGAGCACGGCACCGGGCTCGGAGTCGGCGCCCCACCCGGTGAGGTGCGCGAACGCGGAGTGGGCGCGGAACGGGTAGTCGGTGTCGTTCGAGCGCTGCTTCATGTCGCCGGCCGGGATGATGAGGCGCTGGCCCGGGTGCTGCGCCGAGACCGCGGCTCGGCGCAGGGCCGCGGGCGCGGCGGACTCGCGTGCGGGCGGCGCGACGTCGGCGCGTTCGGCCCAGCCCGAGCCGATGTACTCCTTGAACCCCTCCGAGCCGGGCGTCGTCGACCGGTTGGTGTCGCGGCCCGCCTCGGTCTGCTCGGCGGCGTCGGTGGTGCTGGTGTCGGTGGAGTTCGTGGACATGGGGTCCATTCTCTCAGCGCCGGGCGAGCTCCGCCACGATCGGCCGGTGGTCGCTGCCCGAGTCGTCGAGCTCGCCGAGCACCTCGAAGCCCTCGACGCTCCAGTCCGAGGTCGCGAGCACGTGGTCGATCGGGCTGCCGAGCAGGTCGGGCAGGTCGGTCGGCCAGGTGCCGACGCCCGCTGCGCCCGCCTGCAGGGCGGCGTCGCGGCACTGCCCGAGGTCGCCGCCGTCGACGCCGTGCCCCGCGAAGTGGTCGACCGTGGCGTTGAAGTCGCCCGCCATGATCACGCTGCCCGACGCGCACTGCGTGGCGAGCCACTCCAGGTCGCTGCGCCAGTTGCGCATCTCCCAGCGGATCGGCGCGACCGCGTGGGCCGCGACGATCGTCGGGCCGTCGCCGTCGACGGGCTTCGCGACGACCGTCGGCAGCGTGTTCGTGTTGCCGGGCGGGCCGGTGCCGACCGCCGAGACGACCTCGTAGTCGCCGAGGTCGGGGGAGATCAGCAGGGTCGTCGAGCGCGCCTTCGCGATGACGTCGAACGCGATCGTGTTCACCCACATCGGGTTGCCGCCCTCGCGCATCGCGATCGCGACCTCCTCGCCGAGCGGCTCGGTCGTCTCCGGCAGCGACACGATGTCGGCGCCGGTGTCGAGTGCGAGCTGCGCGATCGTGTCGGCGTCGGGCACCTCGCCGAGCGTGTTCCAGGACAGCACCGTGATCGTGTCGGGGCCGGACGCCACCGGCGTGCCCGACGTGCCGCGCATGGCGATGATCCCTGCGTTCGCGACGGCGTACGCGGCGAGCACCACGATCAGCCCCGCGCTGAGGGCACGCAGCTGGTGCGTCGCACTGACCAGCAGGAGCAGGACGCAGCACGCCAGCGCGCCGACGACGGCGAGCCCGCGGAGCGCGACGACGTGCGAGACGATCCACTCGGTCTGCAGGCCGAACCCCTGCGGCCACGTGAACACCGCTGCTGCGGCGGCGGCGCCGAGCACGGCGAGGACGAGGAGCAGCCGGGACACCCGACCCAGCGTAGGGGGTGGTGCCGGGAGCGCCGTGCAGGGTCGCCGTGAGCACGCCGAGAGCGGGCGCGGCGGCGCACGCCGGCGTGGATAGCATGTGAAGATGCCCCGCCTGGACCGTCCCGCCGGCGGCTTCGACCTGCACACGCACTCGAGCGTGTCCGACGGCACGCAGGAGCCCGCGGAGCTCGTCGCGGAGGCCGCGCTCGTCGGCCTCGACGGCATCGCGCTGACCGACCACGACTCCACCGCGGGGTGGGATGCGGCGCGCGAGGCGGCCCGTGCGCACGGCATCGCGCTGCTGCCGGGCATGGAGCTGTCGACGCGCGAGCAGTTCGCGAGCGTGCACCTGCTGGGCTACCTCGTCGACCCCGAGCACGAGGCGCTGCGCGCCGAGACCGCGCGCATCCGCGAGGGCCGGCGCACGCGGGCGGAGGCGATCGTCGAGGCGATCGCGCACGACTACGCACTCACCTGGGACGACGTGCTCGCGCAGGCGACCGAGGGCGCCACGATCGGCCGCCCGCACATCGCCGACGCGCTCGTCGCACGCGGCCACGTGCCGACGCGGTCGGACGCCTTCGCGGGCATCCTGCACTGGCGCTCCGGATACGCCCGACCGCACTACGCGCCCGATCCGCTCACGGGGGTGCGGCTCATCCGCGCGGCGGGCGGGGTGCCCGTGCTCGCGCACCCGGGCACGCGCGGCGACGGCGAGGTCATCGCGCCGAAGCGGCTGCGCCAGCTCGTCGACGCCGGGCTGTTCGGCCTCGAGATCGACCACCCCGAGAACCACGAGGCGAACAAGCGCGCACTGCGCGCGCTCGCCGACCGGTTCGGCCTCGCCGTCACCGGGTCGAGCGACTACCACGGCACGGGCAAGCCCAACCGGCTCGGGGAGCTCACCACCGCACCCGAGGTCGTCGAGCGGATCATCGCCGAGGGCACCGGTACGGAGCCCGTGCTCCCGGGCTGACCGGCGCGGCCGGTCGGCGATGCCGACTCGTCCGGTGCGGCGGACGCGGCCCCGGGGGGGGCCGCGTCACGCGATCACGGCTGGGGCGCCTGGCCGCCCTGGTTCGCACCCTGGCGCGGTCCGCGGCGACGACGGCGGCGGCGCGGCGCAGCCTTGCCGTCGTGGTGCTCGTGGCCCCTGCCGTCGTGCGTGCCCGTGCCGGGCTCGCTCCGCTCCGCAGGCGCCTCTGCGTCGGCCGGGGCGGTCGACTGCGCCTGCGATCCGCCCTGGCCGTCCTGCCCGCCGGACGACGACCCGTTGCGGGTGCGACGCCGATTGCGCGAGCGGCTGCCCTGGCCCGAGCGGGCGCCCGCGGCATCCGCCCCCTCGGCTCGACCGGCCGTGCTCGAACGCGACGGCGGTGCCGATGCGGCCCGGATGCGGCCCTTCGTGCCCTCGGGGATGTCGAGGTCGGTGTACAGGTGCGGGCTCGACGAGTAGGTCTCGGTCGGCTCGGGCTGCCCGAACTCGAGCGCGCGGTTGATCAGCGCCCACTTGTGCAGGTCGTCCCAGTCGACGAACGTGACGGCGATGCCCGTCTTGCCCGCGCGGCCGGTGCGGCCGGCGCGGTGCAGGTAGGTCTTCTCGTCGTCGGGGATGGTGTGGTTGATCACGTGCGTCACGTCGAGCACGTCGATGCCGCGGGCCGCGACGTCGGTCGCGATCAGCACGTCCTTCTTGCCGGCCTTGAACGCGGCCATGGCGCGCTCGCGCTGGTCCTGGTTCAGGTCGCCGTGCACGGCCGCCGCGTTGAAGCCGCGGTCGTTGAGCTCCTCGACCAGCTTCGCCGCCGCGCGCTTGGTGCGCGTGAAGATGACGGTCTTGCCGCGGCCCTCGGCCTGCAGGATGCGGGCGATGACCTCGTCCTTGTCGAGCGAGTGCGCCCGGTACACGAGGTGCTTGATGTTCGCCTGCGTGAGCCCCTCGTCGGGGTCGGTCGCGCGGATGTGGATCGGGCGCGTCATGAAGCGGCGCGCGAGCGCGACGATCGGCCCCGGCATGGTCGCCGAGAACAGCATCGTGTGGCGCGTCGCCGGCGTCTGCGCGAAGAGCTTCTCGATGTCGGCGAGGAAGCCGAGGTCGAGCATCTTGTCGGCCTCGTCGAGCACCATCTCCTGCACGTCCTTCAGCGACAGGATGCGCTGCGAGGCGAGGTCGAGGAGGCGCCCGGGGGTGCCGACCACGATCTGGCCGCCGGCCTTCAGCTGGTCGATCTGGCCCTCATACGCCTTGCCGCCGTAGATCGACACGATGTTGGTGGGGCGGTTCGCGGTCGCGAGCTCGAGGTCCTCGGTCACCTGCACGCACAGCTCGCGGGTCGGCACGACCACGAGCGCCTTGACGCCGGGCTCGGGCGCGTCGCCGAGGCGCTGGATGAGGGGGAGGCCGAAGCCGAAGGTCTTGCCCGTGCCCGTCTTCGCCTGGCCGATGATGTCCTGGCCGGAGAGGGCGAGCGGGATGGTCTGTTCCTGGATGGGGAAGGGCTCGATGATGCCCTTCGCCGAGAGGGCGTCGACCATGTCCTGGGCGATGCCGAGATCGGAGAATGTCGTCAAGAGAAAGTGCCTGTCTTCGAATGTAGAGGCGCGCCCTGGTTCGTCGTCAGGCGCACTGGCCGTCGATCCGTTGCCGACGGCTCCGCAGACGAGTGTACCGGGCGACCCGTCACGACCCCTGAGCGCGCGGCACTAGGCTGGTCGGGTGGTTTCCTGGTCGGCCCGTCGTGGCGCTCGCGGTGAGACGACGGGGCAGCGACCCCGCGTCCAGCCGACGAACCTCACCAGGGTCGACTTCACCGAGCTCACGCCCGACCTGCTGCCCTTCCTCGGGCAGGCCGCGTACATCCAGCTCGAGTTCTTCGAGAACCTCTCGCGGGCCGTCGCCACGTCGCCGAACCTCGCCGCCAAGGAGGGCCTGAGCGCCGCCGCCGGCGTGGCGCTGCGCAAGCACCACGGCCTGATCGAGGAGATCCGCGAGCACGACGCCGAGCCCGAGGAGGTCATGGCGCCGTTCGCGCCGGCCCTCGACGCGTACCGGGCCGCGATCGCCGGCGCAGATTGGTGGGAGCTGCTGCTCGGCACGTACGTCAGTGCCGGCATGCTCGACGACTACTTCATCCGGCTCGCCGACGGCCTCCCCGGGCCCGTGCGCGGGCGCGTGGTGCGCCTGCTCGGCGAGGTCGGCGCGTCGCCGGTGCTCGTCCGCGAGCTGAGCGAGGGCATCGCGACCGTGCCGACGCTGGCCGACCGGCTCGCGCTCTGGGGCCGGCGCATCGTCGGCGACACGATCCTCGTCGCGCGCTCGGCGCTGCGCGAGGGCACCGGGCACGGCCCCGAGGTGGAGCCGATGTTCACCGAGCTGATCGCTGCGCACACCCGCCGCATGGACGGCCTCGGCCTGACGGCCTGACGGCTACCGGGCGGACGGCCCTACCGGGCTGACGGACTGACGGCCCGACGGGCCTACCGGGCTGTCAGCCCGACGGGCCTACCCGGCTGACGGCCTGACGGGCGCCCGCTCGCACGTCCGCCGATGCGCGACGTCGGCCCGCGGCATCCGCTCGCCCGGCGCTCCGAGAGACCGTCCTCGCGCGTGGGCTCGGCCCCAGCGCCCGTGACGGAGGTTCGCTTCTCAGGAGTTCGCGCGCCTGTCGCCCGCGGCGGTGGTTCGCTTCTCAGGAGCCGAATCGGCTGGATGCAGCAATCATGCGTCGCACCGGCCGCATCCGGCCGCTCCGGGCTGCATCGGCTCGGCCCACGCAGGATCGTTGCGTGGCCCGATCGACGGTTCCTGAAAAGCGGGGCAGGCCGAGGTGGGGCGGTTCCTGAGAAGCGGGGTCTCCGCGGAGGCGGAGGCGGGCGGATGCCTCAGGCGAGCTGCGCGCCCGGCCGCTGGAGGCGCTCGGCGAGCGCGGCGTCGGATGCCTCGCGCCTGCGCCCGATCAGCACGTCGGCGCCTGCCGCGGCGAGGCCGGAGCAGACCAGCGAGACCAGCCAGATCCAGCCGCCGTCCCACGGCATGCCGAACCAGGTCAGCACCACCCAGGTGACCGCGGCGGCGGCGGTGCCGATCGCGGGCACCAGCACCGAGCCGTGCAGGTGGCGGCGCGGCAGCGCATAGCGGGCCGCGAGCCCGAGGATCGCCCCGCCGAGGGCGATGAACATCAGCTCCATCAGGCGACGAAGCCGACGCGGCGCGACTGGTCGGTGCCGATCTCGACGTAGGCCAGCGACGCGGTCGGCACGACGTAGACCGAGCCCTTCGCGTCGAGCAGGCGGAGGTAGCCCGACGAACCGGCGAGGGCATCGGCGACGGCCTTCTCGACGTCCTTCGCCGACTGGTCGGACTCGAACCCGATCTCGCGCGGGGAGTTCTGGATGCCGATGCGAATGTCCACTGTGGGCCCTTCCGAGTGTGCGACGTGACCCGCTCAGACTACGACACCGGCGACCCGCCACCGGGCTCGCGTTCACTGTCGGCGCAACCCGTTAGCGTGTGGGCCGTGGAGCAGCCCGACCTCGTCACCGACCCCGCCGCGCCGGGGGCCGTCGCCGTCGCGCCCGACGTCGCGCCGGTCGCGGCGGGCAGAGCGCTCGACCCCGCGCAGTGTCGCGTGCTCGCGCTGCCGGAGGGCCGGTCGGCCGCGGTGCTCGGCGCGCCCGGCACGGGCAAGACCACGCTGGCGGTGGAGGTCGTGGCCGAGCGCGTGCTCGACCGGGCGTACGCGCCCGAGCACGTGCTGGTGCTCGCGTCGAGCCGGCAGGCGGCGACCGGCCTGCGCGACCGCATCGCGCTGCGGCTCGGGGTGCCGACCAACGGGCCGCTCGCCCGCACGGCGAACTCGGTCGCGTTCCAGGTGGTGCGCGGGGCGCTCGCCGACGCCGACCCGACGCTCCTGACCGGCGGCGAGCACGACCGCATCATCGCCGAGCTCATCGACGGCGCCATCGACGACGGCGCCGGTCCGGCCTGGCCCGATGCGCTCGGGCCCGACGTGCGTCGCCTGCGCGGGTTCCGCACCGAGCTGCGCGACCTCCTCATGCGGGCGACCGAGCACGGCATCTCGCCGGCCGACCTGCGCCGGCTCGGCGAGCGGGCCGGCGTCGACGGCTGGGCGGCCGCCGCCGACTTCGCCGAGGAGTACGCCGAGGTCAAGGACCAGTTCCGCGACTCCCGGTTCGACGCCGCCGAGCTGCTGGCCTTCGGGGCCGCGGTCGTCGGCGCGAGCGTGCGCGACCCAGAGGCCCTCGCCGCGATGGGGTCGCTCGCCGAGGCACGCTGCATCGTGGTCGACGATGCGCAGGATGCCACGGAGGGCACGATCGCGCTGCTGCGCGCGTTCGTGCGGCGCGGCGCGTCGGTCATCGCGCTCGGCGATCCCGACGTCGCCGCGAACGCCTTCCGCGGCGGCCGCGCCGACCTGCTCGGGGCACTCGGGCCGGCGCTCGGCCTGCCCGACGTGGAGCAGGTCGTGCTCGAGCACGTGCGGCGCGGCCGGCCGGAGATCCGCGCGGTCGTCTCGGCCGCGACGAGCCGCATCGGCACCGCGCTCGGCGGCCCGCAGCGGGCGGCCGTGCTCGCGGCGGACGACGCGGCACCCGACGGCATCGCCCCGCTCGTGCGCATCGACGCCCCGTCGCATGCCGCGGAGTGCGCCGACATCGCGGCGCTGCTCCGCGAGCGGCACCTGCTCGACGGGGTGCCCTGGTCGCGCATGGCCGTCGTGCTCCGCTCGGGCGGCGAGATCGCGGCGGTCGAGCGCGCGCTGTCGGTTGCAGACGTGCCCACGCGCACCTCGGCGGCCCGGTCGGCGCTGCGCGATGAGGCGGCCGCCGCGCTGCTGCTCCGCGCCGCCTCCTACGTGGTCGGCCGCGAGCCGCTCACCGCCGAGCTCGCCGCCTCGATGCTCGCCGGCCCGCTCGGACGACTCGACGGCGTGGGGCTGCGCCGGCTGCGCCTCGCGCTGCGGCGCGACGAGCTCGCCGCGGGCGGGGAGCGCTCGGGCGACGAGCTGCTCGTCGAGGCGCTCGGCCTGCCCGGCGGGTTCGACACGATCGACGACCGCCTCGCTCGGCGTGCGGGGCGGCTCGGCCGGGTGCTCGCCGAGGCGCGCCGCGTCGCCGACGCCGGCGGCACGATCGAGGAGGTGCTCTGGGCCGTCTGGGACGGCAGCGGGCTGTCGGCCGAGTGGGCCGCCCAGGCCTCCGGGCACGGGCTGCTCGCCGAGGAGGCCAATCGCGCGCTCGACGCGGCAGTGGCGCTGTTCGCCTCGGCTGAGCGGTTCGTCGAGCGGCTGCCGGGCGCGCCCGCACGGCGGTTCCTCGACGACGTGCTCGGCAGCGACGTGCCCGAGGACTCGCTCGCCCCGCGTCGCGCCGACGAGACCGTGCTGGTGTGCTCGCCGCAGGCCCTCGTCGGCAGCGACTACGACGTGGTGGTCATCGCCGGCCTGCAGGACGGCGTGTGGCCGAACCTGAAGCCGCGCGGCTCGCTGCTGCGCGCCGACCGTCTCGCGGCAGTGGCCGAGGCCGACCGTGCGGGCGAGCCGCTCGCGCAGGTCGTCGCCCGCACCGCGGCCGACGAGCGCGCCGAGGTGCGCAGCGACGAGCTGCGGCTCTTCGCGCTCGCCGCCTCGCGCGCCGACCGCCAGCTCGTGCTCGCCTGCACGAGCAACGACGACGAGCAGCCGTCGGTGCTCATGGCGTTCGCCGACGTGCCGAGCGCCCCCCGCCGTCGGCGCCCCCTGCACCTGCGCCGGCTCGTCGCGGCGCTCCGTCGCGAGGTGGCGGCGACCGGGTCGTCCGAGGCGGCCCAGGCGCTCGCCCGGCTGGCCGACGCGGGCGTGCCGGGCGCCGACCCGGGGGAATGGTACGGGCTCGGCGAGCCCAGCACCGTCGCGCCGCTCGTCGACCTCGACGGCGATCCGGATGCCCGGGTGCCGGTGTCGCCCTCGCAGATCGAGAAGGCCGAGGCGTCGCCCGTCGCCTGGTTCGTCGACGCCGTCGCGCAGACGCCGAGCGGCCTCGCCGCGTCGCTCGGCACCATCGTGCACGCCGTCGTCGAGGAGGCATCCGCCCTGCCCGCCGACCAGGTCGACGTCGACCGGGTCTGGGCCGGCATCGAGGCCCGCTGGGGGGAGCTGCGGTTCGACGCCCCATGGCTCGACGCCCGCGAACGCCGCAACGCCCACGGCATGGCGGAGGGCGCGGCCGAGTACCTCGCGGGCTTCGCCGACGACGGCAAGGCGCTGCTCGGCGCCGAGGGGCGGTTCAGCCTCGAGCTCGGGCGCACCCTGGTGCGCGGCACGGTCGACCGGGTCGAGCGCTCGGACGACGGCACGGTCGTCATCGTCGACCTGAAGACCGGGCGCTCCATGCCTGCGGTGAACGGCATGGCGTCGCACCCGCAGCTCGGCGCCTACCAGGCGGCGGCGCGCGAGGGCGTGGTGCCGCTCGACGGCGGCGAGCTGGGCGGGGCGAAGCTCGTCTTCGTCGCGAAGCCCACGTCGGGCCGCGCCTACTCCGAGCGCGTGCAGCAGCCGTTCGACGACGAGGCGGCGGCTGCGTTCGCCGAGCGGGTCGACGCCGCGGGCCGGATCATGGCCGGCGCCCGCTTCGACGGCCCGCTGGAGCTGCCGCACCGGTCGCCGCTCGGCGCGTGGGAGTACCGCGTGCAGCTCGTCAAGGCGGTCAGCGCGTGAGCGGCGCATCCGCGGGCGCGGCCCTGCATCGACCGACGATCGGCGCTCGCGAGATCGCCGCGCGCCTCGGGCTGCCGTCGCCGACCGACGAGCAGTGCGCCGTCATCGAGGCGCCGTACCGCGCGCAGAGCCTCGTCGTCGCCGGCGCCGGCAGCGGCAAGACCGAGACGATGGCGAACCGGGTGGTCTGGCTGCTCGCGAACGGGCACGTCGCCGTGCCCGAGGTGCTCGGCCTGACGTTCACGCGCAAGGCGGCGGGCGAACTGGCCGAGCGCATCGCCCGCCGCGTCGGCCAGCTCGTCGACGAGGGCATCGCCCGCGTCGAGCTCGACCTGCTCGACGCCGCGGAGGTCTCCACGTACAACGCGTTCGCGAGCGCGATCTACCGGGAGCACGCCATGCGCATCGGGCGCGAGCCCGACGCGGCGCTGCTCGGCGAGGCATCCGCCTGGCAGCTCGCCCGCCGGGTCGTGCTCGACAGCGACGACGACCGCCTGGTCGAGCTCGACGCGTCGGCCGACCGCATCACGGGCGCCGTGCTCGAGCTCAGCCGGGGCCTCGCCGAGAACGTGGCCGACCCGCGCGACGTGCGCGTGATGGCGCGGCAGTTCCTGGCGATGCACGACCTGCCCACCGGCTCCGCGCGCAAGAAGCTGCCCTACGACACGTTCGCCTCGGCCATGCAGCAGGTCGGCGCGCTGCCCGTGCTGGTCGACCTCGCCGAGCGGTTCGCCGACGAGAAGCGACGTCGCGGGCTGCTCGAGTTCTCCGACCAGGTCGCGTTCGCGCTCGAGATCTGCGGCCGCGACCCGAGCGTCGTGGAGGCGTACCGCGGGAGGTACGGCGCCGTGCTGCTCGACGAGTACCAGGACACGAGCGTCGTGCAGACGCGGCTGCTGTCCGCGCTGTTCTCCGGGCAGCCCGTGATGGCGGTCGGCGACCCCGACCAGTCGATCTACGGCTGGCGCGGCGCGAGCGCCGTGAACCTGGCGAGGTTCGGGCGCGACTTCGGCGACGGGGACGCCGCGGTCTACGACCTCTCGACGAGCTGGCGCAACCCGCGTCGGGTGCTGCGCGCGGCGAACGTCCTGCTCCGGCCGTTCCTCGACGCGCCCGTGGTGCCCAAGCGGGCGCTCGAGGCGTCGCCGGTCGCGACCGAGGGCACGGTCGAGCTCACCTGGGGCGAGACGGTCGAGGAGGAGGCGGCTGCCGTCGCCGACTGGTTCGCGTGTCGGCTCGGCGTTCCCGGCGACCGTCCGTCGGCGGCCATGCTCTGCCGCACGCTCAAGCAGGTCGACGTGTTCGCCGAGGCGTTCGAGGCGCGGGGCGTGCCGTTCCACGTGCTCGGCCTCGCCGGGCTCCTCGACCAGCCCGTCATCGCCGACCTCGTGAGCGCACTGCGCGTGCTGCACGACCCGAGTGCGGGCGCCGAGCTCCTGCGACTGCTCGGGGGCGCCCGCTGGCAGGTCGGGGCGGCGGACCTCGCCGGGCTCGCCGAGACCGCACGCTGGCTCGCCGCACGCGACCACGCCCTGCAGCCGCTCGACCGGGACGTGCGGCAGCGCCTGCGCGCGTCGGTCACGGCCGAGGAGCACGCCTCGCTCGTCGACGCGCTCGACTTCGTCGTGGAGGCGCCCGCCGGGCACGCGGCGACGGCGCACATCGGCGAGGAGGGGCTCTCGCGCATGCGCGCCGCCGGTGCCCAGCTCATGTCGCTCCGGCGCCGGGCCGGCCTGGAGCTCGCCGACCTCGTCACCCTGGTGCAGCAGGAGCTGCTGCTCGACATCGAGGTGGGCGCGAACGCGAGCCAGCCGCTCGGCGCACCGAGCCTCGAGGCCTTCGACGAGCTGCTGGCCGGCTTCCTCGACGTCAGCGAGGCGCCCACGCTCGGCGCGTTCCTCGGCTGGCTCGCCGAGGCCGAGGAGCGCGACCGCCTCGCGCCCCGGCAGGACGAGCCCGAGCCCGGCACCGTGCAGGTGCTCACCGTGCACGGCGCGAAGGGGCTCGAGTGGGACCTCGTGGCGATCCCGCGCTCGGTCGAGGGCGAGCTGCCGTCGGCGCCGCTGTCGACGAAGGGATGGCTCGCCTTCGGCGCGCTGCCCTACGAGTTCAAGGGCGACCGCGACGAGCTGCCCGAGCTGGCGTGGCGGGGCGTGCACGACCAGAAGCAGTTCGACCAGGCGACGAAGGACTTCCAGGCCGAGATCAGGGCCCTGCACGAGGAGGAGCAGCGTCGGCTCGCCTACGTCGCCGTGACCCGCGCGCGGCGCGGGCTGCTCTTCAGCGGGTCGTGGTGGTCGGTGCAGAAGGGCGCCCGCGGCCCGAGCCCGTACCTGCACGAACTCGTCGCCGGCGGCGTGCTCGACGAGGCCGACCTGCCCGTCCCGGCCGCGTTCGAGGCCAACCCGCGCGAGGGCGGCGGGCAGCGCGCCACGTGGCCGCTCGACCCGCTCGGCACCCGGCGCTCCCGGGTCGTCGCGGCCGCCGCAGCCGTCGCCGCCGCGCGCGACACGGGCGCGACGCACGCGGTCGGCGACGCGCTCGCGCGCGATCTCGACCTGCTGCTCGCCGAGCGCGCGCAGCGGCGCGCCGCCTCCGACCCGGTGGCCGCGCGCCCGACCCGCGTGCCCGCATCGCGCTTCAAGGACTGGGTCGACGACCCCGCCGCGGTGGCCGCCGAGCTGCGACGGCCCGTGCCGCAGCGGCCGTATCGCGCGACCCGCATCGGCACGCTGTTCCACTCGTGGGTCGAGGCGCGCTCCACGGGTGCGGCCGACGCCGTCGACGCGGCCGCGTTCGAGCTCGACGCCGGCGATGCCGTGCCCGTCGAGCACGAGCGGCTCGCGCGGCTGCAGGAGACGTTCGCCGCATCGCCGTGGGGAACGCGCAAGCCCGACGAGGTCGAGGTCGAGATCCACCTGCCGCTCGGCGGCACGGTGTTCGTCTGCAAGCTCGACGCGGTCTACCAGGTCGACCCCGACAGCGAGGCCGGCCGCCGGGGCGTGCGCTACGAGGTCGTCGACTGGAAGACGGGGAAGGCGCCGCGCGACGCGCGCGACCTCGAGCTGAAGCAGACCCAGCTCGCCCTGTACCGGCTCGCGTTCGCGACCTGGCGCGAGGTGCCGCCCGAGGAGGTCGACGCCCTGTTCTACTTCGTGGAGGACGACGCCGTCGTGCGGCCCGAACGCCTCTACGAC
Organism: Agromyces sp. SYSU T00194; assembly: GCF_040496035.1. Taxonomy (NCBI): domain Bacteria; kingdom Bacillati; phylum Actinomycetota; class Actinomycetes; order Micrococcales; family Microbacteriaceae; genus Agromyces; species Agromyces chitinivorans. Next base: position 751,200 of record NZ_JBEPJZ010000002.1, on the reverse strand, counting down.
GAGGAGGAGCTGCTCGAGTCCTGGTCGTCGTCGCCGGTCTCCTGAGCATCGCCCGCCGCGCCGTCATCGGCCCCGGCCTCCTCGCCCCAGCCGGTGAGGTCGAGCGGCAGCGCCCCCGTCGCATCCGCCTCGGGCTCGTCCTGCTCGCCGGCCGCCATGCGCTCGAGGTCGGAGCGGTCGTACGTGTCGGTCAGCATGGTCGAGGCGTCGCGCCCGGGGGTGCGCGGGGTGCGTCCGAGCAGGTCCTCGACCTCGTCGACCGCCATGATCGGACCCGTGTCGGTCGAGAGCGCCGGCGACTCGTCGGAGTGGACGGTCTCGACGAGTCCGTCGAGCAGGCCCACGGCGTCCTCGATGACCTCGGGGTCGCGGGTCTCCACTCCGTGCAGCAGCCAGCGGGCCAGCTCGAGCTCGCCGTGGAGCAGTGCCCGCTGCGCGATGGCGCCGTCCTGGGGGCCGCCACGCGCGCGCAGGTACGCCGAGAGCGCGTGCTCGGCGGCGTCGCCGCGCGCGGTCAGCAGCCAGTGCAGGTCGCGCGCCGGGTCGCCGCCCTGGAGCCCCGACCAGCCGATGACGCCCGACACGTGCGCGCCCTCGACGAGGAACGAGTCGGCCGCGAGCGCCCCGTTGATCACCGTCGGCGCGAACTGCCAGAGCGCCGCGTCGTCGGCGGCGGACTCCCACCGGCGCAGCAGCGCCGCCGGCACCCGACCGGTGTCGGCCGCGCGCCCGATGAGCTCGACCACCGCCGACCGGCAGTCCGCCGCGGTCTGGCGCGGCAACCCCGCCTCGGCGAGGAAGGCCGACGGCAGGAGGTGGATCGCCGCGATCGACTCCCCGACCTCGGACGCGAGCATCGGCTCGGCGGTGAGCCCGTCGGCGTCGCGCACCTGCCCGGGCACGTAGTCGTACACGACCGCACGCGTGCCCGAGACCGGCGCCTGCCCGACGAACGTGGGCACCACGAAGGGCAGCCGGGCGCGGATGCCCGCGGACAGCGCTCGCAGGGCGACCAGGTCGGCCGACTGCTCGAGCTCGGCGCTCGACGTGGTCGGCACGCGGATGAGGAGGGTGCGCCCGTCGGTGCTGCGCAGCAGCGCCGAATCGAACTGGCCGTACGATCCGCGCGAGTGCGGCCGGGCGCCCGAGACCTCGAGCCCCGGAACGGCCGCCGTGGCCAACGCGGCTAGAGTGAGTGGAGGTCTGGCCATGGGTCTCAGCCTAGGCTCGCCCGCCTTCACCGTGGCCGAGCGCCACGCCCTCGCGGTATCTCCGCCGCCCGTCGCAGAGAGGTCGCACATGACCGTGCCCGTGCCCCCGCTCGCGCGATCCGCGCTCGACCGGGACGCCGAGGCGCGCACCGCGCCCGACCTGTTCGCCGAGCTCGACGCCGACCCCGCCACGCGCGTGCTGCCGATCTGGCGCGGGCGCGCGCTGATGGCCGAGCGGGTCGACGGCTCGCCGCTCGAGCTCGCGCTGCTCACGGTGGCCGAGGCGCCCGCGGGGGAGCCGCGCATCTACCTGGGCCGCACGCTGCCCGGCGACGACGACGGTGACGCCGGCGGCACCGCGGTGCGCGTCGTCGCACACGTGCTCGACGACGACGCCGCGCGGGCGCTCCAACCCGAGGAGGGTCGCTGGGGCGGGCTGCGCGCCGTGGTGACCGGGCTGGGCGACCGCGACGCCGGGCTGTTCACCGAGGCGGTCGCACTCGCCAACTGGCACGACTCGCATCGCTTCTGCCCCGCATGCGGTGCGCCCGCCGCGGTCGAGCAGGGCGGCTGGGTGCGTCGCTGCACGGCCGAGGAGCGCCAGATCTTCCCGCGCACGGACCCCGCCGTGATCGTGCTCGTCACCGACGGCGACGACCGCGTGCTGCTCGGCTCGAACGCCATGTGGGAGCAGCACCGCTTCTCGGTGCTCGCCGGGTTCGTCGAGCCGGGGGAGTCGCTCGAGGCCGCCGTGGTGCGCGAGATCGCCGAGGAGGCGGGCCTCGAGGTCTCCGAGGTGCGCTACCTCGGTTCGCAGCCGTGGCCGTTCCCGGCCTCGCTCATGGTGGGCTTCGCGGCGGCCGTCGCCGACCCCGACGCGGTGCGCCCCGACGGCGAGGAGATCGTCGAGCTCCGCTGGTACACCCGCGAGGCCCTCGCCGCCGCGGCGGGCGAGATCGCGCTGCCCGGGGCGTCGTCCATCGCGCGCTGGATGCTCGAGGAGTGGTACGGCGGCGAGATCGACGGGCACGCATGAGCGACGACCCCGCGGCGCTCCTCGACGCGCTCGACGACCAGCAGCGTCGGGCGGCCGAGTCGCTGCTCGGCCCGGTCTGCGTGCTCGCGGGCGCCGGCACGGGCAAGACCCGCGCGATCACGCACCGCATCGCGTACGGCGTGCGCACTGGCGCCTACACGCCCGAGCGCGTCATGGCCCTCACCTTCACCACGCGCGCCGCGGCCGAGCTGCGCGGACGCCTGCGCACCCTGGGCGCGTCCGGTGTCGCGACCCGCACGTTCCACGCGGCCGCGCTCGCCCAGCTCAACTACTTCTGGCCGCTGGTGGTGGGCGGCAGCGCACCCGCCGTGCTCGACGGCAAGGCGCGCGTGCTCGGCCAGGCCGCGGAGCGGCTGCGCATCCGGGTCGACTCGGCCACCCTGCGCGACCTCGCCGCCGACATCGAGCTGCGGAAGGTCTCGGGCGACTCGATCGAGCAGCACGCGGTGCGGCTGACCTCCCGCGGTGCGCCCGGCGCCCTGACGGTCGAGCAGGCGCTCGACCTGCATGGCGGCTACGAGCGGGTGAAGGACGAGGCGCGGCGCATCGACTTCGAGGACGTGCTCCTCGCGACGGCGGGCATGATCGAGCAGGAGGCATCCGTCGCGATGCACGTGCGCGAGCAGTACCGGTTCTTCGTGGTCGACGAGTACCAGGACGTCTCCCCGGCGCAGCAGCGCCTGCTCGACCTGTGGCTCGGCGACCGCAGCGAGGTGTGCGTCGTCGGCGACGCGAGCCAGACGATCTACTCGTTCGCGGGCGCGCGGCCCGACTACCTGCTGGGCTTCGAGGGGCGGTACCCGGATGCCACGGTGCTGCGTCTCGAGCACAACTACCGCTCGTCCGCGCCGATCGTGGACGTCGCGAACCGGCTCATGCGCGGCCGCCCCGGCGCGCTGGCCCTCACCAGCGAGCGCTCCGAGCCGTCGGCGCCGCGACCGGTGGTGCGCGAGCATCCCTCCGACATCGCCGAGGCACGCCAGGTCGCGCAGCGCGTGCTCGAGCTGGTCGACGCGGGCGAGGGGCCCGAGTCGATCGCAGTGCTCTACCGCACCAACGCGCAGTCGGCCGTGCTCGAGACCGCGCTCGACGAGGTCGGCGTGAGCTCCCGGCTGCGCGGCGCGCGCCGGTTCTTCGACCAGCCGGAGGTCAAGCAGGCGGTGCAGGCGCTGCGCGCGGCGTCGCTCACGATCGCCGACGAGCCGCTGTTCAAGTCGGTGAGCGACGTGATGCGCTCGCTCGGCTGGAGCCAGACCCCGCCCGACGGGCCGGGTGCCGTGCGCGACCGATGGGAGGCGTACAACGCGCTCGTGCGCCTCGTCGACGACGCCGCGCCGGGCACGACGTTCCGCCGCTTCACCGACGACCTGCTGGAACGCGCCGCGGCCCAGCACGAGCCGACGGTGTCGGCGGTCACGCTCGCGACGCTGCACTCGGCGAAGGGGCTCGAGTGGGACACGGTCTTCCTGGTCGGGTTGTCCGAGGGGCTGCTCCCCATCTCGTACGCCACGGGACTCGAGCAGGTCGACGAGGAGCGCCGCCTGCTCTACGTCGGCATCACGCGGGCACGACGCCGGCTCGAGGTGAGCTGGGCCGAGCGGGGCGGCCAGTCGCGTGCGGTGCGAGCGCCGTCACGGTTCCTGCAAGAGATCGGCAGCCGCAGCGCGGATGCGACGGCACCGGCTCGGAGCGCGGTTCGGCGCTGACCGCGTCGAAGCGGATCGCCCGGTCGGCGAGCCCGAGGTCGTCGCGCCGCAGGCGGGCGTCGACCGCCAGCGTCGCGGCGGTCATCGCCTGCAGCAGGGTGAGCGGGCGGATGCCGCGGGCCGGCCGCCCGAGCAGTTGCGACGCGATCGCGGGCCAGGCGTCGTCGGCGTCCGCGCGAGCGAGCTCGACGCAGTGCAGGCACGGCCCCTCGCCGGGCTCGACGAGCGGCCCCACCACGACCCCGTCGTCATCGACGAGCACGCGCAGGTGCGGCACGTCGCGCGCCATCCAGCCGCGCACCCGCCTCGGGTCGACCACGTGGTCGGCGACCACGACGGCCAGGTCGACCGCGTCGGGGTCGTGCGCGGGGCCGACCACCTCGTGGCCGACCGCCGCGAGGTCGGCGGCGAGTCGGGCGCAGCGGGCGGGGTCACCGTCGATCGCGACCCGCGCGTGCACCTGCGGGTCGGGTGCGTCGACGGCCGCCTCGACCGTCGCGAGGAACACGTCGACGTCGCCGTCGTCGGCGCCGAGCCGCCGTGCGAGCCGCTCGAGGCTCGCGCGTGCCGCGCCCGCGCGCATCGCCTCGAGGAGAGCGAGGTCGACGTCGTCGGCGTCGCGGATGACCGCGAGCGGGCGCGCGGCGCCCAGCTGCAGGTCGGACGGGGAGCGCCAGACGACGGGGATGCGCGGATCGATGCGGACGGCCATGCCGAGAGACTGCCGCACGGGGCATCCGCTCGGGTCGTCGGCGGAGGATCTGTGGACGCGGGGCGACCGTCCACAGGCATCCGCCGTCGGCTCGCGGAGCTAGGGGCGCTCGCCCTCGTCGCCCTCGGCCGCCTCGCCGCCGGGCGACTCCCCGCGCAGCAGCGCCTCGAGCGCCTGGTCGAAGGCGTCGGCCTCGCTGGCCTCCTCCTCGGTGCGGTCGCCGGTGAGCCGGGCGACGATGCGCGCCGGGTCGTCGACGTCCTCCGACGACGGCAGCAGGTCGGGGTGCGACCACAGGTCGTCGCGCCCGGCGACCCCGACGGCGTCGGTGACGGCCGCCCACATCGCCGCGGCCTCGCGCAGGCGACGCGGACGCAGCTCCAGCCCGACGAGCGTGCCGAACGCCGACTCGGCCGGCCCGCCGGTCGCCCGGCGGCGGCGGATCGTCTCGGCGATCGCGCCGCTCGAGGGCAGGCGCTCGGTCGCGCGGGCGGTGACCACGTCGACCCAGCCCTCGATGAGGGCGAGCATCGTCTCCAGGCGCGCGAGCGCGGCCTGCTGCTCGGGGGTCTTCGGCGGGATCAGCGAGCCGTTGACGAGCGCGTCGCGCAGCGCCTCGGGGTTCGACGGGTCGAAGTCGCTGGCGAGCTCCTCGATGCGGTCGGTGTCGATGCGGATGCCCCGGGCGAAGTCCGTGATGGAGGTGATCAGCCGCAGCCGGAGCCAGCGCGCGTGGCGGAACAGGCGCGCGTGCGCGAGCTCGCGCACCGCGAGGTAGAGCTGCACCTGGTCGTCGGGGATGTCGAGCCCGTCGCCGAACTCGGCGGCGTTCTGGGGCAGCACCGCGGCGGTGCCGTCCTCCAGCAGCGGGATGCCGACGTCGCCGCCCGACACGACCTCGGCCGACAGCTGCCCGACCACCTGGCCGAGCTGCATCGCGAACAGCGTGCCGCCGATCGACCGCATCATCTGGCTCGCGCCGGCCATCATGCCGCGCAGCTCCTCGGGGGCCTGCTCCGACATGACCTGCGTGAGCGAGTCGGCGATGCTCGCGGCGACCGGCTCGGCGAGCTGGGTCCAGACCGGCATGGTCTGCTCCACCCAGCGGCGCCGGCTGAGCAGCACCCCGGGCTCGGTCAGGCTGCTCACGGCGACGGCCTCGTCGAGCCAGAGGGCGGCCACGTGGTACGCCTGCTCCCAGGCGGCTCGGGTCGCCGCATCCGTGTCCTGCTGGCCGTCCTTCGCACGGGCGACGCCCTGCTGGAGGGCGAGGTCGCGGTTGATGCCGTCGCCGCCCGAGGCCATCGCCTGCTGGAGCTGGCTGAACAGCGCGGCGACGCTCGCCGGATCGTTCGGCAGGCCGGCCGCGCCGGCGAGCTGGGCGGGGTCGACGCCCGCGCCGCCGGACAGGATCTCGCGCAGCATGTCGCGGAACTCGTCCTCGGGACTCCGGTCGTCGCCGGGGCCATTCTCGTCGGCCACTTCAGCCACCTCCCAGTCGGATGTTCCTACGCTATCCGCGCGCCCGACGGGTTGACTGGGAAATGGCCTAGGCTGGTCGTTCCGGCTGTCCGCCCGTCGCGAACAGCGCCATCGCCACCCGCACGGTGCCGTCGGCGCGCCCCCGTGTGCCGACCCAGAGAGGAACCCGATGGCCCTGTTCGACGAGGATCGCGCGCGCCCCGAACAGCGTCGCCCCGGGTCGCGGGCCCGCACCGCCGGCTGGTGGCTCCTGGCGATCGCCGTCGTGATCGCCGGCGTCTTCGCGTCGTCGCCGGCGCCGTACGTCATCGAGCAGCCCGGCCCCGTGTACGACACGCTCGGGGTCGCGACCACGAGCGACGGCGACGAGGTGCCGCTCATCTCCGTGCCCGACGAGACCACGTACCCGACCGAGGGCAACCTCGACCTGCTCACCGTCTCGATCGTCGGCAATCCGCAGCGGCAGCCGTCGTGGCTCGAGATCGGCGGGGCGATGCTCGACGACAGCCGTGCGGTGGTGCCCATCGAGGCGGTCTTCCCGGCCGACCTCACGCAGGAGGAGCGCGACGAGCAGAACCAGACGCTCATGGTCGACTCCCAGCAGGACGCCATCGCGGCCGCGCTGGTCGAGCTCGGCTACGACTTCCCGCGCGAGGTCACCATCATCGGGCTGCTCGACGACTCGGCCGCGGAGGGCCAGCTCGAGGAGGGCGACGTCATCACCGCCGTCAACGGCGAGCCCATGCACGACATCGCGTCGCTGCGCGATGCCATCCAGGTCAACGGCGCCGAGCCCGCCGACATCGAGGTCGACCGCGACGGCGAGACCGTCGACGCGGTCGTCACCCCGCGCGACCAGGACGGCACCCTGCTCATCGGCGTGGGCGTCACGATGCAGTACGAGTTCCCGATCGACGTGCAGATCCAGCTCGACGACGTGGGCGGGCCGAGTGCCGGCCTGATGTTCGCACTCGGCATCATCGACAAGCTGACGCCCGACGCCATGACCGGCGGCGAGCGGATCGCCGGCACGGGCACGATCGACTCGGCCGGCAACGTGGGCCCCATCGGCGGCATCCGCCAGAAGATGCACGGCGCGGTCGGCGCCGGCGCCGACTGGATGCTGGCGCCCGCGAGCAACTGCGACGAGGTCGTCGGGAACATCCCGTCGGGCCTCGAGGTCTTCGCGGTGCAGACCCTCGACGACGCGATCGACGCGATCGACGTCATCGCCCAGGGCGGCGACCTGGACGCGCTGCCGCGCTGCGCCGCGGGCTGATCCGGCCGCGCATGGTCACGACGTGGTCACGGCGGGCTGGCGGTTCGCTGGATCCCGGAACCTGCACGGTCCGGTCCGCCTAGGATTGATGATCGACCCGACCCCGACGAAGTAGAGGCCGAGAGTGACGTCTGCACAACCCGACCAGGCTCAAGGGCGCCGACGCGCGCCGATCGCGATCACGATCGGCATCGTGGTCGCACTGGTGGTGGGCTTCTTCATCTTCGCGGGGCTCTACGCCGACGTCCTCTGGTACGACCAGCTCGGCTTCCTGAACGTGCTCACGACCGAGTGGATCGCCCGGCTGCTGCTGTTCCTCATCGGGTTCGTCGGCATGGGGCTGCCCGTCTGGATCAGCATCCAGATCGCCTACCGCACCCGGCCGGTCTACGCGAAGCTGAACTCCCAGCTCGACCGTTACCAGGAGGTGTTCGAGCCGCTCCGCCGGCTCGCGATGTACGGCATCCCCGCCGTGCTCGGCATCTTCGGCGGCGTCTCGGCCGCGTCGCGCTGGCAGACCACCCTGCTCTGGCTGAACGGCACGTCGTTCGGCACGACGGACCCGCAGTTCAACTTCGACGTGGGCTTCTACGTCTTCGACCTGCCGTTCTACCGCGGGCTCGTCGGCTTCGCGTCCGCGGTGGTGCTGCTGTCGGCCCTGCTCGTGATCGCCACCAACTACCTCTACGGCGCCATCCGCGTCTCGGGCCGCGAGGTCGTCATCTCGAAGTCGGCGCGCATCCAGATCGCGATCACCGCGGGCATCTACCTGCTGCTGCAGGCCGTCAGCATCTGGTTCGACCAGTACGCCACGCTCACCGAGTCGAACGACCTCATGACGGGCGCGTCGTACGCCGACGTGTACGCGACGATCCCCGGTCGCGGCATCCTCGCCGGCATCGCGCTGGTCGTGTCGATCCTCTTCTTCATCACCGCGATCATCGGCCGCTGGCGCCTGCCGCTCGTCGGCACCGCGCTGCTGATCATCTCGAGCCTCATCATCGGATCGCTCTACCCGTGGGTGATCCAGCGCTTCCAGGTCGACCCGAGCGCCAAGACGCTCGAGGCGCCCTTCATCCAGCGCAACATCGACATGACGCGCGAGGCGTTCGGGGTCGCCGACGTCGAGGAGATCCCGTACGAGGCGCAGACCGACGCCGAGCGCGGCGCGCTGCGCGCCGACGCCGAGACCACGGCGAACATCCGACTGATGGACCCGGCGCAGATCAGCGACGCGTTCGCACAGCTCGAGCAGTTCCGCCAGTACTACCAGTTCCCCGACATCCTCGATGTCGACCGCTACCAGATCGACGGCACCACGCAGGACGCCGTGGTCGCGGTGCGCGACCTGCGCCTGGCCGGCCTCGGCGACGCCCAGAACTGGGTGAACTCGCACATCGTCTACACGCACGGCTACGGCATGGTCGCGGCGGCGGGCAACCAGCGCTCGGTCGACGGCCAGCCGGTCTTCATCCAGTCGGGCATCCCGACCACCGGCGACCTCGAGATCGAGGAGCCGCGCGTCTACTTCGGCGAGAACTCGCCCGAGTACTCGATCGTGGGCGCCCCGGAGGGCACCAGCCCCGTCGAACTCGACTACCCGGCCGGCGGCGACAACGGCAACCAGACCCAGACCACGTTCGAGGGCGAGGGCGGCCCGTCGCTCAGCGGGCTGTTCAACAAGCTGATCTACGCGCTGAAGTTCCAGAGCGAGCAGATCTTCCTGTCCGACAACGTCAACGACGAGTCGCAGATCCTCTACGACCGCGACCCGCTCACGCGCATCCAGAAGGTCGCGCCGTACCTGACGCTCGACTCCGACCCGTACCCGTCGGTGGTGGACGGCCGGATCGTCTGGATCGTCGACGGCTACACCCAGACCGACGCGTACCCGTACTCGACCAAGCTCTCGATGAGCCAGGCGATCTCGGACTCGCAGCAGCTCGCGCCGACCTTCGCGCTCGACGACGTGAACTACATCCGCAACTCGGTGAAGGCCACCGTCGACGCCTACGACGGCAGCGTCACGCTGTACGCGTGGGATGAGGAGGAGCCCATCCTGCAGGCGTGGCAGAACATCTTCCCGGCCACGGTCGTGCCGATGGAGGAGATGTCGGGCGACCTGATGAGCCACGTGCGCTACCCGTCCGACCTGTTCAAGCTGCAGCGCTCGATCCTCGGCCGGTACCACGTGACCGACGCGGGCTCGTTCTTCTCGCGGGACGACGCCTGGACGACGCCCGACGAGCCGACGGCCCCGACCGGCAGCGACATCCTGCAGCCGCCGTACTACCTGACGATGCAGATGCCCGGTCAGGACGAGCCGAGCTACTCGCTCTACTCCACGTTCATCCCGGAGTCGGGCGACGAGGACAGCCGCAACGTGCTGAAGGGCTACCTCGCGGTGGACGCCGATGCCGGGACGTCCGACGGCGAGCGCGCCGAGGGCTACGGCTCCCTGCGGCTGCTGACGCTCCCGTCGGGCGATCTCGTTCCCGGCCCCGGCCAGGTGCAGAACCAGTTCAACGGCGACCCGAGCATCTCGGCGCAGCTGAACATCCTGCGCCAGGGCTCGTCGGAGGTCATCAACGGCAACCTGCTCACCGTGCCCGTCGGCGGCGGCCTGCTCTACGTGCAGCCCGTGTACGTGCGCTCGACCGGTGAGACCAGCTACCCGTTGCTGCAGAAGGTGCTCGTCGCCTTCGGCGACCAGATCGCGTTCGAGGACACCCTCGACGAGGCGCTGGACGTGCTGTTCGGCGGCGAGTCCGGGGCATCCGCGGGTGACAGCGGCGTCGAGGGCGACACCGGCGGCGACACCGGCACGGGCGACACCGACGGCGACACCGGCACGGGCGACACCGGCGGCGACACCGGCACGGGCACGACGACCGGCGATCCCGAGACCGATGCCCAGCTGCAGGCGCTGCTCCGGCAGGCCCAGCAGTCGCTGCAGGACAAGCAGCAGGCGCTGTCGGAGGGCGACTGGGCGGCGTACGGCCTCGCCGACGCGGAGCTCGCGTCGACGATCGCCGACATGCTGGCGCTCCTCAACGGCTGATGACCATCGACCTGCGGTCGGGGGACTGGCTCGACGACAATCGCGCCAACTGGGACGAGCGCGTCCCGGTGCACCTCGGCCCCGGGTCGATGTACGACCAGCAGCCGCTCCGTGAGGGGCGCACGGTGCTCGACCCCATCGTGGAGGCGATGCTCGCGCGTCGGCTCCCCGACGGGCTGCACGGGTTGCGGGTGCTGCACCTCCAGTGCCACTTCGGCTCGGACACGCTCTCGCTGGCGAACCTGGGTGCCACCGTCGTCGGACTCGACTTCTCGCGCCCGGCGCTCGACGAGGCCGAGCGCATGGCGGCCGAGATCGGCATGGACGACGGACGCGCGCGCTTCGTCGAGTCGAACGTCTACGCGGCGCGCGAGGCGCTGCCCGAGCCGGGCGCCTTCGACGTCGTGTTCACCACGTGGGGCACGATCGGCTGGCTCCCGGACGTCGCGGAGTGGGCCCGCATCATCGCCTGGTACCTGAAGCCCGGCGGGGTGCTGCTCTTCGCCGACGGGCATCCTGCCGCCTTCGTCTTCGACGGCGACGGTGCGGCCGACGGGATGCCCGCCTTCACCTATCCCTACGGCAACCCCGAGCCCGACATCGTCGTGGACGCCTCCGACTACGCCGATCCCGACGCGCAGCTCGAGCACGCCCGCACCTGGGAGTGGATGCACCCGATGGACGAGATCCACCGGGCGCTGCGCGACGCCGGCCTGGGCATCGCGGACTTCCGCGAGCACTACGCCGTGCCGTGGAGGATCTTCCCGCGCACGGTGGACACGGGCGACGGCATGTGGGGCTGGCCCGACCGTCCGTGGCTGCCGCTGTCGTACTCGATCGAGGCGGTCCGGGCGTCGTCCGCGGGCCCGGCGGGCACCGAGCCGTCCTGAGCCGAATCGGATGCCGCCCGGATCCGGTCTCGATTGGACGGACGCCCGAGCGGATGCTAGTGTTATCTCTTGTGCCGCGGGGTGGAGCAGTTCGGTAGCTCGCTGGGCTCATAACCCAGAGGTCGTAGGTTCAAATCCTGCCCCCGCAACCAACGAGGCCCGGAATCATGCGTGATTCCGGGCCTCTTCTCTGTCTCCGGGAGCTGTCGACCCACCGCCGACCGGGCGGGTCCGTGGTCCCGTGCGCGCACACCCCGGTGGTGGGATGATCGAGTCATGCGGGCAGGACGTCGCGTCCGGTCGCATGCGGGCGGGCTGGCCATCGCCGTCGTCGTGGCGACGGGCCTCACCGGGTGCACGGGCATCGTCGACGCGATCTCCCCGGACGAGCAGGAGGTGCTCGCGGCGGAGATCCGGGGCCGGGCTGCGCAGGAGGTCGCCCGCCTGTACGACCAGTCGCGGCGTGCGGGGCAGTTGCGTGCCCTCATGGTGACCGTCGACGGGGAGACCATCCTCGACGAGCGCTTCGACGCAGCGGTCGACGACGGCTGGGACACCGGGGAGATCACGATGAGCGTGATGTCGACGCTCGTCGGCATCGCCATCGGCGACGGCAGCATCCGCGGGGTCGATGCCACGCTCGCCGAGCTCCTTCCCGATGAGGCCGACCGCATGCCCGACTCCGCCGCGGGAGCGACGCTCGGCCAGCTGCTCACGCACACCGCCGGATTCGCCGGCGTCCACGAGGGGCCCTCCTACTCGTTCGAGCAGTCGGACGACTGGGTCGGCACGATCCTCGACGATGCCGTGCGCGTCCCGGGCGCCAGCTTCGACTTCTCCGACGGCGGGGCCCACCTGCTCTCGGCGGTGCTCGAGGAGGCCACCGGCATGACGGCGTTCGACTTCGCCCGCGAGCGCCTCTTCGACCCGCTCGGCATCGACACGCTCGTCGCGTTCGAGGGCCCGCTCGCCGACGCGGCGGACGACGAGGCCGAGGTCGGCTGGCCGGTCGATCCGCAGGGCCGCAGCACGGGGTGGAGCCACCTGCGCCTGCGACCGGGCGACCTCGCGGCGATCGGCAACCTGGTCCTGCACGAGGGCCGCCGGGGCGAGCAGCAGGTCGTGCCCGCCGCCTGGGTGCGGCAGGCGACCGCCGACCAGCTCGGCGACATCACGGCGCGCGCCGGCGTGACCGACGGCTACGGCTACCTGTGGTGGCGAACGAGCTTCCACGACGATGCGGCGATCCTCGCCTGGGGGTTCGGCGGGCAGCTCATCGAGATCGTTCCCGCGCGCGACCTGGTCGCGGTCGCCATGACCGAGACCGACCCGGCGATCGACGCCGACGTCGGGCTCCTGCCGTCGCACCTCCTGCCCGTGTTCGAGGCGCTGGTGCCCGAGTGAGCGGATGCCGCGGGGCCGGCGCGATGAGCGGATGCCGCGGGGCGGGCGCGACGAACGGATGCCGCCGTGCGCGCGACGGCCGCCGTCAGGCCGCGTCCGTCGCGGCGCCCGTCGCGGGCACCTCGAGCGGCACGCCCGTCAGACGCTCCGACGCCTCCCACAACACGCGGATCGCCTCCTCGCGCCCGGGCCGCAGCACGGGCAGGCGCACCGCGCGCCCGGTGTTCATGAACCGGGGCCCGTAGAACTCGCCGCCGCGCGCCTCGGGGTCGGTCGCCGCCCGCAACTGGGGGAGTGCGCCGCGGTCGACCTCCATGCCCGTGTGCGCGGCCATCCACGCGAAGAACGGCCCGGCCGAGCCCCCGCCGCCCTCGCGCACCGTGCGCGTCTGCAGGTCGCTGTGCGAGAGCCCCGGGTGGGCGATGAGGCTCTGCGCGGCCACGCCCGCGGCGGCGAAGCGCTCCTGCAGGCCGAGACCGAAGTGGTAGTTCGCGAGCTTCGCGTCGCCGTACACGCGCCAGGGGTCGTACCGCTCGCCGCGGCGGAACGGCTCGTCGGGGTCGAGCGACTTCCCCATGTGGTGCGCGGTCGAGGTGACCGTCACGACGCGTGCCGCCGGGGCGGCGAGCAGTGCGGGCAGCAGCAGCGCGGTGAGCGTCCAGTGCCCGAGGTGGTCGACGCCGACCTGCATCTCGTAGCCGTCCTCGGTCTCGCGCTCGGGCATGGCCATGACGCCCGCGTTGTTCACGAGCAGGTCGACGCGGTCGTGCGTGGCGAGGATGCGCTCGGCCGCCCGGCGCACCGACGCCTGCGACCCGAGGTCGAGGTCGACGCGCTCGAGCGAGGCATCCGGTGTCTCGGCGGTGATCTCGGCGACCGCGGCGTCGGCCTTGCCGGCGTCGCGCACGGCCATGACGACGTGCGCGCCGGCCGCGGCGAGGGCCTTCGCGGTCTCGAGGCCGAGGCCGCCGTTCGCGCCGGTGACGACCGCGACGCGGCCGGCCTGGTCGGGGATGGACTCGCGGGTGTAGGGCATCGGGCGCCTTCCGTCAGGGGGTTGCTCCAGCCTCGCCGATCGAGCGGCCGATCGCATCCGTTCCGCGCGATTCGCCGCGGTCTCGGGGCCCGGGGATAGTCTGGCCCGATGACGGATGCCCCGACCGACGACCCCGCCCTCGGCGTCGCCGTGGCGCAGTTCGCGCCGACCGACGACCGCGACGGCAACCTCGCGGAGATCGCACGCCTGGCGCGCCTCGCGGCCGGCCGGGGCGCCGCGCTCGTCGTCTTCCCCGAGTACTCGTCGTACTTCACGCCGACGCCCGGCCGCGACTGGGTCGAGCACGCCGAAGGGCCGGATGGCCCGTTCATCGCGGGGCTCGCCGCACTCGCCGACGAGCTCGACGTGCACCTGGTCGCCGGTCTCGTCGAGCGCTCCGACGAGCCCGACCGCGTGCACAACACCGTCGTCGCGGTCGCGCCGGGCACGGGCGTCGTCGCCGCCTACCGCAAGCTGCACCTCTACGACGCGTTCGGCCAGCGCGAGTCGGAGTGGGTCGCTCCCGGCATCGTCGACGATCCGCAGACGTTCGCGCTCGGGGGCATCCGCTTCGGCCTGCAGACCTGCTACGACGCGCGCTTCCCCGAGGTGACGCGTCGCATCCTCGACGCCGGCGCCGACGTGATCTGCATGCCCGCCGAATGGGTGCGCGGGCCGCTCAAGGAGCAGCACTGGCGCACGCTCACCACCGCGCGGGCGCTCGAGAACACCGCGTACGTGCTCGCCGCCGACCACGCACCGCCGGTCGGCGCGGGCAACAGCATGGTGGTCGACCCGATGGGCGTCGAGATCGCGACGATCGGCGAGGCGACCGACGTCGCCGTCGCGTGGATCTCGGCCGAGCGCATCGCGTCGGTGCGGCGTCTCAACCCCGCGCTCGCGCTGCGGCGCTTCGCGGTCGTGCCGCGCTGACGGCGACTCCACGGGTCAGTAGGCGCCGAGGCGGGCGAGGCGAGCGGATGCCTCCTCGAGCACGTCCACACGCTTGCAGTACGCGAACCGCACCAGGCTGCGGTACGGGTCGCGCCGGTCGGGGTGCACGAACGCGGTGAGCGGCACGGCGACCACGCCGGCGAGCTCCGGCAGCCGCCGGCAGAGCGCCTCGCCATCGGGATGCCCGACGTCCGAGGCATCCGCCACGACGAAGTAGCCCGCGTCGGGCTCGGAGATCGTGAAGCCGGCCCGTTGCAGCCCGCCCACCAGCAGGTCGCGCTTGGACCGCAGCGCGTCGGCGAACCCGGCGAAGCGCGCGTCGGGCAGCGCGAGCCCCGCGGCGATCGCCGGCTGGAACGGTGCGCCGTTGACGTAGGTGAGGAACTGCTTGACCGCGAGCACGGCCTCGATGAGCTCGGCCGGCCCGGTCGCCCAGCCGATCTTCCAGCCGGTGGTGCTGAACGTCTTGCCGCCGGAGGAGATCGACACCGTGCGGTCGAAGCCGCCGGGCAGCGAGGCGATGGGCACGTGCGCCACGTCGAAGGAGAGGTGCTCGTACACCTCGTCGGTGACGATGATCGCGTCGTGCGCCTCGGCGAGCTCGACGATGAGCGCGAGGGTCTGCCGGTCGAACACCGCGCCCGTGGGGTTGTGCGGCGAGTTGACGATGATGACGCGCGTGCGGTCGGTCACCGCGGCGCGCAGCGCGTCGGGGTCGGGCCGGAAGTCGGGGAAGTGCAGCGGCACGGTGCGGTGGATGCCGCCGGCGCGGGCGATCAGCGCTCCGTAGGCGTCGTAGAACGGCTCGAACGTGACGACCTCGTCGCCGGTGTCGACGAGCGCGAGCAGCGTCGCGGCGAGGGCCTCGGTCGCGCCCGCCGTCACGAGCACCTCGCGATCGGGGTCGAGCTCGATGCCGTACCAGTGCCGCTGGTGCGCCGCGATCGCCTCGCGCAGCACCGGCATGCCGATGCCCGGCGGGTACTGGTTGACGCCGTCGGCGATCGCCTGGCGTGCAGCCTCGAGCACCTCGGCGGGTCCGTCCTCGTCGGGGAACCCCTGACCGAGGTTGATGGCGCCCGTGCGCGCCGCGAGCGCGCTCATCTCGGCGAAGATCGTGGCCGCCACGCTTCCGTCGGCCGCCAGCAGCCCGGCGCCAGCCGCCGTGCGCTGCCACGGCTCCAGCCCCGCTGACGGTGCGTAATCGATCACGTGCTCACGCTACCCCGCCCGGCTCGGCCGCCCTGCGCCGTTCGGCCCGCCCGAGTACGCAAACTGCCGCAACCGCGCTCGGATACCGGCACTTCGCGTCCCCCTCCTGCCGCCTGCGCTGACATGCCTGTCGCCAGCGGGCCGCTGGTGCGCAAGGCGTGGTCATGCGGGGCGATGACCACGGTGTGCGCACCAGCAGAGGAGCGGATGCTCCTGGGCAGGCGCCCACGCCCGCGGTGGGCGCCCGCAGGCTGTGGAAACGTCCGCGGGCAGGGCAGCGGATGTCCTACGGTGTGCTGCATGCCCGCGCCGCGCACCCGCCAGCTCGTGGCGCTCGCGATCGCCCTCGGGCTCGCGCTGACGGGCTGCATGGCGGTGGACGCAACCCCTCCGACACCCACGGCGACCGATGCCCCCGAGCCGGTCTTCGCTTCCGACGACGAGGCCCTCGCCGCCGCGGTCGAAGCGTACGAGGCGTACACGCTGCTGTCGAGCATGGTTTCCGCGTCCCCAGACGACGGCGCGCAACCAATGGGAACGGCCGCCACGGAGACGCACCTTCGTGAACTGGAAGCCTCACTTTCTGGCATGGCAGCGAATGGCCTCCGTACGACCGGTGCTGCGGAAGTGCGCAACTATCAGCTCGCAGAGCGGTCCATTGGCGATGGAACCGAGTCGCTGCTCTTGTACTTGTGCCTAGACGTTGGGGGGTACCGGCTACACAACTTCGAAGGTCTGGACGTGACGCCTGCTGATCGCGACGAGATCTCGACTTTGCTGGTCGGAATGATCACAGATGCTGACGGTAATTTGCTGGTCGACACGAGCGAGCTATGGTCCGGCGATTCTGTCTGCTAGTCGGCGCCTTTGCGCTGGGGATCTTGCTGGCACTGCAGCCGCTGCCCGCATTCGCGTGCTCGGCTTTCGACCTAGCTGGCGGCATATGTACTGTCCGCCCGGACGTCGTTGACGGAAAGCAGGTCGACATCTGGGCGTCCATCGGAGCGGAAACGCCCGGGAACCCGCTTGAAGACAGCAACTCAGCCGAAGGCAATTACTCGGGCTCAACGAACAACGAGCCAAGCAACGCCGAGCCCGGCCGCCCGTGGGGCATCATCGTCGAAGGGCTGAACGTGGTGCCGCCGCCGTGCTGGCCGGAGCCGGAGTGCCCGGCGGGGGAGGAAGCGGCGGGGTACGTGGTGACGCTGGCGGACATCGCGTCGTTCCGGCCGGTCGCGCCGGGCGACGTGATGGAGCCCGATGGGTGGGCGATCGTCGGGCTGCCGGCGAACTTCGTGGCGGGGGCATCCGCTCACGTCGTGTCGGGCGTGCTGCTCGGGGCGCCGGCCGACGTGCGGTTCACCCCGGTCGGCCACCGATGGGCGCACAGCGACGGCGGCGTCGTCGGCGACGCCGCGGGCGGCGCGACCTGGGCGGCGCTCGGGCAGCCGGAGTTCAGCGCGACGCCGACCTCGCACGTCTACGCGGCGCGCGGCACGTACGAGGTCGAGCTGACCGTCACGTACGCGGCCGAGTACCGGTTCGCGGGCGCCGGATGGGTGCCGATCGCCGGTACGCTCGACATCGGGTCGGGTCCGCGCGACGTGCTCGTCGGCGCCGCCGACACGGTGCTCGTGGGGGCGGACTGCGTCTCGGATCCGAACGGTCCGGGCTGCTGACACCGCCCCACAGCCGAACCTGAGTGCAGTCCCCGGAAGGGGATAGACGGTTCACAGACTCCGCCGACCCAACGCACAGCTTGCGGGTCGAGGCTGGTGAGCGCTTGGAAGGAGCACACATGACCGACACGAACGGCACCGCCCCCGAGGAGCCCCGCTCCGAGGACCAGACCTCCGACAACGCCCAGGCCGCGGATGCCGCTGCCGAGCAGCCGCACGAGGCGGCGCAGCCGACCGCGGCGCAGCCCGCCGCTCCGGCCGAGCCCGCCACTCCGGCCGACCAGGCTGCCCCGGCATCGCAGCCGGCCGCGTCCGAGCAGCCCACGACCCCGCAGCCGACGACCCCGCAGCCGACGGCCCCGCAGCCGACGGCCCCGCAGCCGGCCGCACCGAACGCGACCGTCTACACGCCGGGCCAGGTGCCGCGCCCGTACGGCGAGCAGCCGCCGGCGACGGGCACGTCGCAGCCGACCCCCGGCGCGGTCCCGCCCGCGTTCGGCGGCCCCGCTCCCGCAGCCGGAACGGCGACCGGCACCCAGCCGACCGCGACCCTCACCGACGCCCCGGCGCAGCCGGAGAAGCGCACCTCGCGCGGCACGCTCGGCGTAGCCGCGGCGGCGCTCGTCATCGGCGCACTCATCGGCGGCGCGTCGGGCGCGGGCATCACGGCGCTCGTCTCGGCGAACCAGACCACGAGTATTCCGGCCGCCGAGGCCGAGGGTGCGCAGAACGTCGTCGTCAACGACACGTCCGACGTGAACGCCATCACGGCGGTCGCGGCGATCGCGTCGCCGAGCGTCGTGACCATCTCGGTCAGCGGCGGCTCGTCGGCCGGCACCGGCTCGGGCGTGATCCTGAGCGAGGACGGCTACATCCTCACCAACACGCACGTCGTGACCCTCGACGGCGCCATCGGCGACCCGACGATCGAGGTCAAGACCGACGACGGCCGCCTGTACACGGCGACGCTGGTCGGCACCGACCCGCTCTCCGACCTCGCGGTCATCAAGCTCGACGACGCGAGCGGCCTCACCCCGATCGAGTTCGCCGACTCCGACGCGCTGAACGTCGGCGACGCGGCGATCGCCATCGGCGCCCCGCTCGGCCTGTCGGGCACGGTGACCAACGGCATCGTCTCGGCGCTCAACCGCAGCATCGACGTCGCCTCGTCGGCCGCGCCGACGACGCCCGACGACAGCGACGAGTCCGACGACCAGGGCAGCGGCAGCACCGACAGCCCCTTCGACTTCTGGAACTTCGAGGACCAGCAGCCGGGCCAGGGCAGCTCCTCCGCCTCGTCGACGATCTCACTGCCGGTGATCCAGACGGATGCCGCCATCAACCCGGGCAACTCGGGAGGCGCGCTGCTGAACAGCGACGGCGAGCTGATCGGCATCAACGTGGCGATCCTCAGCACGGGCTCCAGCTCGTCCGAGGCGGGCAACATCGGCGTCGGCTTCGCCGTGCCGTCCAACCTCGCGCAGCGCATCGCGAACGAGATCATGGAGGACGGCACGGCCAGCCACGGCCTGCTCGGCGCGACCGTCAGCGCGGCCTCGGCCGCGGACGGCGCCGACACGGTCGGTGCGCTGATCCAGGAGGTGACCGACGGCGGCGGTGCCGCCCAGGCGGGCCTGCAGTCGGGCGACATCGTCACCAACTTCAACGGGGTGCCTATCACCGACCAGACCGACCTGACCGCGCAGGTGCGCGCCCTCCCGGGCGGGTCGCAGGTCGACCTGACCTACGTGCGCGACGGCCAGGCGACGACCGTCACCGTCACGCTCAGCGAGCTGCCGACCGAGTAGCCCGCACGCTCCTTCCTCGACGGGCCGTCGGATGCTGCATCCGGCGGCCCGTCGTCGTGCCCGGCGCTCCCCGGGCGGGCGTTCCCCTGCTGGTAGCATCGATCGACCCGAGCACGAGTGAGGACGATGGCCGACGACCACCCCGATGCGGCGGCGCATCCGCTCTCCGGCGTCTCGTACGTCATGCCGGTCCTGAACGACGTCGCGCACGTGCGCGCCGCCGTCGACTCGATCCTTGCGCAGGACTACGACGGCCCCGTCGACGTGGCCATCGCGGTCGGCCCGTCGATCGACGGCACGACCGAGCTCGTCGACGACCTCGCGCGCCGTGACCCGCGCATCCGCGTGATCGAGAACGAGGTGGGCTCGACGCCCGCGGGCCTGAACCTCGCGATCCGCGCGTCGCAGTACCCCGTCGTGGTGCGCGTCGACGCGCACTCCGCCCTGCCGCCCGACTACGCGCGGGTCGCGGTCGAGGTGCTCGCCCGCACGGGCGCCGACAACGTCGGCGGCATCATGGATGCGCAGGGCGAGACGCCGTTCGAGCGCGCGGTCGCACGTGCGTACGGCACGAAGGTGGGCCTCGGTGGTACGCCGCACCACGTCGGCGGTCCCGAGGGCGCTGCCGACACCGTCTATCTGGGCGTCTTCCGCCGGGAGGCGATCGAGGCGGTCGGCCTGTTCGACGAGGAGATCAAGCGCGGCCAGGACTGGGAGCTGAACAAGCGCCTCCGCGAGGCGGGCGGCACGGTCTGGTTCACCCCGGAGCTCAAGGTGACCTACCGCCCGCGCGGCTCGGTCTCGCGGCTCGCTCGGCAGATGCTCTCGACGGGCCTCTGGCGGGGCGACCTCGCGCGCCGGTTCCCGTCGGCCAACGGCATCCGCTACTTCGCGCCCCCGGTGGCGGTGCTCGGCATGCTGCTCGGCACCCTGCTCGGCGTGGCGGGCATCGTGCAGGCGGCGGTCGGGGCGACGCCCTGGCTGCTCCTCGGCTTCGTCGTGCCGGCGCTGTACGCCCTGTTCGTCGTCGCCGCGACACTCGCGTACGGACGCGGCGACGGTCCCGCAGTCGCCGCCCGGTTCCTCGTAGTCTTGCCCTGCATACACGTGTGCTGGGGGATCGGGTTCATGCTCGGCTTCCTCTCGCTCACGCGCAACATCGCCGCGCACACGGGAAGGTGACGGATGCCTGAAGCCATCGACGATCGCGGGCGACCGTCGAGCATCGCGGAGCTGCGCGAGGTGGCGCAGCCGCCCGAGGTGCGCGGCCGCCGCAACGCGGAGCACTGGACCGCGTCGCTGTACCTGCGCAACCTCTCGCCGTACGTCACGTGGGTGCTGCTGAAGACGTCGATCTCGGCGAACGGCGTGACCGGCCTCATGATCCTCATCGGTTGGTCGACGGCCGCGGCACTGCTCATCCCGGGCATCTGGGGCCCGCTGCTCGCGGTCGTGCTGGGCCAGCTGCAGATGCTCGTCGACTGCTGCGACGGCGAGGTCGCACGCTGGCGGCGCACCTCGTCGCCCGCCGGGGTGTTCCTCGACAAGGTCGGGCACTACACGACCGAGGCGCTCATCCCGCTGGCGCTCGGCATCCGCGCGGCGGCGTACCCGCTCGAGTTCCCCGCCGACTTCCTCTGGACGACGCTCGCCGCCCTCCTCGCCCTCATCATCGTGCTGAACAAGGCGCTGAACGACATGGTGCACGTGGCGCGGGCGAACGCGGGCCTCGCGAAGCTCGCCGACACCCAGGGCGAGACCGCGCCGCGCGGCGGGCTCATCCTCGCCCTGCGCCGCGCCGCGCGGTTCGTGCCGTTCCACCGGCTGTACCACTCGGTCGAGATGACCCTCATCATCTTCGCCGCCGCGATCGTCGGGCTGTTCCTCGGGGAGCCGCTCGTCGACCGCGTGGTGCTGATCGCGCTCGTGCCGTTGTCGCTGCTGGCGCTCCTCGGTCACTTCGTGGCGATCCTCGCCTCGCGCCGGGTGCGCGCGTGACCGACCGGCCCCGCGTCGGGGCCGTGGTGCTCACGATGGGCACACGGCCCGACGACCTGGCCCGAGGCATCCGGAGCCTGCTCGACCAGCAGGGCGTCGACGTCGACGTCGTCTGCGTCGGCAACGGGTGGGACCCGGCGACCGCCGAGCACGCCCTGCCGGGCGGCGTGCGCACGCTGCACCTGCCCGAGAACCTCGGCATCCCCGCCGGTCGCAACCGCGGCGTGCCGGAGGTCGCGGGGGAGTACCTCTTCTTCCTCGACGACGACGCGTTCCTGCCGAGCCCCACCTTCCTCGCCGACGCGATCGCGCTCGTGCGCCGCGACCCGGGCATCGGGCTCGTGCAGCCGCGGGTGGTCGACCCGGCGGGCGTTGCCTCACCGCGGCGCTGGACGCCGCGCATCCGCAAGGGCGATCCGGCCCGCGCGAGCAACGTCTTCTCGTGCTGGGAGGGTGCGGTGCTGCTGCCGCGCGCGGTGTTCGACGCCACCGGCGGCTGGGCCGATCCGTTCTTCTACGCGCACGAGGGCATCGAGCTCGCCTGGCGGGTGTGGGACACCGGGCACCGCGCGTGGTACGCGGGCGACCTCGAGGCGGGGCATCCGGTCATCGAGCCCACCCGGCACGCCTATTACTACCGCCTCAACGCCCGCAATCGCGTCTGGCTGGCCCGTCGCAACCTCCCGGCGCTGCTCGTGCCCGTCTACGTCGGGTCGTGGACGGCCATCCAGGTGCTGCGCTGGGCGCGGCAGCCGGCGGCCCTGCGCGCATGGTTCGGCGGCTGGCGCGAGGGGTGGCGCGCCGACCCCGGCGAGCGGCGCCGCATGCGCTGGTCGACGGTGTGGCGGATGACCCTGGCGGGCCGCCCGCCCGTCGTCTAACGATTCGCTACCGACCCCCGTGCGAGGGCCGTCCGCGTCAGGTCGCGCGGCGGGCGCTGGGTACCCTTGACCGGTGAGGATCGGACGTGACGTGCGGCTCGCCGTGAAGGTGGCCCGCGAGCTGTGGGCGGCGCGCCGCGGGCAGACCGCAGTGCGCAAGAAGCTCGTCGAGACGCCCCCGCTCGAGCCGCACTCGTTCGCGATCGGCGTCTACTTCGCCGACGGCGACGTGAACCTCTACCAGCTGCGGCAGTGGTACAAGCCCCTCGAGGAGCTCGCGAAGACCTGGCCCGTGGTGATCCTCAGCCGCAACGCCACCGCGGCGACCCGGCTGCTCGAGGAGTCGCCCGTGCCGGTCGCGTACGTGCGCACGGTGGTCGACCTCGAGCACCTGTTGCACGAGCAGGAGCTGCAGGTGGTGTTCTACGTCAACCAGAACACCCGCAACTTCCAGATGATGCGCTACGGGCGCCGTTGGCACGTGTTCATCAACCACGGCGAGTCCGACAAGATGTACATGACCACGAACCAGTTCAAGGCCTACGACTACGCCCTGATCGCCGGCGACGCGGCCCGCGCCCGCCTCGGCAACGTGCTCTGGGACTACGACTTCGACAAGCGCGCCCTCCCGATCGGCCGGCCGCAGGCCGACCACTACTCGGGCGAGCTGCCGTACGTGCCCGACGACCGCGAGGTCGTGCTGTACGCGCCCACCTGGGAGGGCGATCGCGCGGCCGCCGCGTACGGGTCGATCGCGTCGCACGGCGTGAGCCTCGTGCGCGCCCTGCTGGCCACGGGACGCCACCGCGTCATCTACCGGCCGCACCCCCGGTCGGGCGTCGTCGACCACGAGTACGGCACCGCGAACGCCGAGATCGTGCGCCTCATCGACGAGGCGAATGCGACGGATGCCTCGGCGCAGCACGTGCACGACACGGGCGCGGAGCTCGGCTGGCAGCTCGCCGCGGCCGACATGGCGATCGTCGACATCTCGGCGATGGTCTACGACCGGCTCGCCGCTGGCAAGCCGCTGATGGTCACGCGCCCGGTGAACCCCGCGGCCGAGATCGACACGGGCGGCTACCTCTCCGCGTGCGAGTGGCTGACCGCCGACCAGGCGGGCGACATCGTCGCGCGCATCGACCGCCTCGAGCACGACGACGACTCGCTCGAGCGCCTCGCGTACTGGGTCGAGCGCTACTTCGGCGATACGACCCCCGGTGCGACGACAGCCCGTTTCCACGCGGCCGTGCAGCACCTCATGGACGAGTGGGAGCGCTTCGCGAAGCTCCACGCGGGCGACCCCGAGGTCGACGAGCACGACTCCGAGGCCGAGGAGCTCGGCACGGAGCTGTAGCCGGCACCGGGCGCTACGAGGCCGCGTCCTCCGCGGTTGCCTCGGGAGCGGATGCCGCCTCGGCACCGGTCGCGTCGGCACCGGTCGCGTCGGCACCGGTCGCATCGGTGTCGTCCGCCGAGCGGCGGCGCACGCCGGGCACGATGCGCCCCGCCGAGCGCGCCGCGCGCACGACGCCCCCGGTCGCGGCGGACCCGATGCGGCGCAGGCGCCCGCCCGAGGCATCCGCCACCTGCGCCTCGCGCACGGTCGGCTCGATCACCGACGGCACCCGCGCGGGAGGCGGCCCGAACGCGAGGCGCGACTGCTGCAGCACGCGTCGGCCGAGCACGTGGTTGCCGGCACCGCCGATGACGGCGCCGATGCCGAACGGGATGGCCTTGCCGATGACGCTCGCGCCGCCGCGCGCGGCGAACTGCTTCACGAACGTGTGGCGCAGCCGGTCGACGACGGTCGACATGACGGCCTTCGGCAGGTTGCTCGTGATGAGCTCGCCCCAGTAGGCGTTGCGGTCGGCGCCGCTGCCGGTCGCCTGCCCGGCGAACTGGCGGATCAGGTCGCTGCCCTCGCGCCCGAGCATGAGCGTCATGACGAGTGCGCGCGCCCGGTCGGGGTTGTCGACGGCGATGCCGTGCACCTCGGCGACCGACTGGGCGAACAGCGCCGTGGTCTCGAGGAAGCCCGCCGTCTCGACGCCGGAGAGCGCCAGGGTGACGGGCGTCGAGATCGCCGGGATGACCGCGGTGGCGCCGACGGCCGCACCGCCGGTCGTGATGGCGGCGAGGTAGCGACGCTCGAGGATGCGCACGAGCTGCTCGGGTGTCGCGTGCGGCGAGCGGCGACGGATGCCCCGCAGGTGCGCGATGACGATCGGGCGCTGCACCGCGAGCACGCGGTCGATGGTGCGCAGCAGCATGGGCGACGACTCGTCGGCCGGGCCGCGGCCTCGCGCGTCGGGTTCCTCGTACGCTCCGTGCGGCTCGGGGCCCGGCGGGTGCTCTGCGTGGCCCGGCTCGTGCGGCGGGGCGTACGGCATGCGGGGCGCATCGCTCCCCAGCGTGGTGATCCTGTACACCGGCTCGGCCATCGCGCCATCATACGTCGGCGAGGTGGGCGAGCCGAGGGGGTTGCGCGGCGCGGGACGATGCCTCCCGGCGCGCGATCAGCGCGACGCGGAGTCGGCGTTGTACCGCTCGAGCACCTCGTCGATGGGGCCGTCGAGCACGAGCGCGCCCTTGTCGAGGTACAGCCCGCGCGCGCAGAAGCGGCGCAGGTCGCGCTCGTTGTGCGAGACGAAGAACAGCGTGCGCCCGCCCGCGAGCATCTCCTCGATGCGGCGGTAGCACTTCTCGCGGAACGCCTTGTCGCCCACCGCGAGCACCTCGTCGACGAGGATCACCGGTTCCTCGAGCTGAGCGATGACCGAGAACGCGACGCGCACCTTCATGCCGCTCGAGAGGTGCTTGTACGGGGTGTCGAGGAAGTCGCCGATCTCGGCGAACTCGACGATGCCGTCGAAGCGCTCCTCGATGAGGCTGCGGCGCATGCCGTGCAGGCCCGCGGTGAGCATGATGTTGTCGCGCACGGTCAGGTCGTCGACGAACCCGCCGGTGATCTCGATGAGCGGCGCGACGCCGCCCTCGACGGTGACCGACCCCTCGTCGGGCAGCATGACGCCCGCGACGAGCTTCAACAGCGTCGACTTGCCCTGGCCGTTGCGGCCGACCACGCCGATGGCCTCGCCCGGGCGCACGTCTACGGTGACGTCGCGCAGCGCCCAGAACTCGTCGGGGCGCGAGCGGCGCGAGCGGCCCGCCAGGAGGTCCTTGAACGAGCGGCGGCCGCGGCGGTTGCGGCGGAAGCGGATGCCGACGGCATCGACGCGGATCCCGCCGGCGGGTGCGGGGCGCGCCTGCTGCGTGGCATCCGTCATCAGATCTCCTTCAGCACTGCGCGCTCGGTGCGGCGGAACACCCAGACGCCGATCGCGAGGAACCCGAGCGACATCGCGGCCGCGACGCCGACGGCGTACCAGTCGAGCTCGGTCGGGAAGAAGCCGGCGCGGTACAGCCCGAAGATGCCGGTCAGCGGATTGAACGCCGCCCACGGCTGGAGCGACTCGGGCAGGTTGGACGTGCCGTAGACGATGGGGGAGGCGTAGAAGAGGAAGCGCAGCACGAGCTTCACCGCCCGCTCGAAGTCGCGGAAGAACACGACGAGCGGTGCGACGATCAGGCCGAGGCCGACGACGAGCACCGACTGGAGCACGATCGCCAGGGGGAACAGCAGGAGCTCCCAGTGCGCCTCGGCGCCGAAGATGACGGCGAAGAAGGCCAGCACCGGGATCGCCAGCAGGAACTCGATGCCCTTCGACAGGGCGATGCGGGTCACCCACACCGTGCGCGGGAGCTTCGTCGAGCGCACGAGCTTCGCGTCCTTGAGGAACGCGCGCGTCGAGTCGGAGACGGCGCCGGTGAACCACATCCACGGCAGCAGGGCGGCCAGCAGGAACACGATGTACGGCTGGGTGCCCACGAGCCGCTCGAACACGACGGTGAAGACGAACCAGTAGATCGCCGCCATGACCAGGGGGTCGAGCACCGACCAGAGGTAGCCGAGCGCCGACGTCGAGTACCGCACCTTGAGGTCGCGGGTCGTCAGCAGCCAGAGCGCGTGGCGGTAGCGTGACCACGGGCTGCGCGCGTACGGGTGCGCCTCGGCGTAGCTGGTCACGACATTCATCGTAGAGGTCGGCGCGCCCGGGTCCGGCCAAGCGGTCGGCCGGGTCCTCGATGCCCGCGCCGACGCCGGGCGGCGGTAGGTTGGGAGCATCGAGACGGTGGAGGCGAACCGGTGGATCGGGTCAGCACGCGGGTCATCCTGAGTTGCGCGGCGATCGGCGTCGGCGGCGGCTTGTTCGCCGCGGGTGCCGGCTACCTGGCGGGCCTCATCGCGGTGCTCGCGCCCGTGCTCTACGGCGTCACCATCGGCACGCACTTCCTGCCCAGCGCGGTCGGCCTCGCCCTGCTGCGCCGCCCCGGCACGGCGGTGCTCACCGGCCTGATCGCCGGCCTCGTCGCATCCGCCTTCGCCCCGCAGTGGGTGCTGCGCTACATCGGCACCGGCCTGCTGGTCGGCGTGCTCCTCGAGCTGCCGTTCCTCGTGACGCGGTACCGCACCTGGGCGGCCTGGCTGTACTACCTGGCCGCCGGCCTGTCGGGTGTGGTGCTGGGCCTGGCGGTGTTCATCGCCTTCGGCGCCGAGTACTACGCCCCCGCGGTCTGGGCGATCGCCCTGCCGCTCTACGTGCTGAGCCCCGTGGCGTTCACCTGGCTCGGCCGGGTGATCGCCGCGGCACTCGAGCGCGCGGGGGTCGCACGGTCGTCGCGCCAGCGCACCGGCTGACGCGCCCCCGACATGCGGAACGCCGGCGCCCTCGGGCGCCGGCGTTCCATGTGATCGCAGTCCGTGTGATCGCAGGTCACACGAAGTGGTTCGCGCGCTCCAGGTCTTCCGCGAAGTCGATCTCGACCGCGTAGAGGTCGGAGATGTCGAGCGGCTCGACGAGCAGGGCGTCCTCGGCGATCGCGAGCTCGAGGCCGCGCTCGAAGTAGTCCTGGTCGTCGACGCGGTGCAGCTGGCGCACGAGCGCCGCCTTGTCGTGCGACGCGATGTAGTTGATGCCCACGGCCTCGCCGAGCCCGCCCGCGACGGTCTTCGACAGCGACCGGATGTAGCCCTCGGCGCCCGTCGTGTACTTGACCTCCTCGTCGGAGACCTTCGACGTGTTGACCGTCACGAACGACTGGTCGCGCGCCATGAGCGCCACGGCGCGGTCGAGCACGCGCGGGTCGAACACGACGTCGCCGTTCATCCAGAGCACGCCGCCGTCCTGCGAGGCGCGGAGGGCGCGCAGCAGGCTCTTCGAGGTGTTCGTCTGGTCGTACTCCTCGTTGTAGACGAACGAGGCCGCGGGGAACGACTCGATGATGTGCTCGAGCTTGTAGCCGACGACGATGGTCACGCCCGCGGCGTTGCCGAACGCGTGGTGCACGTTGTCGAACTGCTGCTGCATGATGGTGCGGCCGTCGCTCAGCGGCGTCAGCGGCTTCGGGAGGGACCGGCCGAGCCGGCTGCCCATCCCCGCCGCGAGGATCACGATCTGGGTGCTCAATGCATCTCCTTGCTGTGGTGGCGGATGCAGCGAAGGAGGAGACCGTCTGACCAGCACAGCGTCATTCGCGACGAATCGTTCCCCAACCGTTCATCCGGAAGTTCACATCTGGACACACCGTTATGCCGGAGCCAGAATACCCGAGCGCCCTGAACGGAGCCGACGGGGTTGACATACCGTGTCCCGATTGTGACACGCTCGTCGTGTAGCGTGGCGCCGAAGGCGATGCGACCGAGCTTCGGGGGGAATGCATGGCGGACGCGCGCGAGCCGTGGGGGCTTGCTAGGTTGGGACGGTGACACCCGTGCCGCCGTTCCGGGATGACGGAGACCGCACCGATGGGCCCGACCAGGGCGCATCGGCCGCCGGTGCTGGCCGAACGGGCGGATCCAAGCGCACCTCGGCATCGCGTTCCGCGTCGAGCGGGGCGGCGGACGTGCGCGGCGCCTCGGCGCGTCGCGTCGTGGCCGACCGCACCCGGGCGCGCTCGCAGGCCGCATCCGATGCCAAGTCGTCGCGCACCGACGTCACCACCGCCGTGGCCGAGCGCAGGCGCCGTGCGCGCGTCGCCGCGTCGACCGTGGTCGGCGGGTCGCGCCTCGAGCCCGACCCCATGGGGGGCGCCCCGAAGCTGGAGGAGGACCCCGTCGACGAACTGCTCGAGGACGCCGTCGTGACCGACGCCGACGCACCCGTCGACGACCTCGAGGGCGTCGACGACGCCGTCGTCGACGAGCCCGCCGAGCCGGACGCGGCCGACGATGCCGAGTCGCCCGACGACGCCGACGTGGTCACCCCGCCCGCCGACGCGCTCGAGTCGGAGTTCGCCGTGGACTTCGCCCCGGTGCCCGAGGAGGAGCCCGCACCGGCCCCGGTGCGCACGACCAAGTCGCAGCGCGGCCCGCGGCGCTTCAAGCGCCGCACGAGCATCCGCCCCGCCCGCCCGGCGCCCGGCCCCGACGCTCCCGTGGTGCTCTCGCTCGACGGACTCGGCAAGCGCTTCGGCTCGACCGTCGCCGTGCAGGACGTCGACCTCGAGGTGCGCGCGGGCTCGTTCTACGGCATCGTCGGCCCGAACGGGGCCGGCAAGACGACGACGCTCTCCATGATCTCCGGGCTGCTGCGCCCCGACGCCGGCGCGGTCACCGTGCACGGCATCGACGTCTGGAAGGACCCGCGCCGCGCCAAGCAGGCGCTCGGCGTGCTGCCCGACCACCTGCGCGTCTTCGACCGGCTCACCGGCAGCCAGCTCCTCTACTACGCGGGCATCCTTCGTGGCCTCGACGCGAAGACCGTGCGGCAGCGCTCCGCCGAGCTCGCCGCGGCGTTCGGCGTCGAGGAGGCGCTCGACCGCCTGGTCGCCGACTACAGCGCCGGCATGACGAAGAAGATCGCACTCGCGGCATCCATGATCCAATCGCCGCGCGTGCTCGTGCTCGACGAGCCGTTCGAGTCGGTCGACCCGGTCTCGACGGCGAACATCAGCGACATCCTGCAGCGCTTCGCCGACCGCGGCGGCACCGTCATCATCTCCAGCCACGGCATGGACCTGATCGAGCGCGCCTGCGACAGCGTCGCCGTGATCGTCGGCGGTCGCGTGCTCGCCGAGGGCACCATGGACGAGGTGCGCGACGGGCGCACGCTCGAGGACCGGTTCGTCGACCTCGCGGGTGGACGCAAGGCCGCGGAGGGGCTCGAGTGGTTGCACAGCTCGTCCGACTGAAGCTGCACCTGCTGGCGAACATGTTCCGCCGGTCGGCCTGGCAGGTCGTCGGGATCGTGCTGGGCATCGCGTACGGCATCGGGGTGTCGCTGCTCGTCACGACGATCCTCGCGGGGCTGCGCCTCGCGCCCGACACCGGCCTGATCCGCGACGCGCTCGTCGTCGCCGGGTCGGTCGTCGTCGCCGGGTTCATCGTCGTGCCGCTCATCCTCGGCGTCGACGACAGCATGGACCCGCGCCGCTTCGCGCTGTTCGGCATGCCCGACCGCACCCTCGCGATCGGCCTCGCCGTCGCGGCGACCGTCGGCATCCCGTCGGTCGTGCTCGGCATCGGCCTCGTCGGCACCGTCATCACCTGGAGCCGCGGGTTCTGGGTCACGCTGCTCGCGCTCATCGCCGCAGCGGTCGCGTACGGCACCTGCATCCTGCTCGCGCGCGTCTCCACCTCGATCGGGGCGTTCGCGCTCTCCACGCGGCGCTCCCGCGAGGCGCTCGGCGTGCTGGGCATCGTGCTGGTCGTGCTCGCCGCGCCCGCGCTGCTGTCGCTGCTCACCGTGGACTGGGCGCGGTCGGGGCTGCGCGTGCTGGAGCAGGCCGCCGCAGTGCTCGGCTGGACGCCGCTCGGCGCGGTGTGGGCCGTCCCGGGCGATGCCGCCTCCGGCCAGGTCTGGACGGCGCTGCTGAAGCTCGTCATCGCCGGCGGCACGCTCGTCGGACTCTGGTACGCGTGGCAGTGGCTCGTCGCGCGCATGCTCGTGACGCCCGGCCGCGAGGCATCCGCCCGCTCCTACCGCGGCCTGGGCTGGTTCGACGTACTGCTCGGCACGCCGAGCGGCGCGGTTGCCGCGCGCACGCTCACCTACGTCTTCCGCGACGCCCGCTACTGGGCGTCGTACCTCATCCTGCCGATCGCGCCGATCCTCGTGGTGGTGCCGCTCGGCATCGCCGGCGTCGACCCGTCGGTGCTGGCGCTCATCCCCGTGCCGATGGTGGCGCTGTTCCTCGCCTGGACGGTGCACAACGACGTCGCGATGGACCACACCGCGGTCTGGATGCACGTCGCGTCGGGCGTGCGCGGCGTCTCCGACCGGCTGGGTCGCCTCCTGCCCGTCCTCCTCGTGGGCGTGGTCGTGATCGCGGTCGGCGCGCCGATCAGCGCGATGTTCTACGGCGACATCGCGGTGCTCCCCGCGATCGTCGGGGTGAGCGGATGCCTCCTCGGCAGCGCCCTCGGCATCGGCAGCATCGTCTCGGCGCGCTTCCCGTACCCGGCCGTGAAGCCGGGCGACAGCCCGTTCCAGGCGCCGCAGTCGTCGTCGAGCATCGCGGCATTCGTGCAGTCGATCACGATGCTCGCGTCGATCGTGTTCGCCCTGCCCGCCGTCTGGTTCACCTGGCGCGGCATGTCCGGGCTCGACCGCTGGTACGAGTCCGCCCTGTGGTCGGGACTCGGCATCGGCGCCGCCGTGCTGGTCGCCGGCGTGCTCATCGGCGGTGCGGTGTTCGAGCGTCGTGGTCCCGAGATCCTCGCCGCGGCGCAGCGGGCGTAGAATTCTGCGCATGGTCCACGACGTCCACGCCAGCATCGCCGACCCCGACAGCACCGGTGGAGGCACGTCGGTGCTCGACCGCGAACTCGAGAAGCTCCTCGAAGAGGAGCACATCGAACCGGGCGACCATGAGCGCTTCTCCCACTACGTCAAGAAGGAGAAGATCCTCGAGTCGGCCATGACCGGCAAGCCGGTCAAGGCCCTCTGCGGCAAGAAGTGGACCCCGGGTCGCGACCCGGAGAAGTTCCCGGTCTGCCCGGCCTGCAAGGAGATCTACGAGCGGATGCGGAAGGAGTAGCCGCCTCCGCCTCCACCTCGCTTCAGCGGTACGTCGTCGGGATCGCGGCCTCGCCCGCGCCGAGGCGGAAGGCCTCGATCGGCAACTCCTGCATGGCCGCTGCGCGGTGCTCGCGCGCGAGCCGCGTGCCCTCCGGCCCGAGCCAGCGCGCGTCGGGCTCCCCGGCGCGCATGAGGGGCACGACGAGGTCGCGCTCCGTCGATTCGGTGCCGGTGCCGGTGCCGGTGTCGGTGCCGGTGCCGGTGCCGGGCGCCGGGGTGGCATCCGCCCCCTCGACGATCACGATCTCCTCGCGCGCGGTGCGTGTCCGGTCGATGCGCCGCACGGCGTGCTTGCGGCCGCCGACGCTCGCCTTGTGCGCGCTCGACTTCGCCACGTCGACCCACGCGCCGGCGTCGTCGCGGCGTGCGACGAGCTTGTAGACCATGCCGGCGGCCGGATGCCCCGAGCCGGTCGCCACCCGGGTGCCGACGCCGAACGCATCGACGGGCGAGCCCGAGAGCGCGGCGATGAGGTACTCGTCGAGGTCGCTCGTCACGGTGATCCTCGTGTGCACGGCGCCGAGGGCGTCGAGCTGGCGGCGCACGTCGGCGACCACGGTGGGCAGGTCGCCCGAGTCGATGCGCACCGCGCCGAGCCCGGTGCCGGCGACCTCGATCGCGGTGGCGACGCCTCGCTCGATGTCGTAGGTGTCGATGAGCAGCGTGGTGTCGGGCCCCATGGCCTCGACCTGGGCGCGGAACGCGTCGGCCTCGCTGTCGTGCAGCAGCGTGAACGAGTGGGCCGCGGTGCCCATCGTCGGCACCTCCCAGGTGCGCCCCGCCTCGAGGTTGCTCGTGGCGTCGAAGCCCGCGATGTACGCGGCCCGCGCCGCGGCGATCGCCGAGCGCTCGTTGGTGCGGCGCGATCCCATCTCGGCAAGCGGGCGGCCGAGGGCGACCGACGACATGCGCGCGGCGGCGCTCGCCACGGCCGAGTCGTAGTTCAGCACGCTGAGGATGAGCGTCTCGAGCACGACCGCCTCGGCGAACGAGCCCTGCACCGTCACGAGCGGCGAGCCCGGGAAGTACGCCTCGCCCTCGCGGTACCCCCAGACGTCGCCCGAGAACCGGTAGTCTGCGAGCCAGTCGAGCGTGGCCGGCCGCACGACCTCGTTGGCGCGGAGCCACTCGAGTTCGGGGTCGTCGAAGCGGAACCGGTCGATGAGCTGGAGCATCCGCCCCGTGCCGGCCACCACGCCGTAGCGACGGCCCTCGGGCAGGCGGCGGGCGAACGCCTCGAACACGCTCTCCCGCTCGGCCGTGCCGCTCTGCAGGGCGGCGTCGACCATGGTCAGTTCGTAGCGGTCGGTGAGGAGCGCGGCGGATCCGGTCACGAGTGCGAGCCTACAACCGGCGCGCGCGGCTTCTGCGACGCGGCGTCAGGCGCCCGCGGCCGCGGCGGCGGGCCCGGCGCTGCGGGCGGGGCGGCCCACCGCGATCACGTTGCCGATCGAGATGAGCGCCAGGCCGGCGAGCTGCCAGGCGCCGAGCGCCTGCCCGAGCACGATGAAGCCGGCGAGGGCCGCCGCGGCCGGCTGCACGCTCTGGAGCACGCCGAACACGTTGCGGGGGAGCACCCGCAGCACGGTGAGGTCGATCGAGTACGGCAGTGCCGACGACAGGATGCCGGCGGCCAGGCCGATCAGCAGCACGTGGCCGAGCGCGCGCGGGTCGAGGCCCGCCAGCGCGAGCACCAGCAGCGGGGCGGTGAGCAGCGCGGCGACGAGGCTCGCGATCGCGGTGCCCTGCACGCCGGGCAACTGCGCCCCGACCCGTTGGTTCAGCACGATGTACGCCGCCCACGCCGCTGCGGCGAGCAGGCCGAGCGCGACCCCGACGGGGTCGATGCCCGGCACGGTGCCGGTGAGCAGCACGACGCCGGTGCCGGCCAGCGCGGCCGCGCCGAGGTCCAGCCGGCGCCGCGAGCCGACGAGCGCGAGCGTGAGCGGCCCCAGGAACTCGAGGGTGACCGCGAGGCCGAGCCCGAGCCGCTCGACGGCGCCGTAGAGCGCCCAGTTCATGACGACCAGCGCGAGCCCGAGGAGGGCCGCGGGCCAGAGGGCCCGCCGGGTGAGCGTGCGCGGGTCCGGGCGCGAGACCCCGAGGAGGGTCACCGCGGCGACGGCCTGTCGCAGCGCGACCACGCCCGCCGGCCCGACGAGCGGGAAGACGGTCGCACCGAGGGCGGCGCCGACCTGCACCGAGCAGGCGCCGCCGACGGATGCTGCGGCTGCGGCGCGTTCGCGGTTCATGCCGTTCACGCTAGATCCGATTGTCACGCCTGAGAAATGCAATCTGCGCTGATTGATACGCTGTGCACATGGATGTGGAGCTGCGGCACCTGCGGGCGCTGATCGCGGTCGACGAGGAGCGCTCGTTCACCGATGCGGCGGTCGCCCTGGGCGTCTCGCAGGCGGCCGTCTCGCGCACGGTCGCCGCGCTTGAGCACGAGCTCGGCGTGCCGCTGCTGCATCGCACGACCCGTCGGGTCGAGCCGACCGACCAGGGCGCGGCCTTCCTCATCGTCGCCCGGCGGGTGGTCGGCGAGCTCGACCGCACGGTCGCCGGGCTCCGCGGCGAGGCGGCGACGATCCGCGTGGGGTACGCGTGGGCGGCGCTCGGCGCGCACACGACGCCGGTGCTGCGCGCCTGGAACCGGGCGCACGCCGACGCGCGCCTCCGGCTGGTGCGGGTCAGCCGTGCCGACCTCGCGCTCGCCGAGGGCCGGGTCGACCTCGCCGTCGTGCGCGGGCCGCTCGCCCGCCGCGACCTGCGCTCCGAGGTGGTCGGCACCGAGCGTCGCGTGGCGGCACTGCCGCTGGACCATCCGCTCGCCTTCCGCACGTCGGTCGGTCTCGCCGACCTCACCGCCGAGACGCTGGCGATCGACCCGCACAACGGCACCACCACGCCGTCGCTCTGGACCGACGAGGGCCTTCCCGCGCCGGCGACGGTCGAGACCGACGACGTCGAGTCGTGGCTCGACCTCATCGCCGCAGACGAGGCGATCGGCGTCACCGCCGAGGCGACCGCCGAGCACTACCCCCGGCCCGGGGTCGCGTTCGTGCCGATCGCCGATGCGCCCACGGTCGAGGTGCGCCTCGCATGGCCGCGCGCGCATCCGCACGACGCGGCCGGGCGACTGGTGCGCGCCGTGCGGGCGGCGTACGACGGCACGGGCTGATCTAGGCTTGGACACCGTGACGGACGCGCCGATCGGGATCTTCGACTCAGGAGTGGGCGGGCTCACCGTGGCCCGCGCGGTCAAGGACCAGCTCCCGAACGAGTCGATCCTCTACATCGGCGACCTCGAGCACTCGCCGTACGGCCCCAAGCGCATCGCCGACGTGCGCGAGTACGCGCTCGCCGTGCTCGACGACCTCGTCGCGCAGGGCGTCAAGATGCTCGTGATCGCGTGCAACACGGCATCCGCGGCGATGCTGCGCGATGCGCGCGAGCGCTACGAGGTGCCCGTGGTCGAGGTGATCCAGCCCGCCGTGCGCCGGGCGGTCGCGGCCACCCGTTCCGGCCGCGTCGGCGTCATCGGCACCGCCGGCACCGTCAACTCCCGCGCCTACGAGGACGCGTTCGCCGCCGCCCCGCACCTCGACCTGCACACGCGTGCGTGCCCGCGATTCGTCGAGTTCGTCGAGTCGGGCGTCACGACCGGGCCCGAGCTGCTCGCGGTCGCCGAGCAGTACCTGGCGCCGCTGCGCGAGGCATCCGTCGACACCCTCGTGCTCGGCTGCACCCACTACCCGTTCCTCAAGGGCGCGATCCAGTACGTCATGGGCGAGGCGGTCACGCTCGTCTCCAGCGACGTCGAGACCGCCAACGACGTGTACCGGGTGCTCGTCTCGACCGGGCTCGAGCGCACCGCGACCACGCCGCCGACGTACCGCTACGAGGCCACCGGGCGCAGCGAGGAGGAGTTCCTCGGGCTCGCGCACCGGCTCATGGGCCGCGAGATCCAGCACGTCGACCTGGTGCACACCGGCACCATCCCGATCCAGCGCTGACGCGACGCATCCGCCGCCCGTCACGCACCGCACCACCGCGATAGGAGCACCATGACCGACCAGCCCGACCTGCTGCGCGCCGACGGGCGCACGCCCGCAGACCTCCGCGACGTCACCATCGAGCGCGGCTGGAGCGAGCACGCCGAGGGCTCCGCGCTCATCTCGTTCGGCCGCACCAAGGTGCTCTGCACCGCCTCGTTCACGAACGGCGTGCCCCGCTGGCTCACAGGCAAGGGCAAGGGGTGGGTGACGGCCGAGTACGCGATGCTCCCGCGCTCGACGAACTCCCGCAACGACCGCGAGGCGGTCAAGGGCAAGATCGGCGGGCGCACGCACGAGATCTCGCGCCTCATCGGCCGGAGCCTGCGCTCGGTCGTCGACATGAAGGCGCTCGGCGAGAACACCGTCGTGCTCGACTGCGACGTGCTGCAGGCCGACGGCGGCACCCGCACCGCCGCCATCACGGGCGCCTACGTGGCGCTGGCCGACGCGCTCGAGTGGGGCCGCGAGCACCAGTTCATCGGCAAGAAGGCCGTGCCGCTCACCGACTCGGTGTCGGCCATCTCGGTGGGCATCATCGACCGCGTGCCCATGCTCGACCTCGCCTACGTCGAGGACGTGCGCGCCGAGACCGACATGAACGTCGTCGCGACCGGCTCCGGTGCCTTCGTCGAGGTGCAGGGCACCGCCGAGGGGGCGCCGTTCGACCGCGCCGAGCTCGACGCGCTGCTCGACCTGGCGCTGGCCGGCACGCGCGAGCTCGCCGAGATCCAGCGCGCGGTGCTCGCCGCCGCGCGCGCCTAGGCTCCGGGCCGGCGACGATGGAGATCGTGCTCGCGACGCACAACGCGCACAAGGTCGAGGAGTTCCAGCGCATCATCGGCGAGCGGATGCCCGGCATCACCGTGCTGGCGTACGACGGCCCCGA
Source organism: Agromyces sp. SYSU T00194 (assembly GCF_040496035.1). Lineage (NCBI taxonomy): Bacteria > Bacillati > Actinomycetota > Actinomycetes > Micrococcales > Microbacteriaceae > Agromyces > Agromyces chitinivorans. The sequence continues at coordinate 714,740 of NZ_JBEPJZ010000002.1, read as the reverse complement.
ACCCGTGGAGGACGGCACCAGCTTCGCCGAGAACGCGTTCATCAAGGCCCGCACCGCGGCCGCGCACACCGGGCGCATCGCGCTCGCCGACGACTCGGGCATCGCGGTCGACGTGATGGGCGGGTCGCCGGGCATCTTCTCGGCGCGCTGGGCGGGTCCGGGAGCCGGGGCGGTCGCGAACCTGGAGCTGCTGCTCGCGCAGCTGTCCGACCTCGTCGACCCGTCCAAGCGGGCCGCGTCGTTCCACTGCACGATCGCGCTGGTCGTGCCCGAGGGTGCGGGCGAGCCCGAGGAGTTCGCCGCGGTCGGCGTGTGGCCGGGACGGCTCGCGACCGAGGCATCCGGCGCCCACGGCTTCGGGTACGACCCCGTCTTCGTGCCCGACGGGCACGAAGTGACCGCGGCCGAGCTCACCCCCGAGCAGAAGAACGCCGAGAGCCACCGGGCGCGCGCGTTCGCGGCGCTGCTGCCCGAGCTGGAGCGCGTCGCCGCCACCGCGTGAGGCCCGTCGCGGCCTGTTGAGAACGCGAATCGTTCCCGATTGCGGTCGCGTGCGATTCGGCGCGCGCCACCCGCCTACGCTGGTGGCGATGGGACACGACCACGACCACGCGCGCACCGCGAATCGCACCCGGCTGGGCATCGCGATCGCCATCGTCGCGTCGGTGCTCCTGCTCGAGGTCGCAGGCGCCCTGCTGAGCGGTTCGCTCGCCCTGCTCGCCGACGCCGGGCACATGCTCTCCGACCTCATCGGGCTCATCATCGCGCTCGTCGCCGTGATCGTCGCCGGGCGTCCCGCGACCGACCGGCAGACCTACGGCTACCAGCGCGTCGAGGTCTTCGCCGCGCTGCTGAACTCGGTGATCCTGCTCGTGATCGCCGGGTCGGTCACGGTCGAGGCGGTCGGGCGCTTGGTGCGAGCGGATGCTGCCGAGCCGGCCGGGCTGCCGATGATGATCGTCGCCGTCGTGGGTCTCGTCGCCAACATCGCCGCGCTGCTCGTGCTGCGCGCCGGCGCGACGTCGTCGATCAACATGCGCGGCGCCTACCTCGAGGTGCTCGGCGACACCCTCGGGTCGATCGCGGTGATCGTGGCGGCCGGAGTGATCCTGCTGACGGGCTTCGGCGCGGCCGATGCCATCGCGTCGCTCGTGATCGCCGCGCTCATCGTGCCGCGCGCGTTGCTGCTGCTGCGCGACGTCATGCGCGTGCTCAGCGAGTCGGCGCCGCCCGAGACGTCGGTCGCCGAGATCCGCGCGCACATCCTCCGCACCGCCGGCGTCGTCGAGGTGCACGACGTGCACGTCTGGGCCATCACGTCGGGCTCCCACGTCTTCACCGCACACGTCGTGGTCGAGCCCGAGCTGCTCGCCGAGGGCCGGGCATCCGCGCTCCTCGACGAGCTGGGCGGATGCCTCGCGGAGCACTTCGACGTGGAGCACTCCACGTTCCAGCTCGAGCCCGCCGGGCACCAGGAGCGCACGCAGCACCCGTGACGCGGTTCGCGCGGGGCATCCGCTCGCCTGCCGGCACGTCGAACTCGCGCCGGCAGGCCGAACTCGACGTGCCGCACTGAGTTTCGACGTGCCGGCGTTTCGACGTGCCGGCGCGTCAGTCGCGGTCGTCGTCGCGCGGGTGCTCGTGGTGCCCGTGCCCGTGCCCGTGCTCGTGGTGGCCGTGCTCGAGCGTCTCCTGGTCGAGCACGAGCTCGCGCGCCTCGAACTCGTCGGTGACGACGTCCTCCCCGGCGGCCTCGGCGCGGTGGGCCCGCCGGCTCGACTGCCAGTAGTGGAACAGCGTGACGGCCGCGGTGAGGCCGACCGCGACGAGCAGGATGAGGTCGATGTACTCGCGCACGAAGTCGCGGATCCACGGGATGTACGCGATGACGTACCCGAAGTAGGTGAGCCCGACGCCCCAGAGCAGCGCGCCGATGAGGTTGTAGAGCGAGTACTTGCGGTAGTCCATGTGGCCGACGCCCGCGGCGACCGGCGTGAACGTGCGCACGATCGGCACGAACCGGGCGAGGATCACCGCCATCGCGCCGAAGCGCGCGAAGAACGCGTTCGTGCGCTCGACGTTCTTGACGCTGAAGATGCCCGACTCCTTGCGTTCGAAGACGCTCGGTCCGAACTTGTGGCCGATCAGGTAGCCGACCTCGCCGCCGACGAACGCGGCGAACCCGATCGCGAGGCACACCCACCAGATGTCGAGCCCGAAGACGAGCGAGGTGTGGGTCAGCAGCCCGGCGATGATGAGCAGCGTGTCGCCCGGCAGCAGGAAGCCGACCAGCAGGCCGGTCTCGGCGAAGACGATGACGCACACGACGAGCAGCGCCCATGGCCCGGCGGCGGCGATGATCGTCTCCGGGTCGAGGAACGGCAGGAGCGCGGTCGGGCTCATCTCGGTGGACTCCAGACGTCGGCAGGCCTCGCGCGGCGGCTGCGTCGGCGGGAAACGTGAGCTTCAGTCTATCCGCGAGGGGTGCGCACGGAACCGGGGGCGAACCCCCGGAACGGGGGCGGGTGGCTCGGTGGCGCGCCGCGTGCCGCGTGCCGGCCGGGGGTGGTGCCGCTTTTCAGGAACGGCGCCGGCAGGTGCCGCAGGATGTGCGGTGCATCCGACCACTCCCGCAGGTCATGCGGGGTCGGATGCCTCGGCCGCGCATCGTTCGGGTGCAGGCCGGGCGCCTCGGCCCGGTTCCTGAAAACGACGTGCCTTCGTCGGCGGGCGGACGTGCGCAGGCCCCGGCCGCCCGTCCACGGGTGCCGGCGGCGCCGTCAGGCCCCGAGCGCGTCGAAGACCGCGCTGTTCAGCGCGAACGACTGGCGCACCTCGGCGATGAGGCGGTCGACGGATGTCCCGGGCAGCCGTAGCGCGTTGATGCCCTCGCGGTAGCGGCGCTTGAACGGCACGGGTGCTTCGATTCCCTCGAACCGTGCGAAGCCGAGCTGTTCGGGCGTCGCGCCGTAGTGCCGAGCGATGAGCGCGGCGATCGCCTGCCCGCCCGACAGGTCGCCGAGGTACCGCGTGTAGTGGTGCGCGAGGTACTCCACCACGTCATGCCGGGCGACGATGCCGCGCAGGTGGGCCGCATAGCCGGCGGTCGCGGGCAGAGCCTTGTGGGTCGCGCGCCGGTCGGTGACGCCCAGCGCGACGAGGTCGGACTCGATCGCGGGCATCCGTGCGAGTGCTGGGTCGAAGATCGCAGGGTCGCCCGCACGCGGCTCCCACGACTCGAGCGCCTCGTAGACCCAGGCGAGCTGGGCGAGGTAGCGGGCGTACCCGCCGAGGGAGAGCTCGCCGGCCATGAGGCGCGTCACGAACCCGCGCGACTCCGCCGCCCGGTGATCGTCGGCCGATGCGCTGCGGATCAGGGCGGCGACGTCGAGCGGCGCCGCGTCGGTCGCGTCGAGGAGGGCGGTGTCGCTCGTCATGGGAAGCCGATCGTCAGGTGAGGTTAGCCTAACCAAACCTATGCGGGTTCGGCTGTGTTCGGCAATACCCCCGGCCCGGCGTGTGTGCTCGCTTTTCAGGAGCTCGGTCGCGGCGCGGTGAAGGATGTGCGGGGCATCCGTTCCGAATCGGTGGATCATGCGGTCACGGATTCTCCCGCCGACGATCGTGCGGTCGTGGGGCGCCCGCGCCCGCCCTGTTCCTGAGAAACGTGCGCCTTCGGCGAGACTCAGCGGTGACCGGGTCGCCAGGAGGACGGCCGAGAACACTCGGCAGATGTGGGCGGTGCGGGGTAGCGTCCCCGCATGCGCTACGGCTTCGTCGTCACCGGGTCCGACCCGAACCTCGCCGTCGAGCTCGCCCCGCTCATCGAGCAGCACGGGTGGGACGGCATGTTCGTGTGGGAGGGCATCTGGGCGACCGACCCGTGGTCGGTACTCGCCGCCGCGGCGATGCGCACCGAGCGCATCCGCCTCGGCACCATACTGACCCCGCTGCCGCGCCGCCGCCCGTGGGAGCTCGCGAGCCAGACCGCCACGGTCGACGCCCTCTCGGGCGGGCGCACCGTGCTGTCGGTCGGGCTCGGGGTGCCGGCCGAGGTCGAGCAGCGGTTCTGGCTGTTCGAGGACGACCCCGGCCGCCGCATCCGCGCCGAGCACCTCGACGAGGGGCTCGAGATGCTCGAGCACCTCTGGCGCGGCGAGCCGTTCGCCTACGCGGGCACCCACTATCGCGCTGCGCGCACCGAGACGATGCTGCCGGCCCCGACCGTGCAGCGCCCGCGCATCCCGACCTGGGTCGTCGGCGTCTGGCCGCGCATGCGGTCGATGCGGCGGGTCGCCCGGTACGACGGGTGGATCCCGAACTACGCCCCGCCCGGGGCATCCGTCGTCGACGCCGAGCAGCAGGCCGCCGCATACACGCCGGAGGTCGCCGCCGAGGCGATCTCGTGGATCCGCGCCGAGCGCGAGCGCCTCGGCCTCGCCGACCGGCCGTTCGACGTGGTGCAGGAGGGCCGCACGACCGGCACCGACGGGCTGGCGGATGCCGCAGCCGTGCGCCCGTGGATAGACGCGGGCGCCACGTGGTGGATGGAGGCCGACTGGTCGGTCCCTGAGGAGCGGGTGGCGGATGCCGCGCGCGAGCGCATCGCCGCCGGGCCGCCGCGCGTGTGATCCACAGCGGCGTGGTGTTGCCGCCGCAGACCCCGAACGCCCGGTAGGTTTCGGGCATGAGCCTCGTGGAGCGACTCTTCGGGCGGTCGAAGCCGCGCCCCCAGCAGACCGAGCCCGACGCGAGCGCCAGGGCGGAACCGCCGGAACCCGGGGCTGCTCCGATCCACGCCGAGGTGCCCATCACCTCGGAGATCTTCCTCACCTGGGTCGCCGACCTCGACGCCGAGCGCGAGGCCCGCGATCGCGCCCGCCAGTACGCCGCCGAGCGCGGCCTGCCGCCGCTCACGGTGCGACTGCTGCCCGAGCCCGAGCACGTGGTCGACCTGCGCGACCTGCCCGCTGCGCGCCTGCGCATCACGGGGATCGAGCGGCACGTGCCCCACGACGAGGTCGACGCCCACATCGCCGACTCATACCTGCTCGTGCGCGAGCGCGACCCGGCGCACCACCCGCACCTGGTCGGCGTCTACGGGCGCCGGCGCCGCATCGGCCACCTCACCGAGTCGAAGTCGCGCGGGCTCCTGCCGCTGCTCGACGCCCTCGGGGCCGATGCCTACCTCGTCTCGGGCACCGAGCTGCCCGACGGCGGCGGCCGGCTCTGGGTGCACGCGCCGAAGGTGCCGGCGCTGCGCGAGTTCACGCGCGAGCGCATTGCCACGACGCCCAGGGAGTGAGCATGACCGACGAGACGACCGCGTTCGACGACGTCGCCGCCGACGCCACCCTCGACCGGTACATCGCGGCCGCCGAAGCGCGCGACGGCACGGCCGCGGGGGAGTGCCTGGCCGACGACGCGGTGTTCCGTTCTGCGACGACCACGGCGTTCGAGTACGTCGGGCGCGACGACATCGCCGAGATGGAGTCGGCGACGCTCGCGGAGTTCGGCGAGGTGCGCTGCATCGCCCGCAGCGGCAGCGGCGACACCCGCCTGGTCGTCTTCGCGTTCACGCTCGCGGGGGTCGAGGGGCAGGATGCGAAGCTGCTGAGGTTCGCGCCCGACGGGCGCATCAGCGAGGTGACGGCGTTCGTGCGCCCGCTGCCGGCGCTCGCGCAGATCCCGGCGCGGGTCGCGCCGTCGATCGCCCGCCGGTCGGGCCGGCGTGGGCTGGCCCGCATGCTCGCGCTGTCGTCGCGACCGGTCGCGGCGATGCTGCGCTCGGGCGACGCGTCGATGTCGCCGAAGCTCGACCCGGCCCGGCAGCGCTGACCGCGGCGCCGGTTCCCCGTTTGAGGGCCGATTCTTCGCTTGAGTGCTGAGTGTGTGCACTCGGATGAAGAAATGGCCCTCAGTCGCAAGGCGCGGAGCCGCGGCTCGTGCGGAAGGTGGGACTCGAACCCACACGCCCGAAGGCACAGGAACCTAAATCCTGCGTGTCTACCGGTTTCACCACTCCCGCGAGTGCGTGGCCAGTCTAGGCGGCGCGCGGGACTTCCGACCGGTGCGCCGATCGCGGCCGACGCTAGCCTGAGGCCATGTACGGCAACAGCCTCATGGGATGGAACGTCCTCGCCTTCGTCGTGATCGTCATCGTGATCCTGCTGGTACTCGGCGGGCTGGTCGCGCTCGTCCTCTGGGCGGTGCGCGCGTCGAGCCGGCCCACGCCGGGCCCGGTCGCCCACGCCAGCGGGCTCGCGGTTCCCGCGGCCGATGGGCCGAAGCCCGTCGCGTCCACGACGCTGCTGCGCGAGCTCGCCGACCTGCGCGACCAGGAGATCATCACGCCCGAGGAGTTCGAGGCGAAGAAGGCCGAGATCCTCGGCAGGTTGTAGCGCGGCGAGCATCGGCCGGGCGACCCGCACTGGGGGCGTGCAGCCCGGTGCATCCGCTCATGTGGACAACCCCGGCGCGTCCGGACCATCTCGTCCACACTGTTGCGCATGTCCGACGCGGTCCGCACGATCACGGAGCAGGTGCGGGCGCGCGTGCTGCGCGAGGGCGTCGACCTGGCGCAGGATTCCGCGCTCGCGGAGCGGTACGCGCGCGATGAGATCCGCCGCCGCAGCGAGGACCTGCTGGTGCGCGGGCACCTCGCCGACGTCGACGAGCACGACGCCACCCGCGAGGTCGTCGCGGCGCTGACGGGGCTCGGGCCGATCCAGCCGCTGCTCGACGACGACACGGTCGAGGAGATCTGGATCAACGCGCCCACCCGCGTGTTCGTCGCGCGCGACGGCGTCAGCGAACTCACGTCGCTGGTGCTCACCGACCAGGAGGTGCGAGACCTGGTCGAGCGGATGCTCCGCGCCAGCGGCCGCAGGGTCGACCTCAGTTCGCCCTTCGTCGACGCATCGCTGCCCGACGGCTCGCGGCTGCACGTCGCGATCCCCGACGTGACCCGGCGTCACTGGGCCGTGAACATCCGGAAGTTCCGCCGGCGCATCCGCGACCTGCACGACCTCGTCGCTGCCGGGACACTGAACGAGCGGGCGGCGGACTTCCTCGAGGCGAGCGTGCGCGCGGGCCTCAACATCCTGGTCTCCGGGCCGACGCACAGCGGCAAGACCACGATGCTGGGTGCGCTGCTCGGCTGCGTGCGCCCCTCGGAGCGCATCGTCACGGTGGAGGAGACGTTCGAGCTCGACGTCGCGGCCCGTGACGTCGTCGCACTGCAGTGCAGGCAGGCGAACGTCGAAGGGCTCGGTGAGATCACGCTGCGCCGCCTCGTCAAGGAGTCGCTGCGCATGCGACCCGACCGGCTCGTCGTCGGCGAGGTTCGCGAAGCCGAGAGCCTCGACCTGCTGATCGCGTTGAACTCCGGCATACCGGAATTACAAACTGCCGCATGACGGTAGACAAGACGCCTGGAGTGAGCTTGAGCGCCGACTTCAGCGGGATTTCTGCATGATTCTTCGAAGCTGCGTTCGAAGGTGACCAAGACTTTTCCGTGTTGCAGCTACGAAGGGCGGGAAGGCTGATCCCAGCGCCTGCGTATTACGCCTCAAAGCACTCGAATCGATCGCGCGGATGATAGCCCTTTGATCCCGCGACACGCCGAAGGATTCCCCACAACAAAAAAAATTTGTAGGTGCACACCTGTGGATAACCGGCCAAATTGGCCTATATGCACCCGAACACGCCGTGCAGGCTGTGGAGCGCCGGTGGAAAGCCCTGTGGATAACTACACCGGTGTAACTACCTCATCTTGTGGTCGTTCGGCGGGGCGAACACGTGCCGTAGAATTTCAGCATCGAAGCACGACAACCCCGAGTCCCTCGGGCGGTGCCGAGGGACAACGGGGTCGCGAGCGTCAAACTTTGGCCGGTTAGACGTTAGCGATTCTAGTCCTGAGTGACGTAGCTGACGCAATTCCGCGCCAGTGCGTCGGCACCTTGGTCTTCGTGTGATCAAGGAATGAGGGCCTTCTATGGCCGGATACATGTACACCTGTCCCAACGCCCGGTGCCGCCGGAAGTTGGGGCCGTACCGCGTCACGCGTCCGGGGCTCGCCCGGTGCGCCTACTGCGGCACGACGTTCAGGGTCCGCTGATCTAGCAGTCAGCGCACAGGGGGCGCGTTCTTCCTTCGGGGAGGGCGCGCCCTCTTCGTTGCTGGTGCCCCTTGCCAATCTCCCAGCCGGACACAAACCCTCTACTGCCGAGAATGGGGGTTCTCGGGTCAACCTCAAAAGGACTCGGGGCTAGTCTCGGGTCCCGAGCGAGGGGCGGGGGTCTTTCCTGGTGGCCTTTTGGGAACCCCGCTCCCAATTGGCATTTATGCTGATCAGGCCTGAAATATTCGAGTGGCTGGCTGTTGATGCTTGTTGATTCGTGTTGATCCTTGTTGAAGGACCGCAGGCAGGCACCGTAACGCTGAGGCCCCCGGCAAGCGTGAGCTAGCGGGGGCCTCAACTGAGCGCGCCTCTTACAGGTTCAGGGCTGCGCGTACGCGTTCCTCTCGGGTCTCGCTCCGCTGCTGCTCCGCCCATAGGGACTCAGCCACCGCAGCGCAGGACTCGCACGCGCGCCAACCCTCGCGGGGCAGGTGGGTGGCGTAGTGCCGTTCCACGGGCGGGTTCATCTCCGAACAGACCGGGCATCGGTCCGTCTGCTCGCGCCGGGCGAGTCGCTCGGCTTGGTCTGCTGCCGCTCGGGCCTTCGCGCTGGCTGTCATCAGGCGGGCGTAGTGCTCCGCTCGCTTCATGACCTCCGGGAGGTGTTCGCGCTGCGTCCTCTCGCGCACGTCTTGATCGATGATCTGTCCCTTCGCGTGCTCTGCCGAGACTTCTCGGAGTGCAATGCCGAAGTAATCAATTGGATCGACATTTGCCGCTTCGTAATCCGCTCGGAGTGCTTCCGGAACGTAGTACGGATCACGCGGTGGCTTAGGCGGTTCCTGCGCGCCGAATGAGCGCCCGTCCTGGCTAATTGTGTGGATTTGCTTCACTTGCTTGCCTTTCATGTTGCTGTGATTGGTGCCCAGCCTTCGGCTTCGAGCCTCCGGAGGGCTGCTGGGATGTGCTTGCGCTTGCGGTAGTTGACTCGGTGCTCCCAGCCCTCTGAACCGCTGCGCCGGAGTCCGTCTGCGTCCCAGATGCGAATGCGCTCCGCAAGTGCTGCGACGTAGACGGGGGTCGGGGTTTCTCTCATGTGCTCTCTTTCTCTAGTTGCCTCCGAGGGTCTCCCTCAGGCCCGGGGGAACCTCCGGAACCTTGAAGGGCTGCTTCCCCGTCTCGGAATGGGGAACCTGAGCCGGAGGGGTCTCGGCGGGAGGGGGAACTTCCGCGCCATTGCTGGGATCGGAGGGGGTTTCCTGCTTCCCCATACCCGAAACGGGGAAGCTCGGGGAAGCTCGGGGAAGCTGGGGAACCTAGTGAGGGTGCTTCCCCAGCTTCCCCGGGGCCTAGGGACCGGGAAGCAGGGAAGCTCACAGGGGAGGTTGTCGGAAGGCTCAGAATCTTGGAACCCTTCTGGCCTTGGGTCTCTACTAGCCGGCCATCGTCAATCAGGCTCTTGAGCGCCTCCCGGTACTTGCCCCAGTTGTTGCCGCTGAGGCCAAGCGCCTCCCGAGCGGCCTTGTGATTGATCGGCCCTTCCGCTGCTGTGACCACGGAGAGAATCTCCCCCTGGAGGGTCAGCGCAGTGCTCGCCGCACGCGCAACTTGCGCGCTCGCGCTCGGGTGACGAAGCTCCCAAAGCGACGGGCTCGCGGTGCTGTCTAGGTGGAACTCCGCCGCTAGCTCTCCCTTGCGCAGCCCGAGCCCACCGCCGTTGTCCTTCGCTAGCTTCATGCTCAGGAACCCGGTGCCGCCCTTCTTGAGGCCCCCGCCGCGCGGAGTCTCAAGCAGGTAGATCGCGCCCTTATAGCCCGCGTACTTGGCCTGTGAGCCAATCGGGAAGAGCGGATTGGCCGCATCCTTCGGCACGTGATCTACAACGAGCACGCAGGCACCTGCCTGAGCGAACGAGCGGGCGAAGCTGTGCCAGCGCGTTACGTCGTCGGTGCTGTTGGAGTCGCCGCCCGTAACGTTGTTGATTGACTCTCCAACGGTGTCGATGATCACGAGCGAGTAGCCCCGGCGTGCGTACGCTTCGAGCACTGCCGGAGTCGGGCGCTCTTCGGGGCGGATGTAGTGGAAGCGTTCCGCGATCACGGCGCGGTCTACGCCGAGCCCAACAAGCCGGGAGACGATTCGCCCGGGGTGCTCCTCGTAGTCGATGTGCGCGACAGTGTGACCATCTGCAAGCTGCTCGGCGGCAACGGCCAGCGCGAAGAGCGTCTTGCCCTCGCCGCCCGGTGCGTGAACCTCATTCACTACGCCGGGGTAGAAGAGGCCCATGCCATCGGTGCGCCGGAAGACGGACGGCGCAGGGGGCGCGTAGTCCTCAGCTAGGAACTCGGCTAGGTCAAGCGGCTTCCACGTCTCGGGGATCGCCGCCTGTGTCTCGCTCGCCTCTGCGCGCGTGAGTGCTTGAGCCCGGAGATTCTCCCAATCCCAGCCGAACTCTGCTTCGGCCTGCTCGGGCGTGAGGCTCTCTAGGCGCTCGCGCTCGCTTGGCTCGGGGGCGCGTGCGGAGAGGGTCGATGTTGCCCACCTGACCGCAGAGCGTCCGAACTCGGTTTCTAGCGTCCTGAGCGCTTCCGCTTGCTTCGGTAGTGCGCCCTCCCAGAGTCGATCCATTCGCGCCTGACGCTCTGACGGAGGGGTATTGGTGTCGGGGCGGTTGACGTACGCGTCCGAAATCTCATGCCGCAGGGTGTCGATCCCCGGTGTCTCGGGCAAGAGGACCGCGATCCACGCCAAGCTCCACAGGGCGCTCTGAGCGTTCGGGTAACGCTCTACTCCGCTCCACTGCTCGGATAGCTCCTGAAGCCACGGCGCAACCTCTCCGGCATCGAAGCTCTGCGGTCCTTCCCAAGCGGGAATCTCCCCGGTCTCGCGGGCGGGGCGCTGCAAGTGCGTGAGCCACGCGGAAGGCAGCTCAGCAACGTGCTCGGCAATGTCCTGAGCGGTTGGCGGACCTTCGAGCGCTGTGCCGTCCGGGAGGTACCAAACCTCTGTGTCTAGCGTGCGGTGGTTGCGCGTCGGGCCGACGAAGGCGAAGCGGTGGAAGTGATCGACTACCTCCCCGCCGCTGTAGCGGTCAGCTAGGGAAACATCCGCAGGCACGCGATAGAGGCGCTTGGCGCGCCCCTGAGCGGCGCTGAGCACTCCGCGTGACGTTGTGTAGAGCGTTCCCGGACGTGCGCCAAGCTGGGCTTCCAGAGCGGCGCAGGCGGGCGCGTCATCGTCATCTAGGAAGACGTACCCCGGCGCTGGGCTAGATGCCGTGCGGGCGAACTCCCAGTGTTCGGACTTGGCCCAGCGCTCGGCCGCTTCGGGGGTCCAACTCCGGTAACCGCGCGGGGGCGTGTCTGCGACAGGGATGGGCCGAAGGACTTCCGCCGAGCCCGCTTCGGTATAGATACGGAGGGCGTCGGAGTATCCGATTTCGGGCGTTGGCGGTGCCTGTGAGACCGCCGCCGCTGTGTTCAGTGTGACTTGCATTTGTGGTGCTCCTAAGAGTGGGGAGTGATCCCCGAGCACCACACCGAAGATCACCCCCCGGTTTGTGGAAAATCGGGTGGTGCCTGTCGTTGTGTCTGGTTCCAGTGTACCACTGAATTGTAGGGTATATACCTAGACTAGGCGTTTACTTTGTGCACACTTGACAATTTGCGAGCAGTGATGCACTAAGGCACGACTCAGCGCGGATCAACCTTCACGCGGGAGACTCCCCGCCCGGGCATCACCTGAATGCGCAGCGATTGCCTGACGAAATCCCTACGCCGTTCGATGCTGTGCGACTCCCACCACTGTTCGAACTTCTCGAAGCTCTCGGTGGAGTCGCCCCACTCTTCCCGAAGCAGCCGAACCCAGTCGGCTTCGAGCCCACGCGCTAGCGCGTCCTTTAGCTCTCGGTCGAGCTTGTCGGCTGCATCCGCAAGTGCGGACAGTTGCGCCTGGATTGGCACGGGATCGACTCCGCGCGTTGCGAGTAGCCCAGAGAGCCGCGAGCGCTCCGCTGTGTTGTCTGCGATAGCTGCCCGGAGCGTTGGCAGGTCACTAGTTCCGGGGGCGGTGGGAGGGTCGATCCATCCCCCCGAAATGAAACCGTAGAGCGCCATCACGGCCTTTCTCTCGGCAAGGTTTGTCTTGATCGCTGTATGCGTCTTGCCGTCACCCTTCGCGCGCTCGCCGCATGTGTAGAAGGTTTGCCCAGCGTGCCGAGAGTTCCTAGACGAGTGGTAGATGCGCATTGTGCCTCCGCACGCGCACAGCATCGCGCCACTCAGAAAGTGCCTCTGCGGCTTCGCGCCGCGTGAGGTTGTCCGCGAGTCGATCAGCGCGGAAAGCAACTCAAGCTGCTCCGGCGTGATGATCTGCGGTCCGTCAGTGTTGATGACCTTGGGCTCAATCGGAGGAAGGCCTTCCTCCTTCCGGTCCTTGTTCTTGCGCCGGTCCTCAGCGCTCAGGTGCGTCATGATCCCGGCGTTGCGCTCTCGTCGGAGAATTTGCCTCACGCCTGGATGCGTCCAGCGTGCTGGCTTGTCGTCCTTCGCCTTCGAGGTCGGAGGCACGCCGGAGTCGTTCCATCGCCGGACAATCTCTCCGATAGATGTGCCGTTGATCACGTCGGCGACGGCATCGCGGATCATCTGCGCCTCAGGCTCGTGAAACGTAAGCCGGTCTAGCTTGAAGCCGAATGGGCGATTGCCGAGAATCGGCTTCCCTGCGTCCAGTAGTTCCTTGTTCTTGCGCTTCTGCCGTGCGCTCTTGCGCTCAATCTCCCCGCGTGAAACTGCGGCCTTGAGTCGCGCGAAGAGTCGCCCCGCGTCCGTCGTCAGGTCGGCTTCGCCTGTCGCTGTAACGAGTGTCAGGCCCTTGTGCTCCGCGAGGTCGATCCAGTCCTCTAGCTCGCGGGGTTGCCGCGTCAGGCGGTCGAGGTCATAGACCGCGATTGCGTCGAATCGCCCCGCCTTGAAGTCCTCTTGCATCTGTTCATACTCCGGACGCTTCACGTCGCGGAGGTACGCAGAAACGGTGTCCGAATATATGCGGGTGAGCGTCCAGCCACGTTGCTGAAGCAGGGTCATAGAGTCACCGCGCTGGCGCTCGATCGCGAGCCCGTCAGCCTTCTTGTCTTCACTGATTCGGAGGTACACAGCCGCCCGCAGCGGAGGAGAGCTAGTCATGCGCTTGATAGTAACTCCGGAATCCCGGGCATGTGCACGATCCACGCGAACAGTGCGGCCGACGCGCTCCTGAAGCTCTGCACCCTGCCGCTGCTCGCGGGGCGCAACATCGACGCGGCGTTCGTCGTGCCGACCGTCATGACGAGCGTCGACCTCGTCGTGCACACGTCGCTCACCGCGGAAGGGGCGCGGCAGGTCGACGAGATCTCCGTGCCGCGACGGACGGGGAGCGAGACGGATGCCGCGGGGATGCGCCTCGGGACCCATCCGGTGTTCTCCCGCACCGACGGTGTGCTGCGGGCCGTGTCGACGTCGGTGCCGAGCACCCGGAAGTTCGCGACGGCCGGCATCGACGTCGAGACACTGCTGCGGGACGCCGCGTGACGGCGGCTGCGGCCGCCCTGGGGGCGTCGCTCGGCATCGGGCTGATGCTCTGCGCCGCGCCGTGGCTCTGGCCGCGGACGACGGGACGACGCGGAGCGCGGGCGGATCCCGGGACCGCCGGCATCCGCGCGATGCTCGCCGCCGCGGGACTGCACGGGGTCTCGCCGGGCCTGTTCGCGGTGGTCTCACTGGTGCTCGCGGTGATCGCCGGTGCGATCGCGCACGCGCTCTCGGGCGTGGTCGCGCTGACGATCGCGATCGGCCTCGCCGCGCTCACCGCGCCCTGGCTCGTCGTACGACAGCGCCTCGCGACGCGGCGGGCCGCGCACCGCGCGGCCTGGCCCGACCTGGTCGACCACCTCGTCTCGGGGGTGCGCGCGGGCATGGCGCTGCCCGATGCGGTCGCCGCACTCGACGAGGTGGGGCCGGCGCCGCTCCGGGCCGCCTTCGCGGCCTTCCGCCGCGACTGGCGCGAGACCGCCAACTTCTCGGCATCGCTCGATCGGCTCAAGGCCGCGCTCGCCGACCCGACCGCCGATCGCATCATCGAGACGCTGCGCATGGCCAGGGAGGTCGGCGGCACGGAGCTGACGCCCACTCTCCGGGCGCTCTCCGCCTACCTCCGTGAGGACGCGGCGCTGCGTGGCGAGGTGGCGGCGCGGCAGGGCTGGGTGCGCAACGCCGCCCGGCTGGGCGTGTGCGCGCCGTGGGTGCTCCTGCTGATCCTGTCGACTCGTCCCGAGGCCATCTCGGCCTACAACACGCCCGCCGGCGTCGTGCTGATCGTCGTGGGGCTCGGGGTCAGCGTGGTCGCCTACCGACTGATGCTGGGTCTCGGCCGTCTGCCCGAGGACGGGCGGTGGTTCGCGTGACCACGGCCGCGATCGCGCTGGGTGCCGCCTTCGGGCTCGGCGTCTGGTCCCTGCTATCCGTCCTGCCGAGCTGGCGTCGGCCGCGCGCGATCCACCGGGTCGCGCCCTACGTGCTCGACGTCTCGCCGGCTGCGCACGCCATCGTCCACCGTGATCGCAGCGATCCGCTCCCCGTGCTCGGCGACCTCGTGGGGCCTTGGCTGGAGTCGGCCGCGCGAGCGGTCGGCGCGGTCCTCGGCGACGACGCCCAGGTGGCTCGACGCATCCGCCGCGCGGGTCTCGACCTCGCCGTGCGGCGGTTCCGGATGCATCAGGTCACCGCCGCCGTCGGAGCCGCCCTGATGGCGACGGTCGCTGTGCTGCTCGCTCCGGGACTCGCGACCCTGCCGCCCGTCGCGCGCATCGTGCTCCCGCTGGTCGCCGCCGCGGCCGGCGCGCTCGGGCCGGAGCAGGTGCTGCAGTGGCGGGCGCGCCGACGCATGCGGCGACTGGCGAGCGAACTGCCGACGGTGCTCGAGTTCCTCACGCTGAGCATCACCGCGGGGGAGTCGATGCTCGATGCCCTGACGCGCGTCTCCCGCCTGGGGGCGGGGGTGCTGCCGGGGGAGTTCGCGGGGGTGGTGGCATCCGTGCACACCGGCGTACCGCTCGCCCGTGCACTTCGCGACCTCGGCGTCGCGCTGGGCGACCCCGCCCTCGACCGGTGCATCGCGCAGATCGTCGCCGCGATCGAACGCGGCGCGCCCACGGTCGAGGTCCTGCGCGCCCTTGCAGGCGACGTGCGCGGTGAGGCTTCCCGCGCCCTCATCGAGCTGGCCGGCCGCAAGGAGATCGCCATGCTCGTGCCGCTGGTGTTCCTCATCCTGCCCGTGACCGTGGCGTTCGCCGTCTATCCGGGCCTGATGGTGCTGCAGGCGGGGTTCTGAGGTGTGCGCGGGTGGAACGACGAGACACGTGACCCGATGGGAGCCGACGGCGGATGCCGCGGCGGGAGAGGACGGAACGGATGCGCGAGGCGCTGCGACGGACGATCGACGAGGAGCGGGGCGACGTGCCGGGGTGGGTGCTGATCACGCTCATGACCGCGGGGCTCGTCATCGTGCTCTGGGGACTCGCAGGGCCGGCGCTCGGCGGGGTGTTCGACGCGGCGATCGACCGCGTGATGGGCTTCTGATACCGCTTCGGCTCGGTCGGCTCGCCGACGAGCGGGGTTCGGCGCTCGTCGAGTCGATGCTCGTCACGGTGCTGCTCGTGGGGCTGGCGCTCGCCGTGGTGCAGCTCGCGCTCGCGCTGCACGTGCGCAACACCGTGCTCGACGCGGCTGCCGAGGGGGCGCGATACGCGGCGCTCGCGGGCAACGGTGCCGCCGATGGGGTGCTGCGCACGCGCGAGTTGATCGGCGCGGCGGTGTCCGAGGGCTACGCGCGGGACGTCACGGCATCGCTCTCGGCGGCGGGCGGGTCGGAGGTGGTCGAGGTGCGCGTGCGGGCGACCTTGCCCCTCGTGGGCCTCATCGGGCTGGAGGCCGCGCTCGACGTGCGCGGGCACGCGGTGGTGGAGGCGTACGGATGACCGGTGCCGGCCGCCCTCGGAGGCCCGACCTGCTCGGCGACGAGACGGGGTCGGCGTCGCTCGAGTTCGTCACGGTCGGACTCATCCTGCTGGTGCCGCTCGTGTACCTCGTGCTTGCGGTCGGTGCGGTGCAGGCTGGGGTGCTCGCCACCGAGGGTGCTGCCCGGCATGCGGCGCGCGTGTACTCGCTCGCGCCCGATGACGCAGCGGGCCGTGATGCGGTCGAGCGCGCCGTCGCGGTCGCGCTGGCCGACTACGGGATCGAGCGCTCCGCCGCATCCGTCTCGCTGCACTGCGAGGGTGGATGCCTCGAGTCCGGGTCGCGCGTGACGCTCGTCGTACGCGCCGACGTGACCTTGCCGCTGGTACCGCCCGTGCTGGCGATGCGGGAGCGGGCGAGCGTGCCCGTCGAGGCATCCGCCACCGTGCCCGTATCGCGGTTCGCCGGGGCCGGATGATGCGGGTGTTGCGCGACCGCCTCGCGCGTGACGAGTCGGGGTCGACGCTGCTGCTCACGATCGGATGCTGCGTGCTGGGGCTCGCGGTCATCGTCGTGACCATCGGGGCGACGTCGCTGTACCTCGAGCGCAAGCGTCTCTTCACGATCGCGGACGGCGCCGCGCTCGCCGGCGCGGAGGCGTTCGTGCTGGCCGACGTTCGGCGCGAGGGTGACCGGCTCGTGGTCGAACTCGACCCCGACGACGTGTCGGCGGCCGTCGCCGAGCACCTCGCGGCGAGCGTCGGAGCACGTGACGAGGTGCGCGTCCTGCGCGCCACCAGCACCGACGGCCGTAGTGCGACCGTCACCCTCGGCACGACCTGGCGCGCGCCGATCCTGGGGGAGTGGCTGCCCGCCGAGGTGCCGATCGACGTGACGAGCGTCGCCCGCTCGGTGTTCTCGGGCTGACCGGCTGGTCTGCCACCGAGGGTGGCGTGGGGAGGGCGGGCTTGTGGACGCGCGAAACGAGTACGTGACACTTCCTCGCTACGCTCCCCGCTGTGAGCCCGCCTGCGCCGCGCGTCTACCTCCATCGCCTGACATCGCTGCGCTTCTTCGCTGCCCTGGTGGTAGTGCTCAACCACGTCACGAGAGATGTCGCACCGATCCCGGTGCTCTCGCCGCTCGCGACGATGGGGACGGCCGGCGTCGGCTTCTTCTTCGCCCTCTCCGGATTCATCCTGACGTGGTCGCACACGCCCGGTGACCCGATCTCGCGGTTCTACCGGAAGCGATTCGCGCGGGTCTATCCGCTGCACTTCGCGACGTTCCTCGTCTCCATCCCGGTGCTGCTCGTCGCCGGCGTCGGGTTCACCACGGTCGAGGTCGTCTCGAACGTGTTGCTCGTGCAGTCGTGGGTGCCCGATCCGGACATCTACTTCGGCATGAACGCCCCGAGCTGGTCGCTCGCGTGCGAGTTGCTGTTCTACCTGCTGTTCCCCTTCGCGATCCCGCTGGTGCGCCGCCTCGGCGCACGAGGCGCGCGCGCGTTGCTGATCGCGCTCGTGGTCGCCGGAATCGTCGTCAGCATCGCGGTCACCGTCGCGGTCGGCGGCGGCGAGCCGGCACGGTTCCTGCTCTACGTGTTCCCACCCTTCCGGTTCCTGGGATTCCTCGCCGGGGTCGTTCTTGCGCACTGGATGTCGACCGGTCGGCGCTTCGACCAGCCGATCTGGCTGGCGGCGACCGTGGTCGCCGTGGCGTACGTGGCCGTGTTCGGCGCCCAGCGCTGGCTCGGCGTCGCCTTCGGCCACGGCGTCGAGGACGCGCTGCTGCTCCCGTGCATCCTGCTGCTGATCGCCACCGCGGCGAGTGCCGACCTCTCGGGCAAGGCGGGACTGCTCGTGAGCCGGCCCCTGCGACTGCTCGGCGAGTGGTCGTTCGCGCTCTACCTCACGCACTGGTTGCTCGCGGTGCTCGTCCACGCGGCGTTCCCCGGGCTGCAGACCGCCGATCTGCCGGTCAGGGTCGCGGTGGATTCGCTGTTCATCGTCGTAGCCATCGCAGTGTCCGCGCTCGCCTACTACACGCTCGAGAAGCCCGTCGAACGACGGCTCCGCGGGGCGCCACCGCGCCCCGCGATGGCGGCCGCGTAGCCTGCGCGTCCCGGCTCCCGCTCACGGATGCGAGCCCGGGACGGCGTGAAGTTCCCCCAGAAGTGGGGCGGCGGGCGACGTGAACGAGGAGTAACGTCCCGACCGAGCGCACGACCGATCCCCTCGGAGGTGATCGCGCATGAAGGCCGCGATCGTGCAGTACCCGCCCGTGTTCCTCGACCTCGAACGCACGCTCGAGCACGCCGTGCGGCACATCGAGGAGGCCGCCGGCCTCGGCGCGAGCCTCGTCGTCTTCCCCGAGGCGTGGTTCCCCGGCTACCCGGTCTGGATCCAGCGCACGCGCCCGGAGGGCGAGGAAGACGTCGTGCACGCGCTCATCGCGCGCCTGCAGGACAACGCCGTCGACCTGGCATCCGATGGCCTCGCACCGGTGCGGCGGGCGGCCCGGGAGCACGGCGTGGTGGTGGTCGCGGCGCACCAGGAGGTCGACCGCGCGCGCAGCGGCACGATCTTCAACAGCGTGGCGATCATCGACGCCGACGGCACGATCCTCAACAACCACCGCAAGGTCATGCCGACGTTCCCGGAGCGCATGGTCTGGGGGTTCGGGGATGCCTCGACGATCCGTGTCGTCGAGACGGCCGTCGGTCGCGTGGGGGCGCTGCTGTGCTGGGAGAACCTCATGCCGCTCGCGCGGTACGCGCTGTACGCGCAGATGCCGGAGATCTACGTCGCGCCGACCGCCGACGAGGGGGACGGCTGGCACGCGACCCTGCAGCACATCGCGCGTGAGAGCTGTGCCTACGTGCTCGGCGGCTCGACGAGCTGGCAGCTGCGCGATCTGCCCGACGACCTGCCGTTCCGCGACCGGCTGATGGGCGACGAGGGCGAGGAGGAGTGGATCAGCCCCGGCGACGCGGTCGTCTACGAACCGTTCGGCCCCGCGATCGCCGGCCCCATGCACCAGGGCCGCGGCCTCCTCGTCGCCGACCTCGACCTCGCGAAGTGCCGGCTGCCGCGCGTGTGGTTCGACGTCACCGGCCACTACTCCCGGCCCGACCTCTTCCAGCTCCAGGTGGACACGACGCCGCAGTCGCCGGTGCGATTCGGCACAGGCTGACGTCGGCCGAACCACCACCCTCCTCCCGCCGCGCCGCCGTCGCGCCGGCGGCCGCCGAAACGCACCTCGCTAGGGTGGGTGGGGATCATCCACCGTCGAAGAGGAAGTCGGCCGTCGACAGCGGAGTCGGCCGCAGGGAGTTTCCCGATGACCACAACCGATCGACCCGCCCCTCCAGGCAACCAGCCGCCGGAGAAGAAGCCGAAGAAGATCCTGCGGGAGTTCCTGCATCCGGCACTGATCCCTGGAATCGGCGTGGAGGACACTCCACGCAAGTTCAGTACGAATTGGATCGTCTTCGGCATCGCCGGTGCCCTCGTGCTGGCCGTCGTGATCTGGGGATTCGCCGACCCCGAGGGCATGGGCGCGGCCGGCTCCGCATCGCTGGGCTGGGTCACGACCAACTTCGGATGGCTGTTCTCGGCGCTCGCGATCATCTGCTTCGGCTTCATGATGGCGGTGGGCTACGGGCGCACCGGCGGCATCCGCCTCGGCGCCGACGATGAGGCGCCGGAGTTCTCCACGGTGTCGTGGATCGCGATGCTGTTCGCCGCAGGCATGGGCATCGGGCTGCTCTTCTGGGGCCCGGCCGAGCCGCTGGCGTTCTTCAACACGGTGCCGCCCGGGTTCGACTCCGAGGCGGGCAGCCGCGAGGCGATGTTCGACGCGCTCGCCCAGGCGAACCTGCACTGGGGCCCGCTCGCGTGGGCGTTCTACGCCGTCGTGGGCGGGGCGATCGCCTACGCGGCGTACCGCCGCGGGCGCGCACCGCTCATCTCCGCGATCTTCCACCCGATCTTCGGTGAGAAGACCGACGGGCCGCTCGGCAGCGTCATCGACATCTTCGCGATCATCGTGACGCTCTTCGGCACGGGCGTCACGCTCGGCATGGGCACCCTGCAGATCGCCAGCGGCCTCGAGGTCGTCACCGGTGCTGGACCGTTCGGCAACGGGGCGATCATCGTGATCATCACGCTGCTCACGGCGGCGTTCGTGGTCTCGGCGGTGTCCGGCATCAAGCGGGGCATCCGCGCGCTCTCGAACGTCAACATGGTGGTCGCGGGCGTCATCGGCATCTTCGTCTTCATCGCGGGGCCGACCCTGTTCCTGCTCAACCTCATTCCGGCGAGCATGTCGGCGTTCTTCGGCGACCTCTGGATCATGCTCACGCGCAACCCGGCGCAGGGCGAGGACGCGGCGTCGTTCATGGCCTCGTGGCAGAACTACTACTGGGCGTGGTGGATCTCGTGGTCGCCCTTCGTGGGCATGTTCATCGCGAAGATCTCGCGCGGGCGCACGCTGCGCCAGTTCGCGACCGTCGTGATCCTCGTGCCGTCGGCGGTCTGCATCGTGTGGTTCGCCATCCTCGGCGGCACGGCGATGCTCTTCGAGGAGCAGGGCCTCGGCATCAGCGAGGCGGGCTCCGACGGAGCGCTGTTCGCGGTGCTCTCGAACCTGCCGTTCGGGGCGATCGTGTCAGTGCTCGCGATGATCTCGATCGTGCTGTTCTTCGTGACGTCCGCCGACTCGGCCGCGATCGTGATGGGGTCGATGAGCCAGCGCGGCAAGCCCGAACCCTCCACCTGGGTCACGGTGACCTGGGGCGTGCTGCTCGGTGCGGCCGCGCTCGCGCTGCTGCTCGTGGGCGGCGACACGGCGCTGTCTGGCCTGCAGTCGATCATGGTGGTGACGGCGTTGCCGTTCGCGGTGGTGCTGATCGGCATCATGATCGCGTGGGCGAAGGATCTGCGAACCGATCCGTACATGCTGCGGCGCAGATACGCGAAGGCCGCCATCGCCCAGGGCGTGCGACTCGGCATCGCCAAGCACGGCGACGACTTCGTGTTCGGTTCGACCGAGGTCGCCGAGGACGAGGGCGCCGGTGCGGGCTTCGACAGCACCGATCCCGAACTGGTCGAGTGGTACGAGACCGCGACGGGCACCATCAAGGTCGTGACCGCCGAGGACGTCACCCGCACGCTGGAGCCCGGTCACATCGAGAAGCCCGGGCCGCCCAACCCGCACCACACCGCCTCGGGCGACGCATCGCTCACCGTCGGCGAGGATCGCGCCGCCGAGCGCGCCGCGCGGCGCGCGAAGCGCGATGACGGCGGCGACTGACGAGATCTCCGCGCGGGCGCACCGCACCCGCCGCCGGGGGAGCCACCCCTGTAGGCCGTTCCGGCGGCGGGTGCGGTTCAGCGCAGGCTGACGGCGACCGAACCTCCGCCCATCCCCCGATCTCCGGGCGGGGTCGGGGCGGTCGTGTCGGGCTGCGCGGTGACCATGTCGCATCCGGCGAGCGCGATCACGATCGGGACGACCGCGATGGCGCGTCGCAGTCGGCGATCGTGGCGCCGTGCTCGGGTGGACGGCGACATGGACGTCTGGGTACGTGCTGGGTGGATCATCTGGTGCTCCCGGTGCTGGGGGGAACCGTGGGGCGGTGCTCCGAGTCTGCGTGCCGTGGCGCGACGAGGGCAGCTGACGGGAGGCCCAATCGGAGGAGGCGAGTGACCCAATGTCGCTCGAACTGGGGCACGCGCTGTCGGGCGCGCCGTCGGTAGCGTGGTGAAGAAATCGAAAACTCCTCACTATCGCGGGAGGGCGGATGGCGCGAGAGACGCCCCGGGCGGGCGGGCCCGGTCGCCGCGCTCGAGCGCGCGCCGTGCCCCTGGTCGGTCGAGACGCCGAGCTCGCCGGCATCCGCTCCGCGCTGCGCGACCGCGGCGCGCTGCTGGTCGGCCCGGCCGGCATCGGCAAGACCCGCCTCGCCCACGCCGCGGGCGATGAGCGGACGGACGCGGACGTGTACCGCATCCGCGGCGCCGCATCCGTCGCGTCGATGCCGCTCGGCACGATCTTCGAGGCGGTCGGGGCGCCGGCGGGCGCCGACCCGACCGCGTCGGCGATCTCGGTGCTGCGCGAACGCCGCCGCAGCAGGCCGCAACTGCTGGTCGTCGACGACGCCCACCTCTTCGACGACGAGTCTGCCCGGGTGATCGCCCACCTCGTGGACGTGATCGGATGCGGTGCGATCGTCACCCTGCGCGCGGGCGAGCGGTGCCCGGAGTCGTTCACGATGCTCTGGAAGGACGAGCTGATCGAGCGTCACGAGATCGAGCCGCTCGCGCCCGATGCGGTGGTGGAGATCGCCTCGCTGCTCGTGGGCGCCGACATCGACCCCCGTGCCGAGCGATGGATCGTCGACGCCGCTCGTGGGCTGCCGCTGTGCGTCCGGGAACTCGTGGGCGCGGCGGTCGAGGACGGCGACCTGGTGGTGGAGCACGGCGAGGCACGGCTGACGGTCGACGCGGCGGTCGCCGCTCCGCCCCGGCTGCGAGAGGTGATCGGCGCACAGGTCGCCCGCCTCGACGATGCCTCGCTCCGTGCGCTCGCTGCGTTGGAGCTCGCCCAGCCGGTCCCACTGGAGGTGCTGGAGCGGGTCGTCACGACGGCCGGTCTCGAGTCGCTGCGCGAACGGGGGATGGCGGTCGACGGGCCCGGCGGCGTCGAGCTCGGGCACCCGCTCCACGGCGAGGTCGCGACGGCGACGCTCGACGCGGAGGCGCTCGACATCGTGCGCGTCGCGCTCGCGGAGGCGTTCGAGGGCGACGATCCGGCCCGATCGGCGGTGCTCCTCCTCGAGAGCGGGGGAACGCCAGATCCGGCCGGGCTCAGACGCGCCCTCGAGCGTGCGCTCTCGGTGCAACGCGTCGACCTCGCTCGCGTGATCGCGACGGCCCTCGCGAACGCCGACCGATCCGCGCGCACGCTCTCGCTCTCCGCCGAGCTCACCGCGATGACGCAGGACTGGGCCACGGCGGATCGACTGTTCGACGAGGCCCGTGCGCTCGCGGCGGGTGAGGACGAGATCGGCGAGGTCGCGTGCGCTGAATCGCGTGCCCGGTTCGAGTTCGGCCACGACGTGGTCGCCGCCCGCGACGTGGCGGTCGCTGCGGAGGCGTGCCTCACGGGCCGCCCCCGAGACGCCGTGGCGGCGTACGAGGCCCGCGCGCGCATGTTCGTCGAGCCGATGGACCCGCTCTGGGAGTTCTTCCGCGATCACGCGTTCGACCGGGACCTGCCCTGGGGTGCCGCGGGCGTCGTCGCGACGGACGCGCTGGCGAGCGCCTGGAAGACCGGTCACGTCGGCGCGGGCATGGCCATCGCGGAACGCCTCCGCGACGTGCCCGGCCAGCGGATGTACGACACGCTCCGGATGCTGCAGCTGCACGTCACGCTCGCGACCTGGGCGTCCGGCACGCAGGCGTCGCGAGCGGTCTGGCGGATGCTGTTCGACCTCGCCTCCCGCAGCGGCAACCCGTCGGGTGAGATCCTCGTGCCGAGTGCGGAGGTGCTGATCGAGGCGCGTCGCGGCCGCGCACGGGAGACGGCACGCGCCCTCGTCGAGACGGAGTGGTCGGCGCGCGCCGGCGCGCACCGCATCCACGCGCCGGTGGTGCTCGCCGAGTACGCCGTCGCCGCCGCGTCGCTGGTGCGCCCCCCGGCGGACCTCGCGCGCGTGCTCGATGATCTGGAGCAGCCGATCGCCGACGGCCGCGCGCAGAGCGAGCCGCTGCGGCACCTCGCGTCTGCGCGCATCGCATTCCGCACGCAGGGCCTGCCGGCGGTCTCCGCGCACCTCGATCGGGGCGTGGAGGTCGCCATGCGGCAGCACACGCGGCTCTACGAACTGCTCTGCCGCCGCGAGCGCGTGATGCTGGGGCCGGGCGACGTGGGTGACGTCGAGCGGATGGACGAGATCGCTCGCATCGCCGACATTCCGAGCGGCGGCCTGCCGCGAATCATGGCCGACGAGGCGCGGGCCGTGATCGAGGCGGATGCCGCGGGGCTGGACGCGGTGGCGCTGCGCGCGGCGGAGTTCGGGGCGGACTCGATCGCCTGGGAGGCATGCGTTCGCTCCCATGCACTGCATCGCGCGGCGGGACGATCGCGGGAGGCGCTGGTCGCCGAACTGCGCGTGCGACAGATCGCGCCCGTGTTCGCCGACCAGTGGATCGCAGCCCCCGTGTTCGTGGCGATCCTCAGCGAGCGCGAGCACGAGGTGCTCGCCGAGGTCGCGGCAGGCGCCTCGAACGGCGAGGTCGCAGAGCGGCTGTTCCTCTCACCGCACACGGTCAAGCGCCACCTCGAGCGCATCGCCGCCCGCACCGGGGTGCACGGCCGTGCGGCGCTCGCCGACCTCGTGGCCAGCGCCCGCCTCGACGCCTTCCCGGTCGGCTGAGGGCCGTGCCCGCGCGTCACTCGATCTCCGGTGTGATCTGGACGAACGTGTCCGTCGGAGAGTAGGGTCCGGGACGGGGGATCGGAACGTCGTCACGACGGTCGTCGCCCCCGACGTGCGGTGTCGATACGAAGGAGTGTCCCCAAGTGCTCGTGACCCAACGTCTGACCAGGCCCGTCGTCATCGTGCTCGCGCTGCTGCTGGCGATCACCTTCACCGTCGCGCTCACCGGCGCGAAAGGTGGCAACGGCCACGGCGGGCCCGGCGGCAACTCCGCCGTGGCGAAGCTGTGCAACCAGGGTGCCTGGGAGGAACTCGCGCCGTCGTCCGACCCGCTCACCCCGTTCGAGTCCGAGGAGGCGTGCGTGGGCTACGGGGCGCAGGGTGGCAGCATCGTCGCCGTGACCGATGCGCGACTCCTCGTCCTCGCCGAAGATGCGATCACCACTGGACCGACCAGCGCGTGCGACATCCGGCTCGAGCTCAGCGAGCCCGACCCTGCATGGTCGGATGTGGCGGTCACCGTCACGTTCGAGACGAACCTCGGAGCGGTGCAGGTCTCCACCGTGCTCGACGCGGGGAGCGCCTGGTCGACAGAACTCGCGGGCGAGGTGACCGGCTTCACCCTCGGCGAGCAGATCACCGGCGCGATCGCGACGGCGAACACCGGTGACGAGATTCCGGTCGTGCTGGGAGGGACGTCCTGCCAGCCCGAGTGAGCCGTGCGCGCCCCCGGAGTGACCGGCTGAGTGCCGATTCTTAGTCTGAGGGCCGAAGATTCGGCCCTCAGACGAGATTCGGCCCTCAGATGGGCGCAGGACCGGCGCGCACCATGCGCACCGCCGCGCGCCGGTAGGCTGGACGGCGACATGTTGGAACTTGACCTCTCGCAGGAGATCACCGCCCTGCGCACCACCTTCCGTGACATCCGCGCCGTCGTCGACGTCGACCGGCTCGAGTCGGAGATCGCCGACCTCAGCGAGCAGGCCGGCGCGCCCGATCTGTGGGACGACGTCGACCACGCCCAGAAGGTCACCAGTGCCCTGAGCCACAAGCAGGCCGACCTCGCGCGGGTGAAGAAGGTCGACCAGCGGCTCGACGACCTCGAGGTGCTCGTCGAGCTCGCCAACGAGATGGGCGACGAGGACAGCGCCGCCGAGGCGCGCGACGAGCTCGCCGCGCTCACCAAGACCATCGGCGACCTCGAGGTGCAGACGCTCCTCGACGGCGAGTGGGACCCGAAGTCCGCGGTCATCACCATTCGCGCGGGCGCCGGCGGCGTCGACGCGAGCGACTTCGCCGAGATGCTGCTGCGCATGTACCTGCGCTGGGCCGAGCAGCACAAGTACCCGGCGAAGGTGCTCGACACCAGCTACGCCGAGGAGGCGGGCATCAAGTCGGCGACCATCGAGGTCGACGCGCCGTACGCGTTCGGCACCCTCTCGGTCGAGGCCGGCACGCACCGCCTGGTGCGCATGAGCCCCTTCAACTCCGCGGGCAAGCGGCAGACGAGCTTCGCCGCCGTCGAGGTCATCCCCCTCATGGAGGAGGCCGTCGAGGTCGAGATCCCCGAGAACGACATCCGCATCGACGTCTTCCGCTCGTCGGGTCCCGGCGGCCAGTCGGTCAACACCACCGACTCCGCCGTGCGCATCACGCACCTCCCGACCGGCATCGTCGTGTCGATGCAGAACGAGAAGTCGCAGATCCAGAACCGCGCCGCCGCGATGCGCGTGCTCCAGTCGCGCCTGCTGCTCCAGCAGCGCGAGGAGGAGGCCGCGAAGAAGAAGGAGCTCGCCGGCACCATCACCGCGAGCTGGGGCGACCAGATGCGCTCCTACGTGCTCGCGCCGTACCAGATGGTGAAGGACCTCCGCACCGAGTACGAGGTCAACAACCCCACGAACGTGTTCGACGGCGACCTCGACGGCTTCATCGCCGCCGGCATCCGCTGGCGCAAGCAGCAGCAGGCGCAGCCGGCCTAGGCGTCTCGGGCGACAGCGGCGGGGGCGGATGCCCCTGAGCCGGCGTCCGCGGCAGCAGCATCCGCTCGCACCCGACGCCACGCGGCGACGATCACCAGTGCGCCCGCGACGAGCATCGCGGCCGCCTGCAGCGTGCCGTACCAGATCGGCTCGTCCCAGGTGCCGGTGAGCGGCGTCAGCACGAAGAACTCGGTCAGCGGGTTCACGGCGAGCACGACGACGAGCGGCGCGAGCAGCCGCATCCGCCGGCCCCGTCCGACGACGACGGCCGCCACCGCGACCGCCAGCGCGACGAGCCACACCCACTGCACCCCGGCGGCGTTCGGCCCGCTGACGAGGTACGGCTGCATCGCGGCATCCGCCCGCTCGTACGCCGACCAGACGTCGATCGCGAACACCATGGCGGCCGCGCCGAGGCCGACCAGCACCGAACCGAGGGAGACGACCACCGCGTCGCGCGAGCTCATGGCGGCACCGTACCGGCCGCACATGAACCTCGCATGAACTGCACAGGCTCGCGCACGACACGCGCGTCGCTGCTGACACACGGCGGGTCGCTGCCTAGGCTCGTCCCGATGATCCGATTCGACTCCGTGACCAAGCGGTACCCCGGCAACCCGCGGCCGGCGCTCGACGACATCGACGTCGAGATCCTGAAGGGCGAGTTCGTGTTCCTCGTCGGGGCCTCGGGGTCGGGCAAGTCGAGCTTCCTGCGCCTGATCCTCAAGGAGGAGAAGCCGTCGGCGGGCACCATCCACGTGCTCGGGCAGAACCTGGGGCAGATCTCCAGCCGCAAGGTGCCCTACTTCAGGCGCAGCCTCGGCGTGGTGTTCCAGGACTTCCGCCTGCTGCCGAACAAGAACGTCTACGACAACGTCGCGTTCTCGCTGCGCGTCATCGGCAAGTCGCGCGGGTTCATCCAGTCGGCCGTGCCCGAGACGCTGAAGCTCGTCGGCCTCGACGAGAAGTCGAAGCGGATGCCCCACGAGCTCTCCGGCGGCGAGCAGCAGCGGGTCGCCATCGCCCGCGCCATCGTGAACAAGCCGCAGATCCTGCTCGCCGACGAGCCGACCGGCAACCTCGACCCCGTGACGAGCGCCGGCATCATGACGCTGCTCGAGCGCATCTCGCAGGGCGGCACGACCATCGTCATGGCGACCCACGAGGCGGGCATCGTCGACCAGATGCAGCGCCGCGTGATCGAGCTCTCCGCCGGCACCGTCGTGCGCGACGACCGTCAGGGCGGCTACGGGCACGCGGAGGAGCTGCGGGTCGCCGCGCCGAAGGTGCCGGTCGCCGCGATGGAGCAGGCGAAGCCGCTGTACGTCGAGCCCGAGGAGGGCGACGAGGTGACGGATGCCGCCGCACGCGTGACCGCCACCGCCACGGGCGTCGTCGACCTGGCCGACCCCGAGGCCGCGGCGCGGGAGGACGGCGCGGGCGAGGAGGCATCCGGTGCCGACCAGGTGATCTCGGCCGTCTCGCACGCCGAGCCGACGCCCGAGGTGGCGCAGCAGATGACCCTCGCCGAACGTCTCGGGCTCCGCGCGTCAGGGGCCAAGAAGGGCGACGACGAGCAGGAAGTGGGACCGACGAAATGAGGCTCGGACTCGTGCTCGGCGAGGCGGCGAGCGGGCTGCGGCGCAACGCCTCGATGGTGGTGTCGGTCGTGCTCGTCACGTTCGTCTCGCTCACGTTCGTCGGCACCGCGGCGCTGCTGCAGCTGCAGATCGCTCAGATGAAGAACTACTGGTACGACCGCGCCCAGGTCGCGGTGTACCTCTGCACGGCGGTGTCGCCCGGCACGACCTGCACCGACGGCGAGGCGACAGAGGAGCAGCGCGACGCCATCGAGGCGCAGCTCGAGTCGGACACGCTCGCGCCGTTCATCGACGAGTTCTACTTCGAGGACCACGACCAGGCGTACGAGAACTTCCAGGAGCAGTTCGAGGGCACCCCCGCGGCCGACTACGTCACGCCCGAGGTGCTGAACGAGACGTACTGGATCAACCTCGTCGACCCGTCGCAGTCGGCGGTCATCGCCGAGAGCCTGTCGGGCGTGCCCGGCGTCGAGCAGGTCGTCGACCAGCGGCGCTACCTCGACCAGATCTTCTCGGTGCTGAACGCGGCGAGCTACACCGCGATCGGCGTCGCGCTCGTCATGCTCGTCGCGGCGACGCTGCTGATCGCCACGACCATCCGGCTCTCGGCCTACTCGCGGCGGCGCGAGCTCGGCATCATGCGACTCGTCGGCGCGTCGAACCGCTTCATCCAGACGCCCTTCGTGCTCGAGGGCGTGTTCGCCGCGCTCATCGGGTCGCTGCTCGCGGGCGGCGCGGTCGTCGGCATCGTGCAGTTCTTCGTGCAGGGCTACCTGTCGTCCAGACTCACGTTCACCGCGCTCGTCGGGCTGGGGGACGCGCTCGTCGTCGTGCCGTTGCTGCTCGTGGCGGGCGTCGTGCTGGCGGCGATCTCGGCGTACATCGCGATCGCGCGCTACCTCCGCGTGTAGCCGTTAGACTGTGAGGCTGCCCCGCGTGGGGCACCGGACAGAAGCGGAGTGATCGTGCCCAAGGAACGCGGCCAGAACGTCGTGGCCACCAACCGGCGGGCCCGTCACGACTACCTCATCGAGGACACCTACGAGGCCGGCATCGTGCTGAGCGGCACCGAGGTGAAGTCGCTGCGCCAGGGACGGGCCTCGCTCGTCGACGGCTACGCCTTCATCGACGGCGGCGAGGCGTGGCTCGACGCCGTGCACATCCCCGAGTACACGCAGGGCACGTGGAACAACCACTCGCCCCGGCGCAAGCGCAAGCTGCTGCTGCACAAGCAGGAGATCGTGAAGATCAGCCACAAGACCAAGGAGGGCGGCTACACGCTCGTCCCCCTGAAGCTGTACTTCTCCGACGGCCGCGCGAAGGTCGAGATCGCGGTCGCGAAGGGCAAGCGCGAGTACGACAAGCGGCAGGCGCTGCGCGAGAAGCAGGACAAGCGCGAGGCCGACCGTGCCATCGCGAGCCGTCGGCACCTGGGGGAGTAGCCTGCGGGGCGGCCCGATGCGTCGCTAGACTGACCGCAGCCTGTGCTCCGCGACCCGGGAGGACCGCTTCGGATGCCACCTCCCGACGAGTCGCGCCTCAGCTCCGACGAGCTCACGGATCGCGTCGTCGCAGAGGTCATGGCCGTGGCCGCCGCCGCGGAGCCCGCCGTGCGGCGCCGCGCGTTCGCGGCCGCACTGCGTGCCGCTCCCAGCCGGGTGCGACCGATGCTCGGCCGTCTGCGGCGGCGGCTGCGTGGCGACGGTGCCGGTTCTGCACCGCGGAGCGAGCGGATGCTGCTCGCGTTCCCGTACTGGGCCGACAACCACTGGCAGGCGATCATGTACGACGACCTGCCGGGCAACGGATGGGTCGTCGATGCCGCAGCGGGCCTCGACGCCGCGGGCCTGCGTGCGCTCGGCGCGGGGGACGTGCTGCACGTCAACTGGACGTCGGCCACGAGCCAGCGTGCCGATCGGCTGGAGGATGCCGCCGTCGCGGTCCGCGACGCGATCGCTGCGATGGTCGCACTGCAGCAGCGCGGCGGGCGCATCGTCTGGACGGTGCACAACGTGCTGCCGCACGAGACCCGGCACGTCGCGCCCGAGTTGGCGCTGTCGCGCTGGCTCGCCGCGAACGCCGACCTCGTGACCATCATGAACCCCGAGACGGTGCGGCTGACGGCGGGCCTGTACCCGATCGATCCGAGGCGGGTCGTGCGGATCGCGCACCCGAGCTACCTGGGGTGGCTGCCCGAGACGATCCCACGACCTGCCGCGCGTGCCGCGTTCGGGCTGGGCGAGGACGAGATCGTGGTCGCCTTCGTCGGCCGGCTGCGCGCCTACAAGGGCGTCGACCGCCTCGTCGAGGCGTTCCGGCGCATCCACGCGTCCGACGCGCGCTTCCGCCTGCTGCTGGCTGGGGAACCCGCCGAGGGGTTCGGCGGCGAGGAGGAGCGGATGCTCCGTGCGGCCGGACCGGGCGTGACGGTGTCGCTCGGCCGCGTCGACGACGCCGACATGCAGCGCTGGATGCTCGCCGCCGACCTGCTCGTGCTGCCGTACGGCGCCGATGCGCTGAACCTCTCCCTCGTCGAGGTCGCCGCGACGTTCGGCGTACCCGCCGCGGTGAGTGCGGGGCGCGGACGTGCGCACCTCGCAGAGCGCAGCTGGGTGACGGTGCTCGACGACGATGACTTCGCCGACGGGCTGCGCGAGGCGGCGCTCGCCGCGCACGTTGAGCCGGAGCGGGGCGCGGACGCGCGCGAGCACGCGTCGGCCGTGTCGCCGGCAGTCGTCGCCGCCGAGTTCCGGGCGGCGCTGGAGGGGATGGAGGCATGAACGGGCCCGACCGCGCTGCCCAGCGCGC
Organism: Agromyces sp. SYSU T00194; assembly: GCF_040496035.1. Lineage (NCBI taxonomy): Bacteria > Bacillati > Actinomycetota > Actinomycetes > Micrococcales > Microbacteriaceae > Agromyces > Agromyces chitinivorans. The sequence goes on along the minus strand of NZ_JBEPJZ010000002.1, from coordinate 683,790 downwards.
GGGTTAGGCTCGACTCGATGAACGCCTCGACCCGACTCGACATCCCCGGCACCGTGAACTTCCGCGAGGTCGGGCCCCTGCCCGCCGCGACGGGCACGGTGCGCGAGGGCGTGCTGTTCCGCTCCGACGCGCTGCACGCGCTCGGCGATCCGGGGCGGCAGGCGCTCCGCGACCTCGGCGTCGGCATCGTCATCGACCTGCGCGACGAGTACGAGGTCGCCAACCGGCCCGACGACCTCGACGGACTCGACGTCGAACTGCTGCGTCTACCGGTGTTCGAGGGGTCCGGAGCATCGGCGGGGCAGCCCGGCATCACGCTCGACGCCCTCTACGCCCGCATCGTGACCCAGCACACCGGGGTCGTGATCGATGCGCTGCGCGAGATCGCACGCGCCGACGGCCGCTCCGTCATCGTGCACTGCACCGCGGGCAAGGACCGCACCGGCGTCGTCACCGCGCTCGCGCTGCTCGCCGTCGGCGTCGACCGCGACCTCGTGCTCGACGACTACGCGAGCACGGAGCAGTACCTCGCCGGGCCGTGGCTCGAGCAGATGGTCGCGATGCTCGGGGAGTACGGGGTCGCCGACTCTCCGGGGCTGCGGATGCTCATGGGCGGCAGCCCGCGCGAGGCGCTCGCCTCGGCGCTCGACCTGATCGACCACCGCCACGGGTCGACGCGCGAGTACCTGCTCGCGGGCGGGCTCACGCTCGACGAGCTCGCCGCGCTCGAGCGCGTGCTGGTGCGCGGCGACTGACGGCGGCGGACCGCAGGCGTCCGGCCGGCGATCTGGTGGTCGCCGGCCGGACGCGGGGCGGATGCCTCAGACGGGCAGCACCTCGGGCAGCGCGCCCGCACCCGTGAACAGGCGGTCGAACACGTTCCTGCGGTCGAACTGGAGGGCGTACTCGCGCGCGGCGCGCGAGCGGGCGAGGCGGTCCTCGGGGCTGAGGCCCACGACGGCCGCGTCGATCGCCTGCGCGATCGCGTCCGCGTCCTCGACCGGGATGATCGTGGCGTGGTCGCCGACGGCCTCCAGGATTCCGCCGGTGTCGGCCGTGATGACGGGGCCGCCGCCGGCGAGCATCTTCTCGGCCAGCGCGATGCCGAAGGTCTCGACGAACTCCGGGCGCGGCTTGCTCGGCAGCACGTAGGTCGAGCAGCCGGCCATGAGGAACGGCTTCTCGGCGTCGTCGACGTCGTCGAGGAAGTGGATGCGGTCGGCCAGCGGCGACGCGGCGGCGATGGCGCGGAGCTCCTCCGCCTCCGGTCCGCGGCCGGCGATCACGAGCTGCTGGCTGGTGCTCGCGGCGCTCCGCTCGAATCCCGCGATCAGGTCGTCGACGCCCTTCGCCTTGGTGAGGCGCGACAGGAACAGCACGTACCCGTCGCGGGTCAGGCCGCGGGCGGCCAGACGCGCGTCGAGCTCGGTCTCGTCGAGGTCGAGGTACTGGTCGGTGTCGATCGCGGGGTAGGAGATCTCGATGCGCTCGCGGCACTGGTCGGCGAACTTGGTGCCGTGGAACGCGTCGATCTCCGCGGCCGACGAGACGATGAGGTCGCGGGTGTACTCCGAGACCGCCACGCAGTGGTCCTGGCTGAGGTAGCTCGACAGGATGTGCGCGGCCGCCCCGAACTGGCCGCTGTCGACGCACGAGCGCACGACGTTGGTCACGTCCGAGCCGACGGCCTCGGCGATGGTCGTCACGTTCACCGGCAGGCCGGTGCTCCAGGCCGCGCGTACCGCGTCGGAGACCGCCACGGTGTGCGGGCTGAGGTACAGCGACAGGCACACCGTCGGCACGCCGTCGGTGAACAGCTCGATCAGGCGACCGGTGATGCCCGCGAGGTAGCGGCCGTCGGGCACCTTGTAGTCGCCGACCGGCTCGGGGCGCTCGACGAAGATGCCGTCGCCGTAGGGCAGCAGCGCGTCGAGGGGCTTCAGCGGCAGGCCCGTCGCCTGCAGGCGCTCGATCGGCCATGTCACGATGCGCACCTCGTCGAACCCGCGTTCTCGGGCCGTCTCGGCGAGATTCCGCCCCTCGACCGAGTGCCCGCAGATGACGGGGTCGGCGCGGTTGACGATGACGAGACGGTTCCGGGGCTTGGTCTCCATGGCTTCCTCCGGTGTTCGATGGTGCGGTGGTGCGAGGGCTCGCTGTGTGCGGACGGTGGACGGGTGGTGCGGTGGTGCGGTCGTGCGGTGGTGCGGTTCGGTCAGCGGACGGTGGTGGACGGCGGGCGGGTGAGGGTGCCCCACGCCGACGGCGTGTCGCCGAGCTCGAGCACGAGCTCGCCGCCGCGATGGAGCTCGTCGCCGCGCAGGTAGGTGCGTTCGAGCGCCGCGCCGTTGAGCGTCGCCGACTGCACGTACTGCGGCGGCCCGTCGTGCTCGGGCTCGCGGAACCCGCGGGTGCGCACGAAGAACGACTCCTCGCCGCCGATGCGGATCTCCGACTCGGCGAACGACGGGGCGTTGACGAGGAACCGGTTCTGGCCGGCGACGGGGAACACGCCGAGCGACGCCCAGACGTACCAGGAGCTGAGCCCGCCGGAGTCGTCGTTGCCGGGCAGTCCGCCGCGACCGGTGCCGAACTGCTGCTGCACGATCGCGTGCACGACCTCGGCGGTGCGGTCGGGGCGCCCAGCGTAGTGGTACGACCAGGGCGCCTCCATGTCGGGCTCGTTGTTGAGCCCCTCGAAGCGTCCGAGCGCGTAGCCCGCGGCCAGCTCGTCGGGGCCCGGGTCGACGCCCGGCTGGGTCACCGGGTCGGCGCCGTACCCGAAGAACGCGTCCAGCAGCTCGACGAACGCGTCGTCGCCGCCCGCGAGCCCGATGCGGCCGGCCATGTCGTGCACGAGCCGGAACGAGTAGTTGTGCTTGCTGCCCTCGTAGAACGTCGAGTCCACGAGCAGGCCGGATGCCGCGTCGAACGCGTTCACCCACTGCGCGGCGAGCGGGGCGAACTCGCGCACGAGCGCGCGGTCGCCGACCTTCGACGCGACCTTCGCGGTGCACCAGTACCCGAACGCCAGGTCGAGGGTGTGGCTGATGGGGTGCGCGACGCCGCGGAGCAGGAAGTCCTCGCCGTAGGTGCGCCGGAGGTCGTTGTGCATGTGCACGAGGGCCCAGTCCCAGTCGATGCCGGGCAGGTTCAGCTGAGCGAGGTCGGCGAGGAAGGTCTGCGCGAGCGCGCTGCCCTGCCGGGAGAACCGGTCGCTGCCGCGCGCCATCCGGTACCCGATGGGGAAGTTCCCCTCCTCCTCGCAGATGGTCAGCAGGGCGTTGCCGAGCTCGACCGCACGGTCGGGCATGAGTGCCGTGATCAGCGGGAGCTGCGTGCGGTAGATGTCCCACATGGTGCTGAGGTCGAACACGAACGGTCCGTCGGTGGGCCAGAACGGGCTCTCCTGCGGCGCGAGGCACGGCTTGATCAGCGAGTGGTACAGCGCCGTGCTGAACACGGTCTCCCGCTCGGCCGACGGCGTGTCGATCGCGATCGAGCGCAGCTGTTTGCGCCACGCCTTCTGGGTGCGCTCGCGGCGGTAGCCGAACCGGTTCGCCCCCGAGCCGCAGTCGCGACGGAGGTTCTCCCGGGCCTGCTCGACGCCGCGCAGCGAGAACCCGATGCGGATTTCGATGGTCTGGCCCGCCTCGCTCGGTCCCGCCCACATGAGCCCGAACGGGCGCAGCGTCGTCGGACGGATGTGGTCGAAGTCCAGGCGTGTGCCGCCGGGCATCAGCCGCCGGTCGTACCAGAGCATCTGGCGCCACAGGTGCTCGTCGCACTCGATGTAGACCGACAGCGGCGTGCCCTCGACGACGATCTCGCCCTGGGCGATGCCGGGCGCCACCGTCTCGAGGTGCGCGCGCAGCGGAATGGTGGAGCCGTACGGGATCGAGAGCCCGCCCAGCGAGAAGTCGATGACGATGCGCGCGTTGTCGTGCCGCGGGAACGTGTAGCGGTGCACCGCGCTCTTGGGGCCGACGGTGGTCTCCGAGCGCACGCCCGAGTCGAGCATCGCCGCGTAGTACCCCGGCTCGGCCTCCTCGTCCTCGATGCGCCAGGTGCGGCCCAGCACGTCGAGGGGCTCCAGCATCGGCGTGATGCGGAAGTAGTTGTAGTACTTGCGGATCGCGCCCGTGCCCGACTGCTGGAAGTGCGTGAAGCCGGATGCCACGGGCTCGTCGTGGATCGTGCGGGGCACGCCCTCCGTGTTGAGGTCGTAGCGCCCGTACCCCGTGGGGTAGGCGCCGGAGTACGCGCAGGCGGACACCATGCCGAGCGGGTAGGTCGCACCGGGGTGCGTGTTGCCCACCTGGGGCTTCGCCCACCACCAGGTCGCGGCGAGTCCGGTCTGCTCCGGGAGGGAGGTGACCTCGGTTCCGATGAACGGGTCGACGCGGTCGATCATGCCGCTGCTCCCGTCGTCGTCGTCGGCTGCGGCCGGGTGGTTCCGGTGGTGCCCATGCATGGACGCTAGGTGCGCAATGTGTTGATCGCATTACGTACGTGTGACGGGCTGGCGTCGAGGCATCCGCTGCCCTCGGGCCCGTGCGACGCGCCATGGCGGAATGGCGGACCGGCGCGGGAGGTTGTATCCTGAAAGGCCGCGCACCCCGGAGGGGTCGCGGGAAACGACAACTCCACAGCGTGCGACGACGACCCGCCATTCGGCGGCTCATGGGGATGATCGGTTTCGACATTGCCTGTGTGCCCACGAGAAGCGGGCCGAGGATGCAGAGTTATCTCGTAAACGCCCTCTGCGAACCAATAACTGCCAATAAGCCGCAGTCTGACTACGCCCTCGCTGCTTAAGCGAGCCCGTTAGTCCGTCAGTCCGGGTCTGTTCCCGCCCCGGTCCCTGGCGTCATCTAGGGAACTCGCTGCACGACGTCGCCTGAGCGTCGTGCGGGACTTTACTCAGGCTGGGCCTGTCGACTTGGATGCCTGTGGCAAAGGTCGGGGCCGAGCAGAACGCCACACAGGCTGCGCCCGGAGAATGCGTGGAATCTCAGCGATGGACGGGGGTTCAATTCCCCCCATCTCCACCACCGGTCGTCGTCGCACGCTGCGGGGCTGTACCTCGAACGCCGTGGTCCGGCGTCAGTTGGCCGTGGCCGGGTCCTCGCCCACGCCCGCGAGCGTGCCCGTCGTGAGGCCCTCGGGGTCGAACGCGATGCAGAGCACGCGGCGGTCGTGCTGGTCCTCCCAGCTGCCCTCGGACGGAGCGAAGTTGTACCAGGAGTGCATCGACTCCTCCCACGGGACGCCGATGAACGTCGCGAACGCCGCGTCGCACTCCTCGAGTGAGCGGGTAGAGCTCCTCGGTCGACGGGCGGGACGTCGTGCCGGTCTGCAGTTCGAACTCGTGGAACGCCTCGCCGTGGTGCGGATCCGAGCACGGCATCACTGGCACCACGTCGATGAGGCCCTCCGGGCCGACGTCTCCCACGCAGTCGCCGACGCGGATGTCGCTCGCCGTCCGCACGCCCGACTCGGTGATCGGTTCGGGTGTCGGGGGGAGCTCGACGATGCCGCCCGGGCGGAAGGCGTCGGCGATGATCGAGCACCCGGTGAGCATCGCCGCGGCGGCGCCGGTCAGCGCGAGGGCCCCGAGCATGCTGACGAGGGGACGTCGTGCGGGCACCGGTGCTCCGATCTCGCGGTGGGCCTGCAGCGTATCCGCGGCCGGCACCTGCGAGGAGCCTGTCCACAGGCCGGCTCGGCGGGCACGCGTACGCGATCGACGACGCCACCGCGTTCCGCGTGGTCTACGGCGAGGTCGACGTGGTCTCCGAGGGCACGTGGCGGTACTTCCCGCCGGCCGGCTGAGCCCGGTGCGCCCCGGGGCTGACCGGGCCGCCCGTGATGGGTATCGTCGGTCGGGGAGGCCGACATGGGGGAGTCACGCGCGGAGCGCCTGCGCGCGCTGCGCGAGGAGGTGGCGGGCTTGCGGGACGCCGCGCTCGCGGCGGAGCGCGCGGCCGACGAGCGCATCGCCCGGGTCGACCCGATCCACCGCGACGGTGCGGCGAACCTCGTGCACTACCTCGCGCTGCGCGCCCGCGACCTGCGCCCGCTGCAGGGTCGCCTGACCGCCGAGGGGCTCTCGTCGCTCGGCCGCATGGAGGCGGGCGTCGTGCGCAACCTGGACGCCGTGCTGCGCATGCTCGACGACGTGCTCGGCGCGCCGGTGGCCGATCTCGCCGAGGACGACCCGCACGACGCACGCCTGCGCCAGAACGCCGCCGCGCTCCTCGGCGGACTGCCCGACGACCGCAGCACGCGCATCATGGTGACGCTCCCCGCGAGCGCGGCCGACGACGCCGGCGAGGTCGCCGCGTTCGCCGCCGCCGGCATGGACCTCGCACGCATCAACTGCGCGCACGACGGCCCCGAGGCGTGGCGGCGCATGGCCGCCCACGTGCGCGCTGCGGGCCCGGGCATCCCGGTCGCGATGGACCTCGCCGGGCCGAAGCTCCGCACCGGGCCGATCGCGGCGGGCCCCCGGGTGGTCAGGGTCAAGCCGGTCCGCGACGAGCTCGGTCGGGTCGAGACGCCCGCGCACGTGCGGCTGACCGCGCCGGGCACGGCCGCCGACCTCGCCGCCGGGGTGCCGTCGGTGCCGGTGACGGATGCGGGCTGGCTGCGCCGGCGCGCACCCGGCGACGTGGTGCGCCTCACCGACACCCGCGGCCGTTCCCGGCGCCTGCGCGTCGAGGAGCGCGTCGGCGACGAAGTGCTGCTGCGCGGCGATCGCACGTCGTACCTCGCGACGGGCATGGTGCTCGCCGTCGAGGACGCCCGCACGACGATCGGGGTGCTGCCCGCACGGGCCCAGGCGCATCGGGTGCATGCGGGCGACACCATCACGCTCACCGCCGACCTCGCGCCGGCGGAGCCGACCGCGGGCCCGCACCACCGCATCGGCTGCACGCTCCCCGAGGTGTTCGTCGTACTGCGCCCCGGCCAGCGCGTGGCCTTCGACGACGGGGCGATCACCGGCGTCGTGCGGGAGGTGGCGGAGCGCTCCGCCGAGGTCGAGGTCACCCGCGCGGCTCCCGGCGGCACGAAGCTGCGCGCGGAGAAGGGCATCAACCTGCCCGACACCGACCTGCCGGTCTCGGCGCTCACGGCCGACGACCGGCACGCGCTCGATCACGTGGTCGCGATCGCCGACCTCGTGCAGTTGTCGTTCGTGCGCCGCGAGAACGACGTGCGCGAGCTCGCCGACGAGCTCGACGTCCGCGGTGCCGACCGGCTCGGCGTGGTCGTGAAGATCGAGACCACCCGGGGCTTCGCCGCGCTGCCCGAGATCCTCCTCGAACTCATGCGCCGCCCCCGTGTGGGCGTGATGATCGCGCGCGGCGACCTCGGCGTCGAGGCGGGGTTCGAGCGCCTCGCCGAGCTGCAGGAGGAGATGCTCTGGCTCTGCGAGGCCGCGCGCGTGCCGGTCATCTGGGCGACCGAGGTGCTCGACACGCTCGCCGACACGGGCGTGCCGACGCGTGCCGAGGTCACGGATGCGGCCGCCGGCGATCGCGCGGAGTGCGTCATGCTCAACAAGGGGCCGTACATGCCCGAGGCGATCCGCACGCTCGACGACATCCTCACCCGCATGCACGGGCACCTCGACAAGAAGCGCCCGCTGCTGCGCCGGCTGCGGTCGTTCCAGCGCGACGGGTGAGCCCCGGTCTCCGTCCGGCGCAGCGGGGCATCCGCTCGACTCGGATGCCCCGTGGCCGCGCCCGGCTCAGCCCAGCTTCGGCAGCACCTCGGCCGCGATGAGCTCCAGGTGGTCGAGGTCGGTCATGTCGATGGTCTGCAGGTAGACGCGGTCGGCGCCGAGCTCGCGCAGGCGGCCGAGCTTGTCGACGACCTGCTGCGGGGTGCCGGCGATGTTGACGTCGGCGAACGTCTCGGGGTCGCCGCCGACGGCGAGCACCCGGCGGCGGTACTCCGCGTCGGACTCGGCGACGACCGTGGGCAGCGCCGCGGAGTACTTCAGGTCGGCCGGGTCGCGCCCCTCCTGCTCGCACGCCTCGCGCACCCGCGCGAAGTTCTCGGCGAGTTCCGCCTCGCTCACGAACCCGCGGTTGAACTCGGTCGCGTACCGGGCCGCGAGCTGCGGCGTCTTGCGCGGGCCGCCGCCGCCGACGATGACGGGCACGCGCTCCTGCGCCGGCTTCGGCAGCGCGGGGGAGTCCGTGAGCGCGTAGTGCGCGCCGTCGAAGTCGAACCGCTCGCCCACGGGCGTGCCCCAGAGGCCGGTCACGATCGCGAGCTGCTCCTCGAGCATGCCGAAGCGGCGCTCGGGGAACGGCAGGCCGTAGGCCGCGTGCTCGGCGCCGTACCATCCGGTGCCGAGGCCGAGCTCGGCCCGCCCGCCCGACATGGCGTCGACCTGCGCGACCTGGATCGCGAGCAGCCCCGGGTACCGGTAGGTCACCGACGAGACCAGCGTGCCGAGCCGCACCCGCTCGGTCTCGCGTGCGAGGCCCGCGAGCGTCGTCCAGGCGTCGGTCGGCCCGGGCATGCCGTCGCCCGGGCCCATGACCAGATAGTGGTCGGAGCGGAACCAGCCGTCGAAGCCCAGCCGCTCGGCCGCCTGCGCGTGGGCCAGCTGGGTGTCGTAGCTCGCGCCCTGCTGGGGCTCGGTGAAGACGCAGTACTCCATGGATTCCTCTCGGTTCGGATGCCCGTGCGCGACCGTGCGCGACCGGGTCGTTCAGTTCGGTCGGGCGGGTTCAGCGGGTGCCGTGGCCCAGCACGTCGAGCACGCCGTCGTGCAGCAGGCCGTTGGTCGCGAGCGACGACCCGCTCCACGGGCCCGGCGTGCCGTCGATGCTCGTGAAGCGCCCGCCGGCCTCCTCGACGATCGGCACGAGCGCAGCGAGGTCGTAGACCTTCACGTCGAACTCGCCCGTGATGTCGATGAGGCCGTCGGCGAGCAGCATGTACGACCACATGTCGCCGTACGCGCGGTCGCGCCAGACGCGGCCCTGCAGGTCGAGCAGGCGCTCGAGGTACCCGGCGTCGCGCCACTGGGCGAGGCTCTGGAAGCTGAGCGACGCGTCGGCGAGGTCGGCGACCTGCGAGACGTGCATGCGGCGGGGGGCTCCCGACGCGGATGCCCCGGGGTCGGCGTCCGCCGCGTGCCCGCGCTCGGCGTCGGACGACACGGTCCAGGCCCCCGACCCGGCGGCGGCCCACCAGCGGCGGCCCATCGCGGGCGAGGAGACGACGCCCACCACGGGCACGTCGTCGATCGCGAGCGCGATGAGCGTCGCCCACACGGGCACGCCGCGCAGGAAGTTCGCGGTGCCGTCGATGGGGTCGATGATCCAGCGGCGGGTGCCGGGCCCCTCGGTGCCGTACTCCTCGCCGATCACGCCGTCGTCGGGGCGCGCCTCGGCGAGCCGGTCGCGGATCGCGCGCTCCACCGCGAGGTCGGCCTCGGTGACGGGGGAGCGGTCGGGCTTGGTCTGCACGTCGAGGTCGACGGCGCGGAAGCGGCCCAGCGAGACCCGGTCGGCGATCTCGGCGAGTTCGAGGGCGAGTGCGAGGTCGTCGGCGTGCGGTGCGGTCACCCGTTCAGGCTATCCATCGTCCGTCGGCGGTGCACGCGAGGGCGGCCTGCGACGCGCCGTGGGCGTCGATTGGCGCGAAGGCGGTTCGTGATGCTACCGTTATCCCTCGGTTCGAGTTGCGAAAACGTCGGACCGGAACGCACCTCTAGCTCAATCGGCAGAGCAACTGACTCTTAATCAGTGGGTTCAGGGTTCAAGTCCCTGGGGGTGCACCAGCAGAAGCCCGGTCGGTACGTCCGACCGGGCTTCCGTCGTTCCCGGGGGCCTTCGTCCGCCCCGAGGCATCCGCTCGCCTAGACCGAGAGCTGTGCGCCGCCCGCGCCGGTCGCGGTCGCGGCGATGTCGACGATCCCGGCGGGCAGCAACGTGTACCGGTGCTCCGGCAGCACGGTGGCGTTGAGCGTCAGCTCGAGGCTGCTGCCCGCGGCGGCCAGTGGACCGGCCTGCACCGAGTGGCGGGAGCCCTCGAGGCCCGAGGTCGGAGTCACGTTCTGCCCCGTCCACGCGCCGGTGTAGTAGTCGGGGTCGAGCGTGAACACGACCGCGACGAGCCGCCCGAACGGCTCGTTCGGGTTGACGGCCGGGTCGAGTCCGAGGATCACGCGGATCGTATCGACCTCGTTCGCCTGCTGCCTGCCCACGTCGTTGCGCAGGTAGAGCTGCCAGAGCGGGGCGGATGCCGCCGCGAGCGGCACCGCAGCGGCGATGGCGATCACCGGGGTGCTCCAGGTCGCGGCGCGCAGCACGGTGCGCCGGCTCGGGCCGATGGGCCGGGTGTTCTGGCGCACGGTGGCGCCGGACGGTCTCGTCATGTCGAGACCTCCGTTCGGAGCGTCACGACCGGCGCCGGGGCAGGGTCCGTCATGGCCTCCCCCAAGGCCGGTGATGGATCAGTGGAACTGGACGTCCGCTTCCACGCTCACACGTCGACGGATGTCGGGGAAGTCGTCATTTCGGAGGACAGCGTCCGTTCGGTGCGGGTGGGCGCCGGGCCCGCGCGCGTCCGACGATCACACAGGTTGCCGCACTACCCTGAACTGTGACTTCCACCGATGCCCCCGTCGAGGCAGCGGCTCCCGCCGAGCCCGCCGCGACCACCTTCTCCGACCTCGGACTCGACGGCGCGGTGCTGAAGGCACTCGACGACGTGGGGTACGAGACCCCCTCGGCGATCCAGGCCGCGACCATCCCGACGCTCCTCTCGGGGCGCGACGTGGTCGGCCTCGCGCAGACCGGCACCGGCAAGACGGCGGCGTTCGCGCTGCCCATCCTCGCGCGGCTCGACCTCGACCAGAAGCAACCGCAGGCGCTCGTGCTCGCGCCGACCCGCGAGCTGGCGCTGCAGGTGTGCGAGGCGTTCGAGAAGTACGCCGCGCGGCTGCGCGGCGTGCACATCCTGCCCGTCTACGGCGGCCAGGGCTACGGGGTGCAGCTCTCGGCGCTCCGCCGCGGCGTGCACATCGTCGTCGGCACGCCCGGTCGCATCATGGACCACCTCGACAAGGGCACGCTCGACCTGTCGGAGCTGAAGTACCTCGTGCTCGACGAGGCCGACGAGATGCTGAAGATGGGCTTCGCCGAGGACGTCGAGACGATCCTCGCCGACACGCCCGACGACAAGCAGGTCGCGCTGTTCTCGGCGACGATGCCCGCCGCGATCCGCCGCATCTCCAAGCAGTACCTCCACGACCCGGAGGAGATCACGGTCAAGGCGAAGACCCAGACCTCCGCGAACATCACCCAGCGCTACCTGGTCGTCTCGTACGCCCAGAAGGTCGATGCGCTCACCCGCATCCTCGAGGTCGAGAACTTCGAGGGCATGATCATCTTCGTCCGCACCAAGAACGTCACCGAGGAGCTCGCCGAGAAGCTCCGCGCCCGCGGCTACTCGGCGCAGGCCATCAACGGCGACGTGCCGCAGGCCCAGCGCGAGCGCACGGTCAACCAGCTGAAGTCGGGCAAGCTCGACATCCTGGTGGCGACGGATGTCGCGGCGCGCGGCCTCGACGTCGAGCGCATCAGCCACGTGGTGAACTTCGACATCCCGACCGACAGCGAGCCGTACGTGCACCGCATCGGCCGCACCGGGCGCGCCGGCCGCACCGGCGACGCGATCAGCTTCGTGACGCCGCGCGAGCGCGGCCTGCTGAACCGCATCGAGAAGGCAACCCGCCAGCCGATCGAGCAGATGCAGCTGCCCAGCGTCGACGACGTGAACGTCACCCGCCTCGCCCGGTTCGACGACCGCATCACCGCGGCACTCGAGCAGGCGGAGCGCATCGACGGGTTCCGCGACATCATCGCCCACTACGTCGAGCACCACGACGTGCCCGAGACCGACGTCGCCGCCGCGCTCGCGGTCGTGGCGCAGGGCGACTCGCCGCTGCTCATGGAGCCCGAGCCCGAGCGCCCGCGGCGCGAGCGCGACGACCGGCCGCCGCGCGAGCGCGACGACCGCGGCGAGCGCGGGCCCCGGCCCCGTCGTGGCAGCGGCAAGCCGATGGCCTCGTATCGCATCGCGGTCGGCAAGCGGCACCGCGTGGAGCCTCGACAGATCGTCGGCGCGCTCGCGAACGAGGGCGGGCTGCAGCGCGACGACTTCGGCGCGATCCAGATCCTCCCGGCGTTCTCGCTGGTCGAACTGCCCGCCGACCTGCCCGACGCCGTGCTCGACCGGCTCTCGGGCACGCGCATCTCGGGCAGGCTCATCGAGCTGCGCCTCGACACCGGTGGGCCGAAGGGCCGCCGAGACGGCGACCGCGGCCCGCGTGGGGCGCGCGAGGACCGCGGCTCCTGGAAGCCGCGCGGCGACCGCGACGACCGCGGCTCGCGCGACGACCGGCCGGCCCGCAAGCCGCGCCACAAGGGCTAGCCCGCCGACGCCGCTCCGGGCGTCGGCCCGCGGAGCTCTGCGGCGCGCCGACGCAGGTACTCCTGCTCGAGCACGCTGGTTGCGCGGCGGGCGGCCTCGTCGTACTCGACCACGGCGGCATCCACCTCTCCGGCCCGTTCCAGCAGGTAGGCGCGCGCGGCATGGGCGCGCGGCAGGTCCGGGTCCAGCGCGCCGAGCGCGGCCAGGCCCGAGCGCGGTCCGTCGGCTTCGCCCACGGCGATCGCGCGACCGAGTCGCACGACCGGGGAGTCGGCGAGCCCGACCAGCTCGTCGTACCACTCGACGATCTGCACCCAGTCGGTCTCCGCAGCGGTCGGCGCATCCGCGTGGAGCGCCGCGATCGCGGCCTGCGCCTGATACTGCCCGAGGCGGTCGCGCGCGAGCGCACGCTGCAGGATCTCGATCCCCTCGCCGATCGCGTCGGCATCCCACCGCGCGCGGTCCTGGTCGGCGAGCGGCACGAGTCGCCCGTCGACGACGCGGGCGGCCCGCCGCGAGTGGTGCAGCAGCATGAGGCTCAGCAGGCCCTGCACCTCGGCCTCGTCGGTCAGGAGCGCGAGCTGGCGAGTGACCCGGATCGCCTCGTCGGCGAGGTCGACGTCGCCCGAGTAGCCCTCGTTGAACAGCAGGTACAGCACGCGCAGCACCCGCGACAGGTCGCCCGGCTGATCGAGGGGGAGGCCCGCGAGGTGCTGCTTCGCCCTGCCGATGCGCTGCGCCATCGTCGCCTCGGGCACGAGGAAGGCGTCCGCGATCTGTCGCGTCGTCAGCCCGGCGATCGCACGCAGCGTCAGGGCGATCGCCGTTGTCGGGGTGAGCACCGGGTGCGCGCAGAGGAAGTAGAGCCGGAGCGTGTCGTCGTGCCCGACCGGCGGGCCGGGCTCGGGCTCCCGGGCGATCCGCTCCTCGCGCGAGGATCGTGCCTGATCGCTGCGCACCTGGTCGATGAACGCGTGCCAGGCCGTCGTGACGAGCCACGCGCGCAGGTCGCGCACCTCCGTGAGGTCGGATCGCTCGAGTGCGCGCACGAGCGCGGTCTGCACGGCATCCTCGGCCGACGCGAAGTCGGCTCCGCGCCGGACGAGGATGGCGACGACCTCGGGGATCGCTCGGCGGAGCGCCGATCCGACCCCGTCGGTCATGGAGCGTCGACGGGCGGCGCGCTCATCACCTCGCGCACCTCGAGCCACTCGCCGAGCGGCTCTCCGCCGGCCCACGGCGCGGCGGACAGTTCGCCGGCCAGTTCCACGGCCCGGTCGTACGTGTCGACCTCGACGAGCATCCAGCCCGCGATGAGGTCCTTCGTCTCCGCGAACGGGCCGTCCACCACGGGCGGCCGGCCCTCGCCGTCGAAGCGGATCCACGCGCCGTCCATCGCGAGCCCCTCCGACGAGACCAGCTCACCGGAGGCGACGAGGCGCTGCTCCATGTCGTGCATGTACCCCACGTGCGCCGCCCACTCCTCGGGGGTGAGCTGATCCATCGGCGCGGGGTTCAGGGCGGGTCGCCCACCGCGGTAGTGCTTGAGCATCAGGTACTTCGGCATGTCTGCCTCCCGTTCGGTGCGGCCCATTCTGGCCGCTTCGGGGAGGAGACGGAACCGGTGCGACGTTCTCGACATCCGGTGACGGATGCGTCGGGAGTCGAGGCCCGCCGGGCGGCACGCCGCGCCGTCGCATTCGCTCAGTCGTCGTAGCCGCGCGCGACGAGGGCCTCGCCGAACGCGTCGGCCGTGCGCAGCGAACGCACGATCATCGGCACCGCGATCGCACGGAGCGACCTGCCGGCCCCGCGCGCACGACGCGCGTCGAGCACGTCGCGCACGATCTGCGCGAGCAGCGGCACGCAGCGGATGGTGAGCGCCAGCACCAGGCCGACCCGCTCCGCATCGACCCACGGCACGCGGCGGAGGGCCGCCTGCACCGTGTCGAGCAGCGCCTCGACGCGCGTGGTCATGGTGAACACCGCGGCGAGCGTGACCGCCGTGAGGATGCGCAGTCCCATCGCGGCGGCGTCCGTCCAGGTGCCGAACCACGCCGCGACCGGCACCGCGATCGCCAGGAGCCACAGCACCGGGGCCACCTGGCGCGCGGCCTCGCGCACCGGCAGGCGCGCGAGCAGCACGAGACCGCAGGACAGCGCGAACGCGACCCCGAGCCACACGGGGTCGCGCAGCACCGCCAGCACGGTCACGGTCGCGGCCAGCAGCACGAGCTTCACGCCCGGCCGCATCCGATGCAGCACCGAGGTGCCCGGGATGACGGTGCCGATCACCCGACCAGCTCCCGGTAGGCGTCGAGGGCCGCCGCAGGCGCGTCGTCGGCGACGATGCGGCCGGCCTCGACGACGATCACCCGGTCGAAGTCGTGCAGCGCGTCGAGCTGGTGCGTCACCATCAGCAGCTGTTGCGGGAGCGCCGCCAGGTGCTCGCCGACGATGCGCGCGTTGCGCGCATCGAGCAGCGTCGTGGGCTCGTCGGCCACGAGCACCTCCGGGCGGGCGACCAGCACCGACGCGAGCGCGAGCAGCTGCTTCTGGCCACCCGAGAGGCGATGCGCCGGCCGGTCGGCCAGGTCGGTCAGACCGAAGGCGTCGAGCGCCTCGTCGACCCGCGCGGCCGCCTCGGCGGTCGGCAGCCGGTGGCGGCGCAGGGTGAACGCGACGTCCTCGCGCACCGTCGGCATGACGATCTGGTTGTCGGGATCGGTGAAGACGAAGCCCACCCGGCGGCGCACCTCGCGCCCCTGCCGCGCCACGTCGAGCCCGTCGACGAGCACCCGGCCCGACGTGGGCTGCACGAGCCCGTTGACCATGCGCGCCAGGGTCGACTTGCCCGAGCCGTTGGCCCCGACGATGCCGATGCGGCGCTCGGTCAGGCGCAGCGAGACGTCATCGAGCACCGGCACGTCGCCGAAGCGGTGCCGGACCTGCTCGAAGACGATCTCGGTCATGCCGACGGGCGGTCGTCCCGCTCGGCGGGAGGGGCGTAGGCGGCGTCGCCGGATGCTGCTGCGGGCGTGGCCCCGCCCGCGGCATCCGCTTCCGTGGCCGCGGTCGCCCACGGCCAGGGCTTCGGCTCGATGATGCCCGGCCAGGCGCGGTGCACGGCTGCGGCGACGAGCACCGTCACGACGACCTTGATGACGTCGCCCGGGATGAACGCGAGCGCGCCGAGCGCGGCGGCGTCGACCGGGATGCCGACCGAGACCGCGGTCCACGGCACGCCGACCAGGTAGATCGCGACGATGCCGCCGAGCGCGGTCACGAGGAGCGCGGGCAGGATGCGGTAGCGGGGGAGGAGGCGCGCGGTGCCCCAGCCGATGACGAAGGCGCCCAGGATGAACCCGAGCAGGTAGCCGCCCGTCGGGCCGACGAAGACCGCCAGGCCGCCGCGGCCGCCCGGCAGGATCGGCAGGCCGATGAGGGCGAGCACGACGTACGTCGTGACGGCCAGGGTGCCCTTGCGGGCCCCCAGGATCGCGCCGGCGAGCATGACGCCGAGGGTCTGGAGGGTGATCGGCACGCCGAGCGACCCGATGGGGATCGCGCCCGGCAGGCTGAGGCCGGCGATGAGGGCGGCGAACACCGCGATCTGGGCGAGATCGCGGACGGTGGATCGTGCACGCATGAGGAGGTCCTGTCGGTCGAGTGGATCGGCGGTTCTCACGTTAGGCAGCGCGGGGTGCGCGCCGCTCGCATGGCCGTACAATAACGGGGCCCGGAATTTTCACCCGGGGCTTCTGCGCGTTCGCTAGGCCGCGTCGGCGGTCTCGAGCTCGTCGGCCGGGGCCGGCGAGATGTCGAGCGCGCTGGCCGGCTCCGGGGCATCCGTCGGGTCGGCCCACACGACCAGCGGCTCCGGCGTCCAGCTGAGCGCCATCTCGCTGATGTGCGCCGCGTGCGCGGCGTCGCCCTCCGCGTGCGCATCGGCCTGGGTGGCGAGGATGTCGCGGGTCAGCTCGGCCGCGATCTGGTGCGTGACCATGGCCCGGAAGATGCCGTCGGTGTCGTCCTCGGTGCGGCGCACCAGCGTCCAGGTGCCCGACGCGCCGATGAACTCCGCGAGCCGCGCGTTCAGCAGGTCGAACACCTGCTCGCCGGTCAGGGTGATCTGCTTCGGCGTCGCCTCGGCGGCTGCGGCGGCTCGCGCCTTGCGGCGCCGACGGCGGCGGAACATGCGGGCCCCTTCCGGGAGTGGTACGACTGCTGCAACCAGTGTCGTATGCCGCCGCGCTCCCGCATCCCCGACACGCCGCCCCTGTGGACGGCGGCGAGGCCGGACCTCAGTCCTCGAGCTCCTCCAGCGCGTACTCGTCGGCGACCGTGCCGATCGCGACCGCGAGGCTCGCCGCCCAGGCGACCCACATCAGCGCCAGCCGCCAGTCCCTCGGCCCGCTGGCCGTCGCGCGGATCACGCCGACGCCGCTCACGAGCGAACTGATCACTGCACCGCTGAAGAGGTACTTGCGCATGCGCCCCACGCTACCGCCATGTGACGCGAGCCTGAGAGCAACCTTCGAATCCGACCGATCGGACAGTTCCTGACCGATCGGTCAGCCTACGCTGCTGTGGTGACCACGACGACGCCCGCGGGCCGCACGCGCCCGAGCGACGAACTGCGCCTGGCCGCCCTGCGGCACTTCGCGGCGAGCGGCTTCGGCGGCGCCTCGCTCCAGCAGATCGCCGACGACGCGGGCTACGCGAAGTCGAGCGTGCTGTACCACTTCGGGTCGAAGGAGGCGCTGCTCGAGGCGGCCGTCGCGCCCGCCCTCGAGGCGCTCGACTCGGTCGTCGGCGAGCTCGAGGCATCCGACCTCGACGCCGACGCCTGGGTGCGGTTCCGCGAACGGTTCATCGACGTGCTGCTCGCGCACCGGCTCGAGCTGTTCACCTTCATCAACCACCGCACCTCGCTCGTCGGCATCCCGCTGTGCGATCGCACCGACGCCGTCATCCGGCGGCTCACCGACCTCATCTTCGCCCAGCGTCCCAACGCCGAGGACCGGCTGCGCTTCGGCATCGCGCTCGGCGGCGCCGCCTACGCCCTGGCCTCCGGCATGACGTACCGCGGCGAGACCGAGTTCGCCCAGGACGACGTGGTCCGGCCGGCGCTCAACCGCATCGTCGGCGAACTGCTCCAACCCGTCACCGCACAGCGATAAGGAACTCCCGTGGCACTGCTCCTGCACCGGATCGGCCGGTTCTCGTACCGGCGCGCCTGGCTCGTCATCGTCGGCTGGGTCGTCGTGCTCGGCGCGCTCGTGGGCGGCGGGGTCGCCCTCGGCGGCCAGCTCCAGGAGTCGTACGCGATTCCCGGCACCGAGTCGCAGGACGCGCTCGACACGCTCGAAGCCGTCTTCCCGCAGACCGCCGGGGCATCGGCCAACGCCATCGTGCAGGCGCCCGAGGGCGGCATCGTCGAGTCGGAGCCGTACCGGTCGGCCATCGAGGAGATGACCGACGAGCTGGAGGGCGTCGACGGCGTGGCATCCGCCACCAGCCCGTTCGACGAGTACGCCGGCAACGCGGTCTCCGGCGACGGGCGCACCGCCTATATCCAGGTGCAGTTCGACGGGCAGGTCACCGACGTGACCGACGCGCAGATCGAGGCCGTCACCGACACGGCGGCCGTCGGCGAGGATGCCGGCCTGCTGGTCGCGTTCGGCGGCGACGTGTTCCAGGAGACCGAGTTCGGCCTCACCATCACCGAGGCGTTCGGCGTGATCTTCGCCGCCGTCGTGCTCGTCATCACGTTCGGCTCGCTGCTCGCCGCCGGCATGCCGCTGCTCGGCGCGCTCGTGGGCGTGGGCGTCGCGTTCGGCGGCATCTCCATCGCCGCCGCGTTCACGACCGTGTCGAGCACCGCCCCCATGCTCGCCGTCATGATCGGGCTCGCGGTCGGCATCGACTACGCGCTGTTCATCCTGTCGCGCCATCGCACCCAGCTCGCGCGCGGCGCCGACCCCGAGGACTCGGCCGCCGAAGCGGTGGCGACGGCCGGTGGCGCCGTGGTCTTCGCCGGGCTCACTGTGATCATCGCGCTGCTCGGACTGCTCGTGGTCGGCATCCCGTTCCTGTCGGTGATGGGCCTGTCGGCCGCGCTCGCGGTGCTCGTGGCGGTGCTCTGCGCCACCACGCTGCTGCCTGCGGTCATGGGGCTGGCCAAGGGGCGCCTCGCGCCGAAGCCCGGCGGACGCACCGCGCGCCGCGCGCTCGCCGCCGACGAGGGCGGCTCGCGTCCGCTCGGCCGCCGCTGGGTCGACGGCGTGCTGAAGGCGCCGATCGTGGCCGCCCTCGCCGTCGTCGGGGTGCTCGGCGTCGCCGCGGTGCCGGCGCTGAGCCTCGACCTCAACCTGCCGACGAGCGGCTCCGAGCCCGAGGGGACGCCGACCCGCGAGGCCTACGACCTCATGGCGGAGGGCTTCGGCCCCGGCTACAACGGGCCGCTCGTCATCACGGTCGACATCACCCAGACGACCGACGTGTTCGACGACCTCGACGCGATCGGCGCCCGCATCGCCCAGCTCGACGGCGTCGAGTACGTCGCCGACGGCATCCCGAACGCCACGGTCGACACCGCGATCATCCGCGTCATCCCCGAGACCGCGCCCGACGACCCGCAGACCAAGGCGCTCGTCGAGTCGATCCGCGAGCTCGAACCCGAGATCGCCGACGAGTTCGGCACCCCGATCGCCGTCACCGGGTACACCGCGATCTCGATCGACATCTCCAACCGGCTCTCCGACGCGCTCATCCCGTTCGCGCTCATCGTGGTCGGGCTCTCGGTGCTGCTGCTCATGGTCGTGTTCCGGTCGCTCTACGTGCCCCTCACCGCGGCGCTCGGCTTCCTGCTGTCGGCGTTCGCCGCGATCGGCGCCACCGTGGCGATCTTCCAGTGGGGCTGGTTCGCCGACCTCCTGCACGTCGAGCCCGGGCCGATCCTCAGCTTCCTGCCGATCATCCTCATGGCGGTGCTGTTCGGCCTCGCGATGGACTACCAGGTGTTCCTCGTCTCCGGCATGCGCGAGGAGTACGTGCGCACCGGCCGGCCGCGGCAGTCGGTCGTGCACGGCTTCCAGCACGCCGCGCGCGTGGTGACCGCCGCCGCGCTCATCATGTTCTTCGTCTTCTTCGCGTTCGTGCCCGAAGGGTCGGGCGTCATCAAGGGCATCGCGTTCGCGCTCGCCGTGGGCGTGGCGTTCGACGCGTTCCTCGTGCGCATGACCCTCGTGCCCGCCGCGATGGCACTCGCCGGACGCGCCGCCTGGTGGCTGCCTGTGCCGCTCGCGAAGCTGCTGCCCGACGTCGACATCGAGGGCGAGGGGCTGCGCCACCACCTCGACGACGCGAACTGGGCGGCCCGCGACGGCGGGGCGATCGGGGCCGAGGCAGCGGTGTTCGGCCTGGCGGACGAGCCGATCGGCCCGGTCGATGTCGCCGTGCCCGCCGGCGGAGTGCTGCACGTGACGGGCGCGCCCGCGGCCCGGCGCATCGTCGGCGCGACGCTCGCCGGGCGCCTCGACCCCGTCGCCGGGCGCCTGCACGTGCTCGGCTCGCCGCTCCCGTCCGACGCACCGCGCGTCCTGCGTCGCGTCGCGATCGTCGACCTGCCCGGCGCCGCCGCGGACGGTCACCGCACCGTGCGCGAGGTCGTCGCCGAGCGGGCCGACGCGGCCGCCGCCTGGTGGCGGCTCGCCGGGGCATCCGCCGCCACCGACCGGGCACTCGACCGCCTGCACGCCAGCGGCGTCGAGGTCGACCCGGAGCGCCCGCTGGGCACGCTCGACCCCGTCGCGCGTGCCGCCGTGCAGGTGACGGCCGCCCTCGCGGAGCATCCCGACCTGCTCGTCGTCGAGCTCGACGACGCCGTGCCCGCGGCACGCCACGCCGACTGGGCCGCCCTGCTCGACCGCCTCGTTCCCGGCGCCGTGACCCTCGTCGTCGGCGGTGCCGACGACACCGCGGACGCACTGCCCACCCGACGGGAGCGCCGCACCCTCGACCTCGCCCCCCTCACGCTCGACCGGAAGGCCCGCCTCCGATGACCACCGCACTCGACCAGGCCGGCGGACGCTCCGCCGCCCGCCGCCGCACCCGGCTCGCGATCGTGATCGCCGCGATCGTCGCCGTGCCGCTCGCCGTCGCGGGCATCGTCACCGCCGCCATCGCCGGCGGCGACGACCAGCTCGAGGCGATCCCCGCGATCGTAGTGAACAACGACGAGATGGTGACCACCACCGACGACGCCGGCGAGGAACAGGTCGTGCTCGCCGGGCGCCTGCTCGTGACCGAGCTCACCGGGCCCGACATGGCGGGCTTCGACTGGACGATCTCGAACGACGAGGAGGCCGCCGACGCGCTCGCCGACGGCAGCGCCTACGCCGTGCTGACCATTCCGGAGGACTTCTCGGCGTCGATCTCCTCGGTGTCGGGTACCGACCCGACGCAGGCGGGCCTCACGATCCGCACCGACGACGCACACGCGTACCTGACGGGCTCGGTCGCGCAGTCGGTCGGCGACGCCATGTCGAACGCCTTCGGCCGCGCGATCACCGAGCAGGTGCTCGCCGGGCTCTACGGCGGGCTGCAGACGACCGCCGGTTCGCTCGGCGACGCGGCGGACGGTGCCACGCAGCTCGCCGACGGGGTCGACGGGCTCGCCTCGGGGCTCGACGGGCTGGCGAGCGGGGCGGATGCCACCGCCGACGGCGTCGCCGCGACGGCCGGAGGTGCGGCCGCGACCGCCGCCGGTGCAGGGGAGATCGCAGGCGGGGTCGATGGGCTCGCCTCCGGGCTCGACCAGCTGGCCGGTGGCGTGTCCGCCTCGGCGACGGGCGCTGCGGATGCCGCGGCGGGCGCCCACGCATACGCCGACGGGGTCGGCCTGTACGCCGACGGCGTCGACCAGGTGGCATCCGGCGCCGCGGCGTTCTCCGCCGGCGTGTCGGACCCCGCGCAGGGACTCGACGCGCTCACGGTCGGCGTCACCGACTACGTGGGCGGCGTGCGTACCGCCTCCGACCAGTTCGCGCAGCTCGCGCCGCAGCTCGAGCAGGTGCTCGCGGCGGCCGACGCCGCCGGCGTCCCGGGTGCGGCGCAGCTGCTCGGCACCCCGACCGCGACGAGCCAGGGCCTGCAGGCGCTCGCCGTCGCGGGGGAGACCGGCACGCCCACGCAGCCCGGACTCGTGCCGAGCGTCACCGCCGCGGTCGACGCCACCCAGGCGGGCGCGGCCGACCTCGCCGACGGCGCTGCGCAGGTCGCGGCCGGATCCGGCGACGTGCGCGGCGGCGCCGACGAGCTCGCGTCGGGCCTCGACGCGCTCGCCGGCGGCCTCGCGCAGCTGTCGTCGGCGTCGAGCGGTGCGGCCGGCGGTGCCGTGCAGCTCGCCGACGGGGCATGGCAGCTCGCGGGCGGCGCCGACCAGCTGGCCGGCGGCGCCTCGCAGCTCGCCGACGGCACGCGTCAGCTCGCGGACGGCACGTCCGGCGCGGCATCCGGTGCCGGGGAGCTGTCGACCGGCGCCGATGCGCTCGCCGACGGGCTCGTCTCCGGCGCCGACGAGGCGAGCGCGTTCGCCGAGATCGACCCGGATGCGACGGCCGCGGTGATCGCGGAGCCCGTGGCGATGACCGCCGAGCGCGCGAACCCCATCCCGACCATCGGCGGCGCGGTCGGCATGTTCTTCCTGCCGGTCGGCCTCTGGGTCGGCGCGCTCGCCCTGTTCCTCTTCTTCCGCCCGGTGACGCCCGCGGAGCTGCGCAGCACCGCGCCGACCGGGCGCATCGTGTTCCGCGGGCTCGCGCGCGCCGGCGTCGTCGGCCTCGCGCAGGCGGCCGTGGCGACCGTGCTGCTGCACGTGTCGCTCGGCGTCGGCTGGTCGATGCTGCCGCAGACGCTCGCGTTCGCCGGGCTCGTCGCGCTGGTCTTCATGGCGCTGCACGCGTTCCTCGCGACGTGGCTCGGCCGGCTCGGCATGGTCGTCTCGCTCGTGCTGCTCGCCGTGCAGCTGCTGGCGGCCGGCGGCCTCTTCCCGGTCGAGATCCTGAGCGCCCCGTTCCAGGCGATCAGCCCGTTCCTGCCGCTGACCTGGGCGGTCGCGGGCATGCAGGCGATCGTGGCCGGCGTCGGCGGCTCGGCCGTCGCGGGCCCGGCGCTCGTGCTCGCGGCGTTCGGGGTGTTCGGCGCGCTGGGCACGGCGCTGCTCGTGGCACGCCGCCGCGGCGCGCGCGCGTTCGGCTTCGCGTCGGCGTCGCTCGCCGGTCGCTGACCGCGCCCGCCGCGGCGGCGTGAGGCGGGGACGGGTCAGTCGGGCTCGTCGGCCACCGGGGAGGCGACCGGGCGCGGCGCCGTGTGCAGGCGCGCGAAGTCGAGGGTCTCGCGCAGCAGTTCGAGGCGCTCGTCCTCGGTGCGCGCCTTGCGGGTGTTGACCTCCGCGGCGACCTGGCCGTCCCAGCCGGCGTCGGCGAGGTCGCGCAGGGTCTCGGCGACCGGCTGCGTGCCACGACCGGGCAGCAGGTGCTCGTCGAAGATGCGGCCGTCGTCGCTGCTGCCCGATCCGTCGCAGAGGTGGATGTGCCGCAGGCGCCCGCCGACCTCACGTGCGAACTCGCGCCCGTCGACGCCCGACAGCGCTGCGTGCGAGAAGTCGAGCGTGACCGCGTCGCAGTCCATCGCGCGCGGGTCGGGCCCGGGCGCGTAGGCCTTCATGTTCCGGCCGGCGACCCGCCACGGGAACATGTTCTCCACGGCGATGTGCACGCCGTATTCGCCGGAGATCTCGCGCACGATGTCGAGGAACTGCTCGGCGTACCCCGCCTGCCAGCGGAACGGCGGATGCACCACCACGGTGTCCGCCCCGGTGTCGCGCGCCAGCGCGGCCGTGCGCTCGAGCTTGACGCGCGGGTCGCGGCCCCACACGAAGTGCGTGAGCAGCAGCACCGGCGCGTGGATCGACAGCACCGGCAGCCCGTGCCGGTCGGCGAGCGCGAGCAGCGCCGAGGCGTCCTGCGTCGTCTCCTCCTGCGTCACCATCACCTCGACGCCGTCGAAGCCGACCTCCGCGGCCTCGCGGAACGCGTCCGCGGGCGGGAGGGGGTAGACGCACGTCGTGCTCATGCCGATCGGGATCATCAGCCGAAGTCTAGGACGGCTCGTGTGAACGGCGGATGACGACGGGGAGCATCCTCGGAGAACCCCTCCGCGCGGGCCGACTGTTAGCCTGTGGGCGATGTCACGATGCGGCTCCTCGAGCCGCGCGGAAGGAACACCTGCGTGAACCAGCAGTCCGACAAGCCCCATTCCGACGACGTGTACTCGATGGTGATCGTGTCGAACCGGCTGCCGGTCGACTACGACGAGCAGCCCGACGGATCGCCGGGGTGGAGGACGTCGCCCGGCGGGCTCGTGACCGCGCTGGAGCCCATCATGCGGGCCGCCGACGGCGCCTGGGTCGGCTGGGCCGGCGTCGCCGACCGCGAGTTCGCGCCGTTCGAGAACGACGGCATCTCGATCATCCCCGTGCCGCTCGGCGAGGACGAGATCCAGGAGTACTACGAGGGCTTCTCGAACGACACGCTCTGGCCGCTCTACCACGACGTGATCGCACCGCCCACGTACCACCGCGAGTGGTGGGACGCGTACGTGCGGGTCAACCGCCGTTTCGCGGAGGCCGCGGCGCGTGCCGCCGACGAGGGTGCGACCGTGTGGGTGCAGGACTACCAGCTGCAGCTCGTGCCGAAGATGCTGCGCGAGGCGCGCCCCGACCTCGTGATCGGCTTCTTCAACCACATCCCGTTCCCGGCATACGGCATCTACTCGCAGTTGCCCTGGCGTCGCCAGGTCATCGAGGGGCTGCTCGGCGCCGACGTCATCGGGTTCCAGCGCCAGGCCGACGCGGGCAACTTCCAGCGCGCCGTGCGGCGCCTGTACGGGTACACGACCCGGGGCGCGGTCGTCGAGGTGCCCGAGCAGGGCGGCGAGGTGCGCCGCGTGATCGCCCGCCACTTCCCGATCTCGATCGACGCCGAGGGCTTCGAGCAGCTCGCGCGCCGTCCCGACGTGCAGGCGCGCGCGAAGGAGATCCGCGAGGGGCTCGGCAACCCGAAGACCGTGATGCTCGGCGTCGACCGGCTCGACTACACCAAGGGCATCCGGCACCGGCTGAAGGCGTTCGGCGAGCTGCTGCGCGACGGGCGGCTGAGCGTGGCGGATGCCTCGCTGGTGCAGGTCGCGAGCCCGTCGCGCGAGCGCGTCGAGACGTACCGCCAGCTGCGCGACGAGATCGAGCTCACCGTCGGACGGCTGAACGGCGACTACTCGACGATCAGCCACCAGGCCATCGCCTACCTGCACCACGGCTACCCGCGCGAGGAGATGGCCGCGCTGTACCTCGCCGCCGACGTGATGCTCGTGACCGCGCTGCGGGACGGCATGAACCTCGTCGCCAAGGAGTACGTCGCCTCCCGGTTCGACGAGGACGGCGTGCTCCTCCTCAGCGAGTTCGCGGGTGCCGCCGACGAGCTGCGCCAGTCGGTGCTGGTGAACCCGCACGACATCGAGGGCCTGAAGGACCGCATGGTCGAGGCCGCGCACATGCCGCGCAAGGAACGCGCCCGCCGCATGCGCGCGCTCCGCCGTCGCGTGCGCGACTACGACGTCGCCCGCTGGTCGGCCGACTTCCTCGAAACGCTCACGGGCAACGCGACGATCCGCCCGGGCATCCGGGATGAACTCGGCAAGGCGCTCGAACGGCTCGCCACGACCGAGCGGCTCCTCGTGGCGCTCGACTTCGACGGCACCCTCGCCCCGCACGTCGACGTGCCCGACGACGCGCGCGCCTCCGACGGCGCGAGGCGTTCGATCGAGCGGCTCCTGGGCGCCCCCGACACCGCGGTCGCGTTCGTCTCGGGGCGGGCGATCGACAGCCTCCGCCACGTCTCCGACCCGCACGACGACGTCCTGCTCGCCGGTTCGCACGGCGTCGAGCTGCAGTTCGCCGGCGGCGAGGGCGCGCTCGACCTGCACCAGTCGGAGATCTCCGACCTGCGCACGCTCGCGGAGATCCTCGAGGGCGTCGTCGAGAAGGCGCCGGGCGCCTGGATCGAGGAGAAGCCCGCGGGCCTCGCGCTGCACACGCGCAAGCTCAGCGCGTCGGCCGGCGACAAGGCGCAACGCTCGGCGCGCGCGAAGGTCACCCAGGCGCTGCCCGACCTGACGCTCCGCGAGGGCAAGAACGTGCTCGAGTTCGCCGTGCGGTCGAGCACCAAGGGCGACGCCGTCGCACGCCTGCGCCAGCACACCGGCGCCACGGCCGTGCTCTACGTCGGCGACGACGTGACCGACGAGGACGGCTTCGCGGCGCTCGAGCCCGGCGACGTCGGCGTGAAGGTCGGCCAGGGCCGCACGTTCGCGCGCTACCGCGTGCGCGGCACCGACGACGTCGATCGCATGCTGGAGCTCCTCGCCGAGCTCCGCGCGGCGCGCTGATCGCGCCGCAGGCGGCCCGGCGGGCGCGGCCACGGCCGAGCACCCTGCCCAGCGGGCGTGCGCCGACCGAGGCATCCGCTTGGCAATAGACTGCAGGCATGCCCCAGTTCGATCCCAAACCGCGTAGTCGCGTCGTCACCGACGGCATCGAAGCCACCACCTCCCGGGGCATGCTCCGGGCGGTCGGCATGGGGGATGCGGACTGGGACAAGCCGCAGATCGGCATCGCGAGCTCGTGGAACGAGATCACGCCCTGCAACCTCTCGCTCGGCCGCCTCGCGCAGGCCGCGAAGGAGGGCGTGCACGCCGGCGGCGGGTACCCCCTGCAGTTCGGCACGGTCTCCGTCTCCGACGGCATCTCGATGGGGCACGAGGGGATGCACTTCTCGCTCGTCTCGCGCGAGGTCATCGCCGACTCGGTCGAGGTCGTCATGGAGGCGGAGCGCCTCGACGGCTCGGTGCTGCTCGCGGGCTGCGACAAGTCGATCCCCGGCATGCTCATGGCCGCGGCGCGCCTCGACCTGGCTTCGGTGTTCCTCTACGCCGGATCGATCGCACCCGGGTGGGTGCGCCTGTCTGACGGCACCGAGAAGGACATCACGATCATCGACTCGTTCGAGGCCGTGGGAGCGGTCAAGGCGGGCAAGATGAGCGAGGCCGACGCCAAGCGCATCGAGTGCGCGTTCGCCCCGGGCGAGGGCGCCTGCGGCGGCATGTACACCGCCAACACGATGGCCTCCGTCGCCGAGGCGCTCGGGCTGAGCCTGCCCGGCTCGGCGTCGCCGCCCTCGGCCGACCGCCGTCGCGACTACTTCGCGCACCGCTCGGGCGAGGCCGTGGTCGAGATGCTGAAGCAGGGCATCACCGCCCGGCAGATCCTCACCAAGGAGGCGTTCGAGAACGCCATCGCGGTGGGCATGGCGCTCGGCGGCTCGACGAACATCGTGCTGCACCTGCTCGCGATCGCCCGCGAGGCGGACGTCGAGCTCACCCTCGCCGACTTCAACCGCATCGGCTCGAAGGTGCCGCACATCGGCGACCTCAAGCCGTTCGGCAAGTACGTCATGAACGACGTCGACCGTCGTGGCGGCCTGCCCGTGCTCATGAAGGCCCTGCTCGACGCGGGCCTCATGCACGGCGACGCGCTCACGGTCACCGGGAAGACCCTCGCCGAGAACCTCGCCGAGATGGATATCGAGCCGCTCG
The DNA here is from genome assembly GCF_040496035.1 of Agromyces sp. SYSU T00194. Taxonomy (NCBI): domain Bacteria; kingdom Bacillati; phylum Actinomycetota; class Actinomycetes; order Micrococcales; family Microbacteriaceae; genus Agromyces; species Agromyces chitinivorans. The sequence continues at coordinate 656,610 of NZ_JBEPJZ010000002.1, read as the reverse complement.
ACGGCGAGGTGCTCCGCTCGCTCGACGACCCGATCCACGAGACCGGCGGCCTGACGATCCTGCACGGCTCCATGGCGCCCGACGGCGCGGTCGTGAAGACGGCCGGCTTCGACGCGGCGACCTTCGAGGGCCCCGCGCGCGTGTTCGAGCGCGAGCGGGCCGCGATGGACGCGCTCACGAACGGCGAGATCGCCGCGGGCGACGTGGTGGTCATCCGCTACGAGGGCCCGAAGGGCGGGCCGGGCATGCGCGAGATGCTCGCCATCACGGCGGCCATCAAGGGCGCCGGGCTCGGAAAAGATGTACTACTCTTGACGGACGGTCGATTCTCAGGCGGCACAACCGGCCTGTGCATCGGCCACGTAGCACCCGAAGCGGTCGACGCAGGTCCGATCGCCTTCGTGCGCGATGGTGATCTGATACGGGTCGATATCGCAGCTCGCAGCATCGACCTACTGGTCGACGACGCAGAGCTGGCAGCCCGCCGCGACGGCTGGGCACCGCTTCCCCCGCGCTATACCCGTGGCGTCCTCGCGAAGTACTCGAAGCTCGTGCGCTCGGCCGCAGAAGGCGCGACCACGGGCTGAGGCTCGCACGCATCCGCACGCTTTCGCACCAGAACAGGAACCGCATGTCCACGGACTCGACCACCGTGCCCACGCCCGCTGCCGCGCGCCCATCGGCGCCGGAGACCCTGACCGGAGCCCAGGCCGTCGTCCGCTCGCTCGAGATGCTCGGCATCCGCGACGTCTTCGGCCTGCCCGGCGGGGCGATCCTCCCCGTCTACGACCCGCTCCTCGACGCGCCCGACATCAACCACATCCTCGTGCGCCACGAGCAGGGCGCCGGCCACGCAGCCGAGGGCTACGCCTCGGCGACCGGCAAGGTCGGCGTCGCGATCGCCACCTCCGGCCCCGGCGCGACGAACCTCGTCACCGCGATCGCCGACGCGCACATGGACTCGGTGCCGCTGCTGGCGATCACCGGGCAGGTCTTCTCGAACCTGATGGGCACGGATGCCTTCCAGGAGGCCGACATCGTCGGCATCACCATGCCCGTGACCAAGCACTCGTTCCTGGTCAAGCGCGCCGAGGAGATCCCGTCGACCATCGCGGCGGCGTACCACATCGCCTCGACCGGCCGCCCGGGACCGGTGCTCGTGGACATCACGAAGGACGCCCAGCAGGACACGCTGCAGTTCAGCTGGCCGCCGAAGATCGACCTGCCCGGCTACCGCCCGATCACCAAGGCGCACGGCAAGCAGGTGCAGGCTGCGGCGCAGCTGCTCGCCGAGGCGAAGAAGCCGGTGCTGTACGTCGGCGGCGGCGTGATCCGCGGCCGCGCCTCGGAGGAGCTGATCACGCTCGCCGAGACGACGCACGCTCCCGTCGTGACGACGCTCATGGCGCGCGGCGCGTTCCCCGACTCGCACCCGCAGCACCTCGGCATGCCCGGCATGCACGGCACGGTGCCCGCAGTGCTCGCGCTGCAGGAGGCCGACCTGCTCATCGCGCTCGGCGCCCGCTTCGACGACCGCGTGACCGGCAAGGCCGCGCTGTTCGCCCCGAACGCGAAGGTCGTGCACGTCGACATCGACCCGGCCGAGATCTCCAAGATCCGCACGGCCGACGTGCCGATCGTCGGCGACGT